>JAXLUT010000001.1:0-246871 GCA_046329385.1 Saprospiraceae bacterium
TACAGTGATGACTGCTTCGGTTACTTCTTGACCCAAGAAATCTTCAGCTGTCTTCTTCATTTTTTGCAAGATCATCGCTGAGATTTCTTGTGGAGTATAATGTCTGCCATCGATATCTACTCTTACAGTATCATTATCGCCTCTCGATGTCTTGTATGCTACTCTAGCAGCTTCTTTTCCTACTTCACTAAATCTATTGCCCATAAATCTTTTGATCGAAGCTATAGTTCTGGTAGGATTGGTGATGGCTTGTCTTTTGGCAGGATCGCCGATTTTTCTTTCGCCATTGTCCAAAAATGCAACTATTGACGGTGTAGTCCGTCTGCCCTCTTCATTAGCTATGACAACTGGCTCATTGCCCTCCATCACAGCTACGCAAGAGTTGGTGGTTCCTAAGTCTATACCTATTATTTTACCCATATTTATTTTTTTATTTTTTTTAAAAGATTTTAATTGTTATAAGTATATAGTCAATCTGCGTGCCAATGCAGAAATCGCACAGTTTATTGGCTTGATGCTGCCAAAAAAGGAAGATTTTATGTAATTACGTCCGTTTTGCCTGACAGTTCGTCAGTAAAGATGTATAATGATTTGAATTGTACAACCTTAGTTATGACTTGATGTCAATCCCGACTTATTTGAAATTCAAATTTTTAGTATAAATACCGCCAGCCAGCGAATCCAATGTTACTTTATTTAGTATCATACCAGTCCTAAGGTATTCGGTTTTTGATGAGAATATACCTCTCGCATCATTGCTTAGATTAGTATATACTGGTATCTCACCACTCGATGTGATACCTATATTGGCCAAGCCAATACTGATGTAATCCTTGATAGGCTTGCCTCCTGATATGATTTTAAGGCTTGCATCTTTAAATATCCTAGACACCTGATTGGTGGCGCTATTAGGCTCAAGCGCTCCTGCCAAAAATTGGTAAAAATTCCTTCCTTTAATGGATAAAATATAGCTCCCAGCTGATCCCGTTTGAATGGTATAATTGGTAGCTAATTTCCATTGGACAGACTTTTCTTCCGTCGCACCATCTTTGGTTTCATCATAGTTGAAAGTCATTATCACATCGTGGATCACAGCATCTGCATCAGGGTACCAAGAAACTTTAAAATCACCATTATAACTGAAACTCAAAGGAGCACTTATTAAAGGTAGATTGACATCATTGTTAGAGTCATCAAGTGGAGATAACACTTTGGCTGATGATTCTGTCAATACTTTACCATCATTTTTGGATACGAGTAGCTTATAAACAACTCCTTTCTTTAAGGTCAACTCACTTCTTTTGATTTTGAAAAGATAATTGGGTGCATCTGCAAAAGTGCCTTGTGCTCTCTTATATCCTTCAGTGTTGCCATCAACTCGTTTTAATGTACTTGTCGTATTGTTTGCAGTGTTGATAAGGCTGACACTTATATTATCAAAATATAAGCTATCAGGATTTTTAGCAAGTGTTGCTGCAGGTAAGCTCTCGTCTATAAAAGCTCGTTCTACCCTTATGTATGTTGCTGTATCTTGTGCAGACAAGATGCCGTACACCACAGGTATTTCGGTAGCTTTCTCTGTGATTTGAAATTCATTGGAGCAAGCAGAAAAAAATACAACAATAAGTAATACTACCACACTTTGGAAGAGAAATCTCATACATTCGGTTTTTTAAAAAAACGGTGCAAAATTACATAATTAAATCGTACTTGTCTTATATTTTTATCTAAGAGCTCGTATATCAGTTATAAATGTCAGTAAAACGACTTTAGCATTCAAAATATTTTTACTTTTACGCTTCAAAAAATATCATCATGGCAAGAAAGAACATTGTTGCTGGAAATTGGAAAATGAATACCACAATAGAAGAAGGAATAGCGCTCGCTCAAGCTGTAGCTACGGCAGAGAGGGACAAAAATGTTATTACTATTTTGGGTGTACCATTTACCCATCTATATCCTATTTCAAAAAAACTGAAAGCAAGTAGCAAAGTGCTTTTATCTGCACAAAATTGTCATCATAAAAACTCAGGTGCTTATACTGGCGAAATCTCTCCTACTACGCTGTCTGCAGCAAAAATACCATACGTGATATTGGGTCACTCTGAGCGCAGAGAGTACAATCATGAAAGCAATGAACTTTTGGGACTAAAATTGAGAGCAGCCCTCGATGCAGGACTTAAGGTGATATTTTGCTGTGGCGAGGCGCTAGATATAAGAAAGGCAGGAAGCCATATTCAGCATGTCAAAAATCAACTGACAGAATCCCTTTTCCAGTTGGATGCCAACGAGATGAAAAATATTGTGATCGCTTACGAACCTATTTGGGCCATTGGTACTGGCGAGACAGCCACTCCTGAGCAAGCCCAAGAAATGCACGCAGCTATTAGGTCAATGTTACAAAAACAATATGGCAAGCGCGTAGCAGACAGTACTAGTATCTTGTATGGTGGATCTGTAAAAGGATCCAATGCCAAGGAGCTATTTGCTAATCCTGATGTAGATGGAGGTTTGGTAGGTGGCGCTTCTCTCAATGCAACTGAATTTGTCCAGATAATCAATGCCTTTTAGCCGTTATTTGATCAGGTTTTTCAGGTTGTGAATTGTGATATTTGGAGGTAATCCATTAGGGAATCTTGCAAACTTGTATAGCTGATTGATGGGTATTTCTTTGGATGAAAAACTCAAATTCTTATTTTTATTGCTTTGAATGATAGACATGATCCCAAGATTGGCAGGAGCTGTCACCAATAGAAAATATCCATGTGTCAATGTAGCCAAACTATTAAATATAAAAAAGCCTTCCATTCCACCTGATTTTTCAGAAGCAAAATAAATCTTGTATGAAATGATGTCTTTGACAGCAAATGGTCGGATATCATTGGGTATTTGCAATGTTCTTACAATAATTTTTTTTGAATCTACAGAAATTAACTCACCCTTAAATTTTAAAATATCTTGTACTCCTTGCACTCTTACTTCAATATATCCGCCATAAGGACTCTCGTGATAAGATTTTAGATCATTGACAACAGGAATTTTTGTGGCACAACCATTCAAAATAAAAATACTAAAAAATAGTAAAATATAACAGCTGTCAAAGCTCTTCATAAGATTTGTATTTTTGCGTCCACCTCGAATTCCAAAATTGTTGTTCCATTTCAGCTTCGTATTTTTTATAATTTGTGGTTTCGTCATTCAACCATTCTACTGGATTGTGGGTAATTCTGTAGAGCTCTTTCAAATTTTTGTCTTTCAGCCATGATGCCCTCATCCACTCCAAATAATATCCATCTGCACTCAAAAATATTTGATAATCATTGTCGTCACTACACGCTGGAATAGTGTACTCATATACAAATCTATCACCTGGCATAGAGATGATAAATTCATCACCCTTGTACTTTGAACCATTAAATGTAGCTTTTTCAATATTATTCTTTGTAATCGCAGAGGGAGATATTATTACGCCTTTTACTTTTTTATCAACATTCACCATATTTACACAGTCCAATCTCCATAAGCCTTTATTGAGTACCAACTTGATATGCCATTTACCATCTTTTAGCTTTGCATTTTGCAAGTTTACCAATTCATGGTTGCGGGCTATTGGACCAGTTTCATATACCTCACCTTCATATTTCCAATGATTGTTATCTTGCTTTGAATACACCTCTATACCTCCTAAAGCCTTATAAAACATAGACTTCATATTAGTATTTATCTCTTTGGATGTCTCCATTTTAGCAAAAATATCACCTACTTCATCGCCCATATAACCCAAAGCGCTATACAATGCATAAGTAGTCATCATGGTCTGTCTGAAAGTAATCGCTAAGCCTGGATTGGTGATATCGTGCCCATCAAATGTTAAATATATGGTCTCTTTGGTCACAAGAGCTGCTTGATCTGCAAGGCTAAACCGTTCAATGCCATCCTTCTGAACTATCTCCGCTTTGATATTTCCTTCTGGTCCTGCGGCAGAGATCAATTTGCCAGCAAGTGATGCAGTATAAAACTCTTCATCGGAACTGAGATACACTGATTGATTCTTGTGTTTTGGTACTGCTATGATATCTGCCTGCTTCACCACATGTGTCTCTAATGCCTCATTGAGCATAGTCATTATCAATTTCTCTTCTCCTTTGGCTGTCTTTTGAAGGTCATCAATATCACAATATGCCAAAGATGGCGATATAGCATTCGAAAATGACTCGGCATTTGGCAAGGCATTATTTTGATTGGTATTTAAGTAAAATGTAGGGCATGAACCAAAACAAGCCTTGGGTTGAGAGATACAAACCAACCCCAAAATGAGATCCAAGGCTGTCAATATCGCCATACTGGTCACTCGATCTCCTTTATTTGATGCAATTTTTCTATTGGTTTCATACAATGCGACCGTATCTGCATGGATCTCCATTTTTTTGGTCAAAGCCTCTTGACGAGTAAAATCATACATTTGGCCTTCGCCGATGACGACCATACCTGTAGAATCAAAAACCCAATTATCTTGCATGATAAAAACACCACCATTTTTTAGGTGTACTTTCAAAAATGGCTTTTCTTGTCTATTTTCTATATCATGGATAAGCTGGTTGTGGTCGGCATACATTTGTCTGAAATTATAGTCCTTGGCCACACTACAAGCTATCACAAATAGTATGACAATCGCGATCAGAGACAATATGGATGTTTTAAATTTCAAATTACCACGATTCATTCTTGATAATTATACTCCAAGTCTGTCCTCTTCTTGGCATTTTTCGAAAAAAAATGATAAATATCAGTATTGATGCCTAAAAATACAATGGATGGAGAAAATGCACCAGTCGTAAAATTGCCATCCTTACCAGACCTCATCACAAAACCAAGATAAAATGGTTTGAAATAGCTGATAAAATTCATCTTGAAAGCAAATTCTGTATAGGATCGTCTTCCATTAGGCAAAAAATCATCTGCAGGATCAAAATGATTGTCTGGTCCTAATCCATAAATTTCTATTTTGTCAGGATCTAGCCATACTTGACGCAAGATACCATCAAAAGAAATAAATTTTGATTTGACATGGCCGCCCATTTGCAAAAAATATCTTCTACCAAAATAATTCAGATCGTAAGAATAATTGATGATTGGAAATGATGTGTAATCTGGTGCTAATGGCACATTGGCATCTTTTGTAAAACCATAAGACATGCCACCATAAAAATCAAGATGTCTTCCTATTTCAATATTTGTTATTGACAATTTCGGAACGGTCAATTCGTATTTTTTGTAATTTGACAAGTAATAACCGATACCTATCGTATGATATTGATGCTGGAAATATGCCGCTTTGAGATCATAAAATACACCCAATTTATTCAAGGGACTGTAATTGATGGATGCATGCATACCTGTTGCCATACCTGCATCAAAAACATCAACTTGAGCCGTAACTTGCTTAGCTTTATAAGTCGTCTCTAATCCTTCTTGACCATTGGTATAAGCACGATTTACCTTACAACCTGTTTGTATCAATACACACACAGGTAAAAAAATCACCATCCACCTCATATCTTTCCCTTGCTATATTATCTTATAAATGGGTCAGAAAATTTAACATCTGTGGTTACTTTCTCATCCGTCATGGTCAACAAAAATGCTTTTAGAGCTTCTCTTTGACCTTGAGAGAAATTCATTTTTACAGGTGCACCATTTGATCCGATTAACGAATAATCTAATCCTGCATAGGGCTTAATATTTGCACTATAATGATCCAACACATCATCCAAGGTGGCCAAACTACCATCATGCATATACGGAGCAGTCAGTGTTATATTGCGTAGTGTAGGTATCTTGAATCTTGCCAAGCCACCTTGTTTTTTACCAATTCCCAAATCAGTATAATTGGCATACAAGCCATTGTTACCTTCTGTCTTACCAGGTCTGCCAGCTGCAATACCATGACAAGAAGCACATTTTTGCATATAGATGGTTTTACCTTCATTTTCTTTTGAAGAAAGATCATCCAAATACTCATTTCCACTATAGAATCTTCCACTTTGGTCGATAGCTTTATCAAATTTTGTTTCATAGTTAGTGATAGAGTTTGTAAATTCTGCTATGGCATCCAATACATTTTGCGATGATGCAGTTTTGCTATTGTATGCCTTATCTATCAATGGTTTGTAATATTCCAAATTATTGACCCTATCGACTACTTCGGAGATATGCATATTCATTTCGTTAGGATTGGCCAATGTCATTTCGCTTTGCTCTTGGATGGTCATAGCCGAATTGTCCCAGAAAAATGGAATACCATTGCCTACTTCTGCACCATAATATAGTCTGAAATTGATCACTGAACCTAATGCCAGTGAGTTACGTCCTGTTACCTTACCTTCAGCACCTGGAGATAATGCTACATTGTCAGAAAATGCCAACTCTTGTTTATGACATGATGCGCATGAAACTGATCTATCTGATGAAAGATTCAAATCATAAAACAGTACTCTACCAAGCGTAGCCTTATTGTAGTCAATATTGGTATTTACACTTGAATTGATGTATTTTGGATAATTGAGTTTATAATCATAAGGCGTCGCTGGCAGTTTCAAGTATTTTGATAATATAGCGTTTTCTTCTTCACTATAGTATGTATTGATTACTTCGAGGTCTTTGCTACAAGATGCCAAGAAAAAAATAAGTGCCAAGGACGATAAAAGATGAAAAATTTTCATGTCAAACAAATTTTAAAGTTAAGAATTTCAATATTTTAAACAAAGATATACGCTTATCTTCTATTAGAACGAAAATAATTTACAAAAGTGTGTTCGAGCCCAAAACTTTAACATTTGACGTTTATTTTATGCCCTTTTAGCATGTTTTTCTTTTACAGAAAAGTTAAAGTGAGTGTTAAGATTTCTTAAGGTTGATCACTTTGTCGCTATTTTATCATTATATTGGTATCAAATTTTAATATCATGAGACATTTTCTTTATTTATTAGTAGTGGTAAGCTTGGCTTCTTGTGCACCAACGTACAGTTATTATACTAGAGATATACACGATAATTCCAAATGGGACGATGCATCACTCAGCAAAGTACAATTTTATGTATCCAATGACATAGTATTATGGCGAGACATCTCCAAAGGGGAATCTGTGGTCACCAATGGCAAAATCAAAATGGTCAATGGGCGGGAAGTCGAAGAAGTCATCATCAAGAGAGGAACACCGGGAGTTTATTTATTTTCTCCTCAAAAGAAGCAATATGCTATCAGTTTTGATCCAAATGACGACAGTAAGTACTTGATTTTTGGACCATCAGAAAAAGTGGGCGAGCGATATGTACTCTTGGCTAAGGAATGGGATAGACGATATGGCAAAGTTACTTATGGTAATCAAGTCTATCGAACAAGTGCTGAGAGTGCTTTTGCATATTTGATGGTGGATATTTCAAAAACAAAAAGTACCAAAGTCACTTCTGAGGTACCAAGAGGAAGAAAGGTGTAATATCTGTTTATCTTGCTATTTTAACAAATCCAAAGCAAAAGCGCTATGCCAATTCATAACTGGCAAATAACTCATTAAAAATTTTAAATATCTTGAACGATAATTTAAATTAGCAGTATAATCACATCATTTGATCAATTTCTCCACTATTTCGATGATTTCTTTTTCCATCACTTTTGCTTGTATGAGTGTAGAATCTGCCTTTGATAGTGCTTCATTAACAAAATCGACATCATCAAATCCACTGCAATTGATCCGTACATTGAGTGCAGCACCTTCTACGGCCGTACGAGCACAAAGTGCACCAACACCAGCATCTGATACTGAGTTTGGATTGCCATTTTCAGCCATTTGGCGCAATAATTCCATAGACTCAAATGCCACGTTCATTACCTTGAGAGGTACCTCGATGGCACCAATAGTGGCTGAGTGCATCGCTGCTTTGCGTGCTTCCTTTTCGTTTTCTGTGGCTTTTGGCATTTTTAATGCGTCCATAATCTTATTAAATGCCTGAGTATCAGCATCTACCAATGACAGTAATTGATCTTTGAGTGCCTGTCCTTTTACTGCATGATCAGAAAAGAAATCAATACGATCATCCCATCCTACTTTGTGGGAGCTTAAGTTTGCCACCATCGTTCCTAAAGATACACCCAAGGCTCCAACATAAGCGGAGATGCTGCCACCACCAGGAGCCGGACTTTCTGATGCTGTTTCGTTTGCAAATTCAACCAACGTTTTATCCACCAATTTGTTAGCAGATTTTTCTTCCAACAAGTATTCTATCACCTTTACAGTAGGATCAAATGGCGCTAATTCGTCCAATCCAAGAGTACGCACTGCAATGTGGATCAACTCTCTCTCTGATACACCTGATGATCTTTTCTGTTTTTTTAAGAAGTATTTGCCCGCATCTACCAATACTGACTTGGGTACTAATCCTACCAATTCAGAGCCTGTCACTCTTAAGCCTCTGGCTTGAGCACTTTTGCAACATTCATCAAATGCTATGTGGAGCGGCGTCTCTTGTATATTGGTGAGATTCATAGATATCTGAGCTATGCCATACTCATCTATATACCAACCAATTGCTTTGACAGACTTGCAAGCACCAGGTATTCGTATAGCTTCTCCATTTTCATCCAAGATATTCTTACCTTTAGTATCTGTTTTTATCCTACCATTTTCTCGCACATCAAAGGCAACAGAGTTGGCTCTGCGAACAGATGTGGTATTAAGGTTGACATTATACGCCACTAAAAAGTCTCTTGCACCAATGACGGTTGCTCCAGCTTTTTCGTTGAATGTATTAGTACCATAATCAGGAAACCAATTGGGATCTTGGAGTTTTGCAGCCATACCTTCGTATTCGCCAGCACGAATGATGGCCAAATTTTTTCTGTCGGGTTTAGTTGCAGCTGATTCGTACATGAATACTGGGATTTGTAGTGTTTCTCCTACTTTTTTTCCCAGTTGATGAGCGTATGCCGCTGTCTCCTCCATCGTAATGCCTGAGATAGGTATGAGCGGACATACATCAGTAGCTCCCATGCGTGGATGCTCTCCTGTGTGTTTTGACATATCTATCAACTCAGCCGCCTTCTTGATAGCCAAGTAAGCAGCATCAACTACAGCTTGCGGATGGCCAACAAATGTGACAACTGTTCTATTAGTCGCTTTGCCAGGATCTACATCAAGCAGTCTGACACCTTCTACTTTCTCTATTTCATCTGTTATTTGCTTGATGATGTTCAAGTTTCGACCCTCACTGAAGTTGGGTACACACTCTATTAATTGGTTAGTATTCATTGGTTGATAGTATTACAAAAGGCAAATTTAGTGTTTATCATGGTAGCAATAGGTATATATGGTAATAATCTTATCCAAGGGTTCATGATAAAAATAGTGTTATATTTTGCAAGACATCTCATGATATTGATATTAACACTATTTACCATGCTCAACAACTTAAATCCCTCTCAAAGTAAGATACATTTTGGCTCTGAAGGTGACTATTATCTTTCTAATACCAAATCCACTCTAAAGTCTTTTTGAATTTCAAAATCACATGTATCAGGAGAAATTTTCAAAAACTTAACTTTAAAGTCTTCGAATGGTTGTATATCTGGAGTAGCACTTGAAGTCCCAAGTTGATATGAGTATTGCTTCCCTTCGGCGATTATTTCCAAATCTAAAATAAATTCTCCCTCCCAAAAACAATCAGCAAAACAGGGGCATAGCTGATTATCTATAGATTTGATTGTCATGCTATTCTCGTCATTCACACAATATTTTTCACCAACTTTAGCCTGAAATTTATCATTAAAATTGATTGTTTGGCAATTGTTGTTTGAACCTTTTGAGCAGGAAAACATAGATATAATGACTGCTGTTAATATTACATATTTCATGATAAAATGTTATTGAATTTACTATATAACGATCTCAAAATAGGATGCGTTGGCGATTTGATCAATTTTAACACTTACAAGCAAAAATTATCATCTTGTGTATTCAAATTAAACATGCTAAAACCTAACCCATGTCACACCCAAACCACCTTGTTCTGGCTCTGGATGCCATATTTCTTTGATGTCTTTATATTGTTTGAGCAATTTACGGACTTCATTTTTCATGACACCAGTTCCTATACCGTGTATTATCTTCAGTTCGTGTACATTATTTAGCAATGCCTTATCCATAAAATTTTGCAACATTTGTAAAGCATCACTTTTGGTGTATTCTCTTATGTCAATTTTAGTGTCGATGGGTGTATTTCTGTCAATTAAAGTTTGAATACTTTTCTTTTTTAAGTCTATTGGCTCTTTAATACCAACCAATTCAATGATTGGAACTTTCAGTTTGATGAATCCCATTTGGATTTCAGCCATGTTTTTGTCAATGTTCAATATTTCGCCAGTTGATGTACCATTTCTCATACGCACATACGAGCCTACATTCAGCTTTTCTGTAGATAAGCTGATCTCTTTTGCAAAAACCTCCATTTTCAGCGCTTCTACCTCTTTCAGCGCTACTTCTTGTTGTTTTTTGAGAGAAATAGCAGCCTGCAATGCCTTCTCTTCGTCTTTGGAGTGTCTGATTTCCTTCAGGATTTTTTGCATTTCCTTATTTTGGTCCATCACAGAGATAGCTTGATTTTCTTTAGTCTGTAGTTTTATTTTTTTACGCCTTATTTCCAAATCAGAGTTCATCGATTCGTATGTTTGTATAAGCTTGTCGAGCCTGTCCTGTTTCTCAATCAAAGATGCCAATTTTGTTTCATATTCTTTTTGCTCTGACATGAGTGTTATCAATATTTCGTCAATTGCCTTTTCATTCTTACCAGTTTTTTGTTGAGCGTACGCAACGATTTCATGGCTTAATCCAATTTTCTCTGCTATTTCATAAGCAAAAGAACTACCTGGTTTGCCTATATGCATTCTAAATGTTGGCAAGAGATGAAGTTTGTCAAATTCCATGGATCCATTTACAATACCATGGGCTTTGAAAGCAAAAAATTTTAGGTTTGAATAGTGAGTTGTGATGACTCCAAATACCTTCTTATGATTTAAGTTATTTAAAATGGCCTCAGCTATAGACCCTCCAATCTTAGGATCAGTACCAGATCCAAACTCATCTATCAGTATTAAAGTGTCTCTATCTGCTTCTTCTGTGGTGATTTTCATATTATGAAGATGAGAAGAGTAAGTGCTTAAATCGTCTTCCAATGATTGTTGGTCACCAATGTCCACAAACAACTTTTTGAAAATACCAAATTTTGAATTTTCATCTGCTGTCACCAAAAAACCAGCCTGCAACATAAGCTGAAGAAGTCCCACAGATTTTAAAGCTACAGATTTTCCTCCAGCATTCGGGCCACTCAATACTAAAATGCGATTGTTACCGTGCAATTCTAGATCAAAAGGAATAACAGGTGTTGACGTTGACTCGTTTTTCACTATCAACACAGGATTATATGCTGTTTTAAAACCAAAAGTAGGTTTAGCTTGGATATATGGCTTCTTTGCATTCAACCTATAAGCAAATCTAGCCTTGGCTCTTATTGTGTCTATTTTGATCAAAGTGTGTTGAATGACAAGCAAAGCATCAGCATAAGGTCTTATGAAAGCACACAGTGCCCTTAAGATTTTGTAAATTTCATGTCGTCTTTCAGCATACAAATTATATACATCATGATTGAGTAACACAACATGTTCAGGCTCTATATAGACAGTCTTGCCCGTAGATGATTCATTATGAATGATACCCAATATTTTTCTCTTGTGCTCAACTGCCACGGTGAGTACTCGCCTACCATTGCGCAAACTTTCTAATGTATCTACCAAGTAGCCCTTGCTTTTCATCTGCTCTAACACATCGTTAAATACACGGTCTAATTCGCGCTCTTTTGATTTGATGGCTTTAGAAATACGCATTAATTCATCAGATGCATTGGGACGAACTTCTCCTTCTTCATCCAAAACTCGGTCAATCTCATTGATCAAAGCCCTATCAATTATGATATTAGAAACAACACCATGCAGTAATGGATTAAAATTTACTTTTTCAGTATCTGAAAAAAAAGTAATCAAATCAATACCAATTGTTACAATTTTGTATATATTTTTAATGCTTTCAATGTCTAAAACATAGCCTTCTTTCCTTACCAAATCAATATCCTTAGAGATACTTTCGAATGATGATATTGGAATGTTTTCTCCTCTTTCGATGGACTTTTTATATTCTTCTGTCTCATTAATGTGTCTTTCGATATCTGCAATATTATCCAAAATTACAATACTGTGAAAATAATCTTTTCCCATTTCTGACAGACATTCAGCACTTACAAATTCAATTATTTTAGAAAACTCTAGCTTTTCTTTTATATCTTTCGGATAAAGGAACATAAGATGATGTCATAAAAATTGGGTCAAAGGTACGGTAAAATGATTGAAAGAGTAAACAAACTAATCGTAAGTCGATTTGAATATTTCTCAATAACCTTTGAATTGAAGAAACGTACTATAATAAAACAAAGAGGCTGCCTAATTAGACAGCCTCTTTTGTTTGGTTTACTTATTGTGAATGATCAACTTCTCTCTAAAGACTTGATCTCCGTTTTTAAACTCTAAGATGTACACTCCATTTGGAAGATTTGAAGACAGATTTGCCGAAATTTTCCGTTGTGAATGTTTGGTGATTTCAACATTATTGTCAATAACAATAGTACCATTAACAGCATACAATCTAATTGAAGTATTACTCTCAAGGTCACTATCAGATACAATATTGATGGTTCCATTTGATGGATTTGGAAACATCACCATCGGTGTGTTCATATTAATATGTATAGTAACACTTTCAGTATCAGTACATTCAAAGCAATCAGTTACTGTCACTCTATAAAATGTTGATTCAAACGGAGTCACTACGATAGATGATGTCGTTTGACCAGTATTCCACAAATACTGTATAGTATTGGCAGAAGGATTGGATGCATCACACACACCTTGTCCAGTGATTTGAGGTGTTAAAGTGACTGATTGTCCAAGATTTATCATTCTATCATCACCCAAATTTGCATTGATGGAAGATACTTTTACAGTATGAGATTCAACATTGGTACAACCACAACAGTCGGTCGGTGACGGTGTATGTCGTATTGGAATGGATTGACAATAATAGACGAAGCAGTTTGTCATTTGACCATAAATAAGTCATCACTTCAGGAGTATTGGAATTACAACATCCACCTAAAACTTTAATATCATCAATATCCCAAATAGATTCATTAGCTCCATTATTGATAGGGCAATAAGGTATTAATTCAAATAAATAGGTTGCAGCAGCATTTGATTTGAAAAGTGGATTATTTGAAAAATCAAATTGCTCCAATCCCCAAGATCGGTTGGTTGCTATTTCATCTCTGTAGAAGATGTATTTTCCACCTTTTGAAACTCTTATCAAATACTTAGTTGCATAATCATTCAAACCACTTGCTCCATTAACAAATTGGTAATTCAATGGTGATTGTTCATAAAAACTTAATCCAGTTATTTGACCAGTTTGACCAGGATTGATAGTTACTTCAAATCTTAAAGCTTGACCATAATCCAATTTGGAAGGATTACAATACCGTTGTGTGCCAATACACATACCAATATTACCATCATGGCCTGGTGTGCATGAATGTTTATATTGATTTAGCCTATGTACATTTCCCGCTGTAACATTGGTACAATTCTGCTTATTGATTACTGGCACAAACTCTGAATAATCCATGTGGGTTCCAAGATTCATGACAGAATGACATGCTTCCAAATCCCAAAATACTAATACTGTCGGTTGATCCACATCGCAAACACCAGGACATTCATTGGTACTTTGACCATTGACCACAATAAATGTACTGGATCCATTACATATTCTATCTGGACCTGCAACATTGACTTCTGGCTTAGGTTTGACCATCACACTATGGGAAGTTGTTGAAGTACAATTATTTGCATTCGATACAGTAACAACATAAGTCGTGATATTTGGAGTAACAGTTATTGTAGATGCTGTCAACCCGTTACTCCATATATGGGGTCTGCCCACCTGTGGCAGTCAATGTCAATGAAGTACCATTACATACTTTGTCACTACCTGCTATATTCGCTGTTGGTAGTGGATGGACAGTCACTGTATGCTGCTGTCGCTTGGCATCCATTGCCGTCGGTGACTGTCACGCTGTATTCTGTCGTTGCACTTGGGCTAACCGTGATCCAGTTGGTGGTTTCTCCATTGCTCCATACATAAAATGTGCCGCCTGTCGCTGTCAACGTTGTATGTCCACCAAGCAGATTTCATTGTGTCTCCAGCTATATTCGCTGTCGGTAGTGGATGGACAGTCACTGTGTATGGTGCTGTCGCTTGGCATCCATTGCCGTCGGTGACTGTCACGCTGTATTCTGTCGTTGCACTTGGGCTAACCGTGATGTTCGTTGTGGTCTCGCCATTGCTCCATACATAAGATGCGCCGCCAGTCGCTGTCAATATTGTCTGTCCACCCAAGCAGATTTCATTGTCTCCAGCTATATTGGCTGTTGGTAGTGGATGGACAGTCACTGTGTAAGCTGCCGTCGCTTGGCATCCATTGCCGTCCGTTACTGTCACGCTGTATTCTGTCGTTGCACTTGGGCTAACCGTGATCCAGTTGGTGGTCTCGCCATTGTTCCATAGGTATGAGGTGCCGCCAGTCGCTGTCAACGTTGTATGTCCACCCAAGCAGATTTCATTGTCTCCAGCTATATTCGCTGTCGGTAGCGGGTGAACAGTTACTGTATAAGCTGCCGTCGCTTGGCATCCTTTGCCGTCCGTTACTGTCACGCTGTATTCTGTCGTTGCACTTGGGCTAACCGTGATCCAGTTGGTGGTCTCGCCATTGCTCCATATATAAGATGTGCCGCCAGTCGCTGTCAATGTTGTCTGTACGCCAAGGCAGATTTCGTTGTCTCCAGCTATATTGGCTGTCGGTAGCGGATGGACTGTTACTGTGTAAGCTGATGTCGCTTGGCATCCATTGCCGTCCGTTACTGTCACACTGTATTCTGTCGTTGCACTTGGGCTAACCGTAATCCAGTTGGTGGTCTCGCCATTGCTCCATAGGTATGAGGTGCCGCCAGTCGCTGTCAACGTTGTATGTCCACCCAAGCAGATTTCATTGTCTCCGCTATATTCGCTGTCGGTAGTGGATGGACAGTCACTGTGTAAGCTGCCGTCGCTTGGCATCCATTGCCGTCCGTTACTGTCACGCTGTATTCTGTCGTTGCACTTGGGCTAACCGTGATGTTCGTTGTGGTGTCGCCATTGCTCCATAGGTATGAGGTGCCGCCGGAGTCGCTGTCAACGTTGTATGTCCACCAAAGCAGATTTCATTGTCTCCAGCTATATTCGCTGTCGGTAGCGGGTGAACGGTTACTGTATAAGCTGCCGTCGCCCGGCATCCTTTGCCGTCGGTGACTGTCACGCTGTATTCTGTCGTTGCACTTGGGCTAACCACCGTGATCCAGTTGGTGGTCTCGCCATTGCTCCATAGGTATGAGGTGCCACCTGTGGCTGTCAATGTTGTCTGTCCACCCAAGCAGATTTCATTGTCTCCAGCTATATTGGCTGTTGGTAGTGGATGGACATTGATCACTGTGTAAGCTGCCGTCGCTTGTCACGCATCCGTTACTGTCACACTGTATTCTGTCGTTGCACTTGGGCTAACCGTGATCCAGTTGGTGGTCTCGCCATTGTTCCATAGGTATGAGGTGCCGCCAGTCGCTGTCAACGTTGTATGTCCACCCAAGCAGATTTCATTGTCTCCAGCTATATTCGCTGTCGGTAGCGTTGCGAACAGTTACTGTATAAGCTGCCGTCGCTTGGCATCCTTTACCGTCCGTTACTGTCACGCTGTATTCTGTTGTTGCACTTGGGCTAACCGTGATCCAGTTAGTGGTCTCGCCATTGTTCCATAGGTATGAGGTGCCGCCAGTCGCTGTCAACGTTGTATGTCCACCCAAGCAGATTTCATTGTCTCCAGCTATATTCGCTGTCCGGTAGCGGGTGAACGGTTACTTTTAAGCTGCCGTCGCTTGGCATCCTTGCCGTCCGTTACTGTCACGCTGTATTCTGTTGTTGCACTTGGGGCTAACCGTGATAAGTTGGTGGTCTCGCCATTTGCTCATATATAAGATGTGCCGCCAGTCGCTGTCAATGTTGTCTGTACGCCAAGGCAGATTTCGTTTGTCTCCAGCTATATTGGCTGTCAGTAGCGGATGGACTGTTACTGTGTAAGCTGATGTCGCTGGCATCCATGCCGTCGAGTGCACTGTCACACTGTATTCTGTCGTTGCGCGGGCTAACCGTAATCCGGTTGGTGGTCTCGCCATTGCTCCATAGGTATGAGGTGCCGCCAGTCGCTGTCAACGTTGTATGTCCACCCAAGCAGATTTCATTGTCTCCTGCTATATTCGCTGTCGGTAGCGGGTGAACAGTTACTGTATAAGCTGCCGTCGCTTGGCATCCTTTGCCGTCCGTTACTGTCACGCTGTATTCTGTTGTTGCACTTGGGCTAACCGTGATCCAGTTGGTGGTCTCGCCATTGCTCCATATGCCAGATGTGCCGCCAACCAGTCGCTGTCAATGTTGTCTGTACGCCAGTGGATTTCGTTGTCTCCAGCTATATTGGCTGTCAGTAGTGGATGGACAGTCACTGTGTATGCTGCTGTCGCTTGGCATCCATTGCCGTCGGTGACTGCTCCTGTATTCTGTCGTTGCATCTGGGCTAACCGTGATGTTCGTTGTGGTCTCGCCATTGCTCCATAGGTATGAGGTGCCGCCTGTCGCTGTCAACGTTGTATGTCCACCAAGGCAGATTTCGTTGTCTCCAGCGATAGTGGCTGATGATAGTGGATGAACGGTTACTGTGTATGCTGCCGTCGCTTGGCATCCTTTGCCGTCGGTGACTGTCACGCTGTATTCTGTCGTTGCACTTGGGCTAACCGTGATCCAGTTGGTGGTCTCGCCATTGCTCCATAGGTATGAGGTGCCGCCAGTCGCTGTCAATGTTGTATGTCCGCCAAGGCAGATTTCCATTGTCTCCAGCTATATTGGCTGTTAGTAGCGGGTGAACAGTTACTGTATAAACTGCCGTCGCTTACTGGCGCCTGCGGCCAGTGATTTGTCGCATAACCGATTTCTGTCGTTGCCATATAGGTAACCAGCGGGCTCCAGTTACGGTATGGTTTCTTCACCTTATAGGCGGAGCGCGCCATGTTGCTGTTGTTCGCCTGCCCTCAAGCGTGAATTTTCCGGCATCACCGGCGCCTGCTGGCATCGGCGTGTCGGATGAACGGCCTTTGTGGTAAACTGCTGTCGCGCGCGTTATTGCCACCGTCCGGTGACTGTCACGCTGTATTCTGTCGTTGCACTTGGGATAACCGTGATCCAGTTGGTGGTCTCGCCATTGCTCCATAGGTATGAGGTGCCGCCAGTCGCTGTCAACGTTGTATGTCCACCAAGGCAGATTTCGTTGTCTCCAGCTATATTGGCTGTTGGTAGTGGATGAACGGTTACTGTGCTTCTGCCGTCGCTTGGCATCCTTTGCCGTCGGTGACTGTCACGCTGTATTCTGTCGTTGCACTTTGGGCTAACCGTGATCCAGTTGGTGGTCTCGCCATTGCTCCATAGGTATGAGGTGCCGCCTGTCGCTGTCAATGTTGTATGTCCGCCCAAGCAGATTTCATTGTCTCCAGCTATATTGGCTGTTGGTAGCGGATGAACGGTTACTGTGTAAACTGCTGTCGCTTGGCATCCATTGCCGTCGGTGACTGTCACACTGTATTCTGTCGTTGCACTTGGGCTAACCGTGATGCTCGTTGTGGTCTCGCCATTGCTCCATAGGTATGAGGTGCCGCCTGTCGCTGTCAACGTTGTATGTCCACCAAGGCAGATTTCGTTGTCTCCAGCTATATTCGCTGTTGGTAGTGGATGGACAGTCACTGTGTATGGTGCTGTCGCTTGGCATCCATTGCCGTCCGTTACTGTCACACTGTATTCTGTTGTTGCAC
This sequence comes from Saprospiraceae bacterium, assembly GCA_046329385.1. Lineage (GTDB taxonomy): Bacteria > Bacteroidota > Bacteroidia > Chitinophagales > Saprospiraceae > OLB9. The sequence continues at coordinate 18,095 of JAXLUT010000001.1, forward strand.
TTGGGATAACCGTGATCCAGTTGGTGGTCTCGCCATTGCTCCATAGGTATGAGGTGCCGCCAGTCGCTGTCAACGTTGTATGTCCGCCCAAGCAGATTTCGTTGTCTCCAGCTATATTGGCTGTCGGTAGTGGATGGACAGTCACTGTGTAAGCTGCTGTCGCTTGGCATCCATTGCTATCGGTTACTGTCACGCTGTATTCTGTCGTTGCACCAGGGCTAACTGTGATGTTCGTTGTGGTCTCGCCATTGCTCCATACATAAGATGTACCCATCCTGTGGCAAATATTGTAGTAGAACTACCCAAACAAATTTCATTGATACCAAATACAGTTGGCGTTGGTAACGGGTTAATAGCCAAAGTATGACTGCTACTTCCTTTACATCCTTTGCCATCTGTTAACGTTACCTGATATGTTGTTGTGGTAGTTGGACTCACACTAATTGATGAAGTGGTTTCTCCTGTACTCCACAAATAATTTCCAGCTCCTGATACTGTAAGGATGGTGGATGTACCAAAACAAATCGCACTATTTCCACTAATTAAAGGTGTCGGAAGCGGATTCACTACAACTGTTACTTCTTTGGTGGACTTGCATCCAAATTCATTGGTTACCGTAACTGTATATGTTGTTGTTGTATCTGGACAGACTGTCACCTCTGATGTATTACCAGGGTTACTTGTCGGATCACCACAATCTTTGCATATTGCATTGTCTCCTCTAAAGTCTCTTGGATAGTTGGATGATACTAAGCTCAATGAGCCATCTATTGTATTGATTTCAAAATTTCTACATCTATCAACTTGATAACCCATTAATTTACCATTTTCGTAATATATACCTCCAAACTCATCTGTTTGAACTCCTGTTTGTCCGGTAAATGCACTATTTGATGTTGGTCCTGCTGAACAATTGGTATTCAATGTTGTAAGGTTTAGCCTAAATATTGCATTCTCAATACCAAAGAATGAATATAGTACTCCATCGTTTTTCGTTTAATGCCCAATCGTGAATTCCTCCAGAAGGCTCTCTTGAAACTGGATTAGCTGCATACACTTGGAATGCATTGACACATGCATCCATATATGGCTTGCAGGTGCTTGTAATGCCAATTGGTCGATATGTTACATTTGCACCATTACCATGGTTGTTAAGATCTATTGTACCCAAATATACTGTATAATCAATCACCGAGAAACTAAAAGGATCAACCAACGCCGATATAGCTGGAAAATAATATTTTCCACTTGAAGAAGCATCTGCAATATATGCCATGATACCTGTTGTGCCAGCAGCACCATAAGGATTTGGTGGTTGTGGAATTTCTCCTAAGATATTTAGATTTCCATTAATTGGGTTTATCTGTACAAGATTGGCTTTTGTCGCATCTTGTATTGTGTTGCCCTTCATCTTCATTCCGTATATAAAAGGAACTTTGTTTGGTGAGCAATAGTATGCAATTCCATTTATATTATTGGCATTTAAAGAGGCTATTTCAGTCAAATGTGTATCTGAAATATTGTAAAGACTTTGAGTCGCTCCTCCTTGTAATCCACCTACAAAAGCACCATTACATTGATAATTATTTGAACCAATATTGCTCCATTCATATTCAATGCCACCACTTGCTGTTAAATCTGTACATTCACCTTTACATATCTCAAGGTCACCTGTTATGTTAATTTCAGGTAGTGGATGGACAGTCACTGTGTAAGCTGCTGTCGCTTGGCATCCATTGCCGTCGGTGACTGTCACACTGTATTCTGTCGTTGCACTTGGGCTAACCGTGATCCAGTTGGTGGACTCGCCATTGCTCCCATAGGTATGAGGTGCCGCCTGTGGCTGTCAATGTTGTATGTCCACCCAAGCAGATTTCGTTGTCTCCAGCTATATTCGCTGTCGGTAGTGGATGGACAGTCACTGTGTATGCTGCTGTCGCTTGGCATCCATTGCCGTCGGTGACTGTCACACTGTATTCTGTCGTTGCATCTGGGCTAACCGTGATGTTCGTTGTGGTCTCGCCATTGCTCCATAGGTATGAGGTGCCGCCTGTCGCTGTCAACGTTGTATGTCCACCAAGGCAGATTTCGTTGTCTCCAGCGATAGTGGCTGTTGGTAGTGGATGAACGGTTACTGTGTATGCTGCCGTCGCTTGGCATCCTTTGCCGTCGGTGACTGTCACGCTGTATTCTGTCGTTGCACTTGGGCTAACCGTGATCCAGTTGGTGGTCTCGCCATTGCTCCATAGGTATGAGGTGCCGCCTGTCGCTGTCAATGTTGTATGTCCGCCAAGGCAGATTTCATTGTCTCCAGCTATATTGGCTGTTGGTAGCGGGTGAACAGTTACTGTATAAGCTGCCGTCGCTTGGCACCCTTGCCGTCGGTGACCTGCGCTGTATTCTGTCGTTGCACTTGGGCTAACCGTGATCCAGTTGGTGGTTTCTCCATTGCTCCATAGGTATGAGGTGCCGCCTGTGGCTGTCAACGTTGTATGTCCGCCCAAGCAGATTTCATTGTCTCCAGCTATATTGGCTGTTGGTAGTGGATGAACGGTTACTGTCTGCTAAACTGCTGTCGCTTGTCGCCCGCAATCTCGGTGACATCACGCTGCGCATTTCTGTCGGTGCGCTTTGGTGTTGCGTGATCAGTTGGTGGATACCGACGCTCTGCAACGGTATAAGAGGGTGCCGCCAGTCGCTGTCAACGGTGTATGTCACAGGCAGATTTCGTTGTCTCCAGCTATATTGGCTGTTGGTAGTGGATGAACGGTTACTGTGTAAACTGCTGTCGCTTGGCATCCATTGCCGTCGGTGACTGTCACGCTGTATTCTGTCGTTGCACTTGGGCTAACCGTGATCCAGTTGGTGGTCTCGCCATTGCTCCATAGGTATGAGGTGCCGCCAGTCGCTGTCAATGTTGTATGTCCACCCAAGCAGATTTCGTTGTCTCCAGCTATATTCGCTGTCGGTAGTGAATGGACAGTTACTGTGTATGCTGCCGTCAGCATCCATTGCCGTCGGTGACGGCTATCACCTGTATTCTGTTGTTGCACGCTTGGGCTAACCGTGATCCGGTTAATTGGTCTCCCCATTGCTCCATAGGTATGGTGCCGCCTGTCGCTGTCAATGTTGTATGTCCGCAAGCAGATTTCGTTGTCTCCAGCTATATTGGCTGTTGGTAGTGGATGGACAGTCACTGTGTATGCTGCTGTCGCTTGGCATCAATGCCGTCCGTTACTGTCACACTGTATTCCGTCGTTGCACTTGGGCTAACCGTGATCCAGTTGGTGGTCTCGCCATTGCTCCATAGGTATGAGGTGCCGCGGTGCTGTCAACGTTATATGTCACCCAAGCAGATTTCATTGTCTCCTGCTATATTGGCTGTTGGTAGTGAATGGACTGTTACTGTGTGGCTGCTTACTGTCGCTTGGCATCCATTGCCGTCGGTGACTGTCACGCTGTATTCTGTCGTTGCACTTGGGCTAACCGTGATCCAGTTGGTGGTCTCGCCATTGCTCCATAGGTATGAGGTGCCGCCAGTCGCTGTCAATGTTGTATGTCCACCAAGGCAGATTTCGTTGTCTCCAGCTATATTGGCTGTTGGTAGCGGATGAACGGTTACTGTGTAAGCTGATGTCGCTTGGCATCCATTGCCGTCGGTGACTGTCACGCTGTATTCTGTCGTTGCACTTGGGCTAACTGTGTTGTTCGTTGTGGTCTCGCCATTGCTCCATAGGTATGAGGTGCCGCCTGTCGCTGTCAACGTTGTGTATGTCCACCCAAGCAGATTTCGTTGTCTCGCTATATTCGCTGTCGGTAGTGGATGGACAGTCACTGTGTATGCTGCTGTCGCTTGGCATCCATTGCCGTCGGTGACTGTCACGCTGTATTCTTTCGTTGCACTTGGGCTAACCGTGATCCAGTTGGTGGTTTCTCCATTGCTCCATACATAAAATGTGCCGCCTGTCGCTGTCAACGTTGTATGTCCACCCAAGCAGATTTCGTTGTCTCCAGCTATATTCGCTGTCGGTAGTGGATGGACTGTAAGTGTAAAATCATCAGTTCCTTTGCAGCCATTACAAGAATTAGTAACTGCAACTGTATAAGTTGTGATTGCTGTAGGATTAACATTAATATTTGAAGTGGTTGCGCCTGTTGACCATAAATAAGTAACATTAGAGGCAACAGAGGAACCCGAACATTCGCCACCAAAAATTTTAATGTCATCAATTTCCCAACCAGGAGTTCCACCACTTTCTACTACACAATATCCATACAATTCAAAGTTAAATATTGATTCTTCTTCGACAGTGAATTCAACATGATCAGTAAAATCAAAGCTTTCTTCGTTCCATGTTCTTGCTGTAGGCAAATTATTTTGCGAATATACTAAATGGCCATTTTTGTAAACTCTAATTAAAAATTTCTCATTGTAATTATTTACTCCTGTTGACCCATTGTTGTACTCCACATAAAAGGTGACTGTTCTCTAAAGGTCAATTTGGTTAATTTTCCCAATTCGTTTGGATTGACAGTAACATTAAATCTCAATGCATTGATCGGATCATAATTATTTGGATCACAACTTTCCATTGTTCCTATGCAAATTCCTACGCCACCATGACCATCATAAGTACAAGAGTGATCACACCTCGATCGCGATAAACATTGATACAAAATCAAATTTTCAAAATTACCATTGGAGATTTGTGTGCTTACAAACTCACTGTAGTCTCTTTGGTTTACTACACCATCAGAATTACACTGATCCATTGTCCAGTTAACTAAAAGCTCATCTGTACAATCTTCTTTACAAAATGTCGTACCTGTCACTGTAGTGCTAAGCTCAGCATTGCCACCAATGCAAATTTCATTATCACCAGAAATTGTTACAGATGGGTTTTCATGAACCATAACTCGATGTGCAGAAGTACCAGTACATCCATTACTATCAGTCACTGTCACTCTGTATATAGTCGTTGAATTTGGGCTTACATTTAAAGTGTTGGCTGTAGTGCCATTGTCCCAATGAAATAACACTCCTCCAGAAGCAATCAAAGATGTGCTAGAACCTTTACACAACTCATCATCACCAACGATATTTGCTGTAGGCAATTCATTGACATTTGCCATACGACTTGCAGATGCAGTACATCCATTGGCATCAGTAACAGTAACTGTATATATTGTGTTAAGTCCTGGATTGATAGATATAGATGAAGTAGTAGCACCTGTACTCCAAGCATAAGTTACACCACCACTTGCTGTCAAAACTGAAGATGCCCCAACACAAAAAGTAGTATTACCACTTATAATTGGTATTGGTAAACTATTGATATTTATCAATTTTGATTTTATAGCTGAGCAGCCTTTTTCATTAGTAACTGTTACGGTGTATGTTGTATTGGAAGCCAATGTAACTGAAATTGAAGCTGTTGTTTCACCAGTATTCCACAAATACTGAACGCCTCCACCTGCTGTCAAGGTTGTAGTTTCTCCAGAACAAATAGTACTGTTACCAGAAATGGTAGGTATAGGTAATGGATTTACTACAACAAGGGCTTCAGTAAAGTTTTCGCAACCATTACCATCTGTAGCCATAACAAGATATGTAGTATTGGTTGTTGGACTTACTGTAATTGAGCTGGTAGTTGCACCTGTACTCCATTCAAAACTTATGCCGCCACTTACAGTCAATGTAGTGGATTGTCCAAGACAAATTTCTAAATCTCCACTGATAACTGGTGATGGCAATGGGTTGACTATCACTGTCTTATTTGTAGAAGCTTTGCATCCTTTGGAGTCAGTTACTGTAACGGTATAAGCGGAAGTTGTAGTTGGTGTTACACTTATTGCAGAAGATGTTTCTCCCGTTGACCATTCATAAGATATACCTCCTGTTGCCGTTAAAACTGATGTTCCTCCAATGCAAATGCTTGATTGTCCATTAATATTTGGAGTTGGTAATTGATTAACATTAACCTTTACAGAGTCTAAATAAGTACATCCTTGACAATCTCTAACTGTGACAAAATATGTTGAAGTAGTACTTGGATTTACGTTAATAGAACTGGTCGTCTCGCCTGTTGACCAAAGGTATGATATATTGGAATAGGTTGTTAATCCTGTACAACAACCACCAAAAATTCTAATATCATTTATTTCCCAGCCTGACATATTGCCTCCTGCATTGGTCACACAATATCCTCTCAATTCAAACCTAAAAGTCGCCGTTTCAGTAATTGCGAAAGCTGGATTGGTGCTAAAGTCAATTTCTTCAAGGTTCCAAGTTCTCTCTGTAAGTCTTTCGTCTTCTGAGTAAATCAAAAGATCGTTTTTATAGACTCTAAGCAAATATTTTGTGTTGTAATTGTTAGGTCCAGTGCTACCATTGGTAGTAATCCAAATCAAAGGAGATTGTTCTCTAAATGATAATTTAGTAATTCTACCAGCTTCTTGTGGTGTAAGCGTTACTTCTACTTTGATGGCGTGAGAAGGATTATAATCAGCTGGGTCACAACTGTCCATTGCGGGTACACAAACACCTACATCGCCACCGTAACTACCCAAAACTGGAGTACATGAGTGCTCACCTAAATCTCTATACATATTGCTCGCTGACACTTGTGTGCAATTACCATTGGATGGATAACTTGGAGTGAATTCTGCATAACTATTTTGTTGTGTTTGGTTAGATGCATTGCACTGATCCAAATCCCAAACAACCAATAATGAATCTAAAGTAGATGGACATGTATTTTGGCAAACTGCTTGACCGCTTGCAGTAGCATTTAAAGTGTGAGCTGTGCCAATACAGGCTTCGCTATCGCTTCCAGCATTTACACTGAGCGTACCTACTGTAAGGACGATATTTCTTGTTGATACACAACCATAAGAATTCCTAAATGTAATGACATAAGTGCCACTTTGATTGGGTTGTACTTTCTTTAATGTCCAATATGAACTACCATCTGGTGTATTATCCGCAAATCCATTTGGTCCAACAATACTCAAGCCTGCCCAACCCAAAGGCTGCACACCAAGATCAACATTGGAGCCTCTACAAGCATAAACTTTATCGGCTTGATATGATCCACTACCAGTATTTACATAAGGGATCAGCACTGTAGGATTGCCAGAAAACAGTGTCACAATCTTTGAAGATGAAGTAGCACAACCACATGTAGCTGGAGACAAAACTTCATAATCTCCTGCATTGAGACCAGAAACATCTAAGCTTCCATAACCTTGGCTTATCAATACATTGTTTTTGTAAACATTGATCTGTCTATTGCAACCAGCATTCACAGAAACAATCTTGAATGACCCATCGGATGCATAGCATGATGATGGATTGATAATATCACTGACATTTAAAGTACATTGAGCGTTAAGGGTAAAAATGCTCAAGCAAATTAATGCCAAAATGCTAATATTTTTAAACATGAGTGTGAGTTTTGAATTAAGCAAATTGATGATTAATTTTATATAAAATATTAAAAGCCCATCTTCCAAACTTTTAATTTTTTGTTTGCAAAACGGGTTCAAACATTCCATTGAATCAACTGTAAAGGTAGCTTTTATGAATTTATAGGAAAAATCTTTTCTAAGTTTATTTCATATAATTATTTGTCTAAATTGTAAGTCTTATTGTTTCAATATTTTTATATAGTGAAAATAATTTGAATTTTTAACTTATAAATCATTAGGAAGGTACGATCATTCCATCAAAACTAATGATACTTTACTCTCTTTTTCCGATCTGATATAGGTGACTTCAACAGATGTGCCAGGCGTATATTTTTCCAAAATCAGATATAAATCATTATTAGAATTGACTTTTTTGCCATCGATGGCTGTTATAATATCTCCAAAAATGACCTCGCCAGATCGAGTTTGTTCTACTGCTTTTAGACCAGCTTTTTCAGCACTACCATTTGGCACTATACCCATGATCATAGCGCCTTCGATGCCCCAATTTTGGGCATATTGTGGTGGCAGCAGCTCGATACCTATCTTAGGTCTTTTTACTTTTCCAAATTTGATCAAGTCTGACACTACCCAGTTTACCTCATCAACAGGAATAGAAAATCCGATGCCTGCCGAAGCACCAGATGGACTGTAGATCATGGTGTTGACTCCTATCAATCTACCTCCACTATCCAATAATGGTCCACCTGAATTGCCAGGGTTGATGGCCGCATCCGTTTGTATGACATCTCTAATGGGCCTACCGCCAATAGAGGTAATCTCTCTACCTAAAGCACTGATGACTCCAGTGGTCAATGATTGGTCAAGACCGAATGGGTTGCCAATAGCATATACAGACTGCCCGACTCTCAATGTAGATGACTGTCCCACTGGTATAGGTTTTAGCTTTTCAGATGATGCGTCAATCTTAAGTACAGCCAAGTCTTTATTGGGCTCTGCACCAACTATCGTTGCGTCCCAAATACTACGATCTGCCAAGGTAACCTTAAATTTTGTGGCATTTTGGAGTACGTGAAAGTTGGTAATAATATGACCTTGAGTATCCCATATAAATCCTGAGCCTGAGCCAGCAGGTATTTCTGTGATATTGGGTGACCAATAATCTCGCTGCTGATTGAGCGTAGTAATGTAGCAAACAGATGGAGCTGATTTTTCAAAAATGTCAATCGTGGCTTGTTCACTATTAGTGAGATAAGTGATAGAGTCAACAGTTCTTCTTTGGCTTTGACCGTTGGAGGTAACTGCTGCATTATTTACTTCATTTTCGCTTAGATCTACCACCTTAGATGAAAAATATTTATTACCTAAAAAGATGCCTACCCCTACTAATAAAAAGGCTAATAATATGTTTCCAAATTTCATTATGATATTTTTTTTTATTATTTCAATGATTGAATTCAAATATAACGCTTAGATTGATGCTATTTTTTTTAAATATCGACAAACTCTATATCTTTCTTCGCCATATTGGTTGTGCAACTCGTCCAAAATTGATATGATGCTTTCATAACCATATTCTTTACCCCATTCTAATAAGCCTTTAGGATAATTCAAACCCAATTTAACAGCCAAATCAACATCTTTTTCAGAGCATATTTGTAGCCAAACAGTATCTGCTGCTTCATTGACCAACATAGCAAAAATCCTCAAAAAAATGGTTTCCATCAACATTTGATCCCGATTATTACCGACATTTTCTACTTTTGGATATTGATAAAATCCACGTCCAGATTTTTTACCAAAGTATCCAGCTTCCATCAGTCTCAATTGAGTGAAAGATGGTCTATATTTGCTATCATAAAAGAAAGATTTCCATACTGACTCGGTCACCTTATAATTGACATCATGGCCAATAAAGTCCATCAATGTAAAAGGTCCCATTTTGAAGCCATGCGTGGTCATTGCAGCATCAATTGTTTCAAAATCTGCAATGCCTTCTTCGTAGATACGGATGGCTTCGCTATAAAATGGTCTCGCTACTTTATTGACTATAAAGCCTGGTGTATCCTTGGCGACGACCACAGTTTTTCCCCATTGACTGATCAATTCAACCACTTCGTTCAAAACATGATGGCCAGTTTGTATAGCAGGTATCACCTCTACCAAACGCATCAAAACTGGTGGATTGAAAAAATGAATGCCTATACATCTTTCAGGGTTCACAAGTGCTGAAGCTATAGATGTGATAGAAAGGGATGAAGTATTGGTAGCTAAAATACATGATGTTGAAACTATTTTCTCAATACTGGCAAATAGCTCCTTCTTGATATCCAAATTTTCTACAATGGCTTCGATGATGAAGTCTGCATCAGACAAAGATTGCAATTGTTCACAAAGATAGATACGGCCAACGATGGCAACACTTTCTGAGGGGCTTATTTGACCCTTTTCTAAAAATTTATTGACACTAGTGCTAATAGATTGCAATGCCTTTGTTTTAGCATCTGAATGGGTATCAAACAATCTAACCTCGTGCCCAGCCATGGCCGCCACTTGCGCTATGCCTGAACCCATCGCACCTGCACCTATGATTCCTATTTTCATTTCTTTTGGTTTGGGTCAATTGTTAAAATGTTGGCTCTTTTGTCCAAAAATCAAACAACTTCAAATTAAGAGTAAAACTCAATCTTGAGAAAAATGTTTTGTGATGCTCCTTATAAGCATTGGATAATTCATCAGAAAAAATCAATGGGCAATGAACTACAAAAACATCAGAATAATTTAATGATAATCCACCATTGTACATCTTATTACGCACAGTTTTGGTACCTGATGGTGTACCGTATATGCCGTAGTCAAAATATGCTTGAAAAGGTAAAATTGCATTGCTAAATGGCAAGTCAATACTGGCATTGATGGCTGCAGCATAATTATTGGAAATACCAAGTGAGCTTACACTTCCCATTGGCGTCTTGAAGCCACCACCATTGGTGAGACTTACTTGGTCATCATAAGCTTGATTTTGATTGTCGCGCGAAAGGAAATACTCATCATAGGTATAATCTGTGAATCCTTGATGAATTAAGGCGATAGAACCTGATGTATAATTTTGGACATTCTTCTGCGTATTGGTGACAAATCCAGCACCAAAAAACCTAATGGATATATTCTTATTGCGCTTATACATCCACTTTTGGGTAATATCACCAGTTATTTTAATATAATGGTCATCTTTATTGGTTTGCTGCTCCGTATACAGTTTTAAGGTGGTTTTTCTTAAAAAATTGTTTCTTTCCCAGTCATAGCCTAATCTAAAGATGGTTGATTTTTGGTGAATTATACCTTGAAATCCGTTGGTATTTTCTATACCTAATTCGTTGTCGATGAAGAAAGTTTTAAACCATAACTTTGATTCAGTTTCTGATTTGGCGTCTTTTCTAAAAAACAATTCAAGACTAGGACTTATCCTAATGTACCGCTCGTAATAGTCGAATTGTCTATCATAATCTCTGTCAAATGATTTGAGACCAAGGCTGACTGTCAACCACTCAAAGCTCCCATTTTTGAAGTAATGGTTGTGTCTCAACATGGCCTCACCCAATAGTTTTTTTGCCTTGAAAGAGTACATCGGTGCGAAGATATAAACCCAAGGCTTTTTTGTATGATCATTTGAGTTGGTAAGTAAGCCACCTGCCATCCATTTATCATTATTGTTGTAGGCTGGATAAATCTGCCATTTGATATTTTGAGCATCCTTTTTATCATTTGCAAATAAATTTGTAAATCTTATCGGCCTGACATTGAGCATTTTATTTGGGTAAAAATAATTATTTTTCCTACCGACATCATTCATGACCAATGATTGATCTAGGCAGAAATAATGGATATCATCAAGGTTTTGATTATCAATCATTATCTCTTGTTTACCAGAAAATCCTTCAACAAATTGGTCTGATTTACTTCCATCTTTTTTAACAATGGTGAGCATAATTGGTAATGCAATGGAAGTATTGTTGCTTAATATCAATCTCAGTTTATCCTCTTTTTGGGATACATCATCAATGGCAAAATCTATATTTTCATTAGAATGTATGTATGTCTGTAAAGCAGGAGATAACTTTTTGTTGCTGTTTTTTTCGAGCTCTGCAATAAAGATTTCTGGAGTCAAACCATCGTCTCTATTTGACAAATCAAAAATTGTTTTTTCCAAATTGACTTTTCCTGCCAACTGCTCAGCATACTTCATAAATAGATATGAAAAGTAATTGTTTTTTATAAATCCTTGCTTATTTGATATAGTAGCAACTGTGGCGCTCAATGGTACATTTTCGCGATGAATTCTCAATTTCTCCATGAAAGCAATGTTTGAGCTTTCACCAGAACCAGAATCTGTATTATAGTCTTCAGAGTTTTGGCTTTCGATCGAGTACAAATATATGCTATGCATCAACCATTGGTCAGCTTTTGATCCCGTAGAATAATTACCTAAAATCCAAGCAACTGTCAAATCTTCAGAAATAACATAAATTGTGTCTTTCCTCCAACACAATACATTTTTACTTTGCACAAAACCATCTGATGAAAAAGTATTGCCACAATCCATTGTCTCCGAGATGGTAAGATTTGCATGAGGATACTGGCCCAATGTCCGTGTCAGCAAGCCTGCATTACTTTGGATGATCGAATCAATATTATTATAATTTTTGCCTCTTGTCGGCAACAAATTAATTTGATATGGGACTATTTTTTGTCCAGACTTAAAGCTTCCTACCAGTGTTTTATGCACATTTTTCAACTGTATGACTAAGCTTCTGATATTTTGAGCTTCAAACACAAGATCATTTTCTTTGAGTTGGTACAAGGCATTGCTCAGTATCAACGGGTGATTGGTGTTATTCAAAGTTATTTTAAAATTACTCTTATAGTTTGTTGGATTATAAAATGGACTGTATGAGCTAAAATTCCACTTTCCATTATACTCTAACAATTCTGGATAGAAATTTCTTATTGAATAATCTTTGCTTTGGTATCCAAAGCCATCAATTTCAACAGATAGCTTGATAGTATAGTTGAATGTAATGTGCTGACAATCAGCTGCTGTGCCAATGAATTCTGTATCATCACCTTTGAAAAAATGATTTGCATCACCACTTTCACAACGCACTTGCAATCCTTCCATTTTTAGATATTCACTTTCTCTTCTAAAATTGAAACTTGATTGCATACAATCAAACATGTCTTTAGCAAATGGCGTCAAATTATTGCGATAAGCATTGAAAGGCAAGGCAAACCAAAGTGTATCAGATGGAAGATTATTTATCTGTGAAATATCCATTTTGGCTTGTACATGTAGAGTTTTACTAGCAGTATCTAATTTCAATGACATATCGTAATTGACCTTTTGGCTATAAGAATGTGATGTCCAAAGGAATACAATGCAAAAAATGCACTTAAATTGATGAGTAATCATAGAAATTGTTGATTGATGGTGTAAAAATACAAATTCATAAGTATAAGAAGCATCAAAAAAAGGATTAACTCCAATAATATCGCAATAATGCTGATACATAGTTTGCCACATATCAAAAAAAATCATTATATTTGCTCCCTAATATTGGAATATGAGCGACAATAGTGCTGTATTATACAACGAAGATAATATTAGAAGCCTCGATTGGCAAGAACATATTCGAGTACGTCCAGGTATGTATATCGGTAAGCTCGGAGATGGATCTTCACAAGATGATGGGATCTATGTTTTACTAAAAGAAGTTTTGGATAACTCTATCGATGAGTTCGTGATGGGCAATGGCAAAAGCATAGACATCAAAATCGATGGTGGCAAAGTTTCTATTAGGGATTATGGTCGTGGCATTCCATTGGGTAAGGTCATAGATTGTGTGTCCAAGATCAATACTGGAGGTAAATATGACTCCAAAGCATTTAAAAAATCTGTAGGTCTCAATGGTGTCGGTACCAAGGCTGTCAATGCACTCTCAAGCTATTTTAAAGTACAGTCGTATCGAGATGGAGAGTCCAAACTGGCTGAGTTTTCAGAAGGTATTATCACACTGGATGCCAAATTGGCCAAGACAACAGAGCCCAATGGCACACTCATTGAGTTTATTGCAGATGACAATATTTTCAAACATTATAAATTCAGAGCCGAATATGTTGAAAATCAATTGTGGAATTATGCCTATCTCAATGCGGGTCTAAAACTCAACTATAACGGCAAAACATTGGTTTCAAAAAATGGCTTGAGAGACCTCTTAGAAAGGAAAACCGATGTAGAAAATCTCTTGTACCCAATCATACATTTGCAATCTGATGACATAGAAATAGCCATTTCACACAATACCCAATATGGTGAAGAGTATTACTCCTTTGTGAATGGACAAAATACTACTCAAGGTGGTACTCATCTTGCGGCCTTTAGAGAAGCGATAGTCAAGACTTTTAGAGATTTCTATAAAAAGGAGTTTGATTCTAGAGATGTACAGACGTCTGTAGTAGCTGCCATCAGTCTGAAAGTAGAAGAGCCCGTATTTGAATCACAGACCAAAACCAAACTTGGCTCACTCAATATGGTACCTGAAGGAACGACCATCAGGAGCTTTGTCTTGGATTTTATGAAAACCAATTTGGGCAATTTCCTTTACAAAAACAAAGATGTAGCTGATGCCATCCTTAAAAAAATCCTTCAGTCAGAGCGAGAAAGAAAGGAGATCGCCGACATCAAAAAGGTTGCCAACCAACGTGCAAAAAAAGCTAATATCCACAACAAGAAATTGAGAGATTGTAGAGCGCACTTGACAGATGGCAAAAAAACAGAGGATGAGGCTCGGCTTGGATCAACCATCTTCATCACTGAGGGAGATTCGGCTAGTGGGTCTATCACGAAGGCAAGAAATGTACTTACTCAAGCCGTGTTTTCACTGAGAGGTAAACCACTCAATTGCTATGGAATGACCAAAAAAGTGGTGTATCAAAACGAAGAACTCAATCTCCTCCAACACGCATTGGATATAGAGGATGGCATCGAAAATCTAAGATACAATCGTGTAGTCATAGCCACCGATGCCGATGTGGACGGAATGCACATCAGACTATTGTTGTTGACCTTCTTTTTGCAATTTTTCCCTGACTTGGTCAAACATGGACATTTGTATATTTTGGATACACCACTATTCAGGGTGCGAGATAAGCAAAAGACATTTTACTGCTATAGTGAGCAAGAAAAACAAGATGCTATAGCAAAACTCAGAGGCAAGGCTGAGATCACAAGGTTTAAAGGGCTGGGAGAGATTTCACCCAATGAATTTGAAGATTTCATTGGAGATGATATACGATTGGAGCCAGTCATCTTGGGTGAAAAAACCAAAATCGAAGACTTACTCAGCTATTACATGGGCAAAAACACTCCAGAAAGGCAAGTCTTCATCATCGACAATCTCAAGATTGAGCTCGATCAAGTCACTCCTGCCGAAGAAGAAGTCATGGATTTGACACCTGTCGAAGCAGAAAGTTGACAATGGATGTAGCTCAAAAACCAGATGCTTCCATCCTGATAGATGTAGCGAGGATGCCCATGCCTTTTGGCAAATACAAGGGTACATTGATCAAAAATCTACCCATCTACTACCTTGAATGGCTATCCATCCAAGGATTCGCTCCAAATAGATTGGGGATGATATTGAGTACAGCCTTCATCATAAAGACTCATGGATTGGACTATTTGTTGGATGGGTTGTAGGGTAAGAAATTTAACTCATCCTGAATAATTGCTGTTGCTTCTCCCCTTATTTTAAATTTATTTTATGAATTAACAGAGAAACTTATTTAAATTATTGTTAAAAAGAGTATTGAACGAATATTTAAATGGGCAAGTAATAAAAAATTGTATATTTTTGTTACATTAATTTACAAAATAGTTGAAATGAATAAAGTTTACTTAGTTATAATTATAGTATTATCGTTGGTTTTCACATCATGTGAAAAAGAGTCAATTCAAACTTCTGTAAAAGATCTCAATGAATCAGAATTAGTTGATGTACTTCGATTGATGTTTCTTGAAGAAAATGGTGGTATGCAATACGTCAGAGTTTTCACCAGCAAAATGGTCGTTGACACAATCCTTGAATGCAAAGAAAATAGAAATTATTCCTTCACTGAAAACAATCCTACCTTCACTTTAAACTATAACTTAAATTTTAATTTTAATTGTAGTTTAAATTCTGTTCCAGAATTAACATATCCATACCATAATAACTTTCATGTGAAAAATGGTCAAGTTATGGTTACTAAGGATCAATGGCATATTAACGGGAAGTATGATGGTAATGTAACGTATGCATTAAAGAGTGATAAAAAAAGTGCAGCATATTCTCAATATTACTTTAGTAGTTTTAAAATCAGCAATAAAGACATAGGTGTTTCGGCATCAGGAGGCATCAATATTGTTTCAAATTTATGTTCTTATGATTTAGATAATTTTATTGTCTCTTCAAAAAACAAATACAATGTAAGTATGGGGCTTACAGACCAAGGCACTGGTTCGCAAAGCAGTAATCTTGAAGGCGTCATTGTTATTAATTCAAATAACGAGTGGATTTTCACATCAGAAACCACTAATATTTCTTATACTTTATAAAAATCCAAGTAACCTTTTGTTCTGCTATGCTCATCCAAAGTCATTATAAATGCCTTTAAAGCTTCGCATTTATTTTTTATTTCCTCTTTCATCATTACCCAATTTAATTCAAATAATCCCAACTCAAGGTCTCATACTTAACACCTGTGTATTCGCAATCAAATAAGCTATCAAAATCAATTCCCTCAGCTTTAAGATATGCTCTTATGATTTCTGTGTTAAATTTGTTTTTCATTAATCTATTTTCGTAAATGGAAACATCTTAATATGGCAAAGAATCCCCATTTGTGTAAAATTTCCACTTTGGATCCTGTAGCAGCTGGATTATCCTTACTGCCACTCCTGACTGCTCTCCAATTGATATTCAAAAATGCCACTATTTGGCTTAGTTGAAATTCTTGACTGCTCTCCAATTGATATTCAAAAATGCCACTATTTGGCTTAGTTGAAATTCTTATTTGAATACATTTGCATCCTGCTTTCATAGATAAAATTCTTGCCATACTTCCCCAACCATCTGGAGAATTTGAAAAAAATACTGTGTAAGTTTGCATTTTAAATGCGCCAACAAAGAAATTAAATAATTTTCCACATTCAGGATCTTTTCCGTATTCAGGATTAACCCAGTTTATAATCGAAGTCTTAAAAGATTCTAATTTTATATTGTTTAATTTACTTCGATCAAAAAACAACTCACCCAAAAGGCTAATGATCTTTTTTTTATCTTCAAATAGGATCGAAAAACAAAGCGTGTGATAATGCATATATTACTTTCTAAAAAGTTTCCAAAATTTACTAATTGCTTTGGGGTCATTGCCTGAAACAAATCTTTTGTGTCTTGCGCTTGCTCTGGCAGAATTATCCCATTCCAAATTATAGTGGTTTCCACCTTTATTAAACTGTAAATCAGGCCTGTTAGTTCCAACACTATTGCCATTGATATCAACTTGTTGCTGATTTTTTCTTACATCCAAATTACCACTATTTGGTTAATTAAATATATTTTTATAACAATACACATCCTAGTATCCCGTTATACATGCTAACTAGTTGTAAACCAATGAGACATATTCGATGTCATTTACTCTTTTTAGTTCTGTTACTTTTTACAGATGATCTAATGGCCCAAGTTGATTTATGCCGCTGGAAAAATGTTAAAGTTAATTTAGTGACCGATGATGATATTCTATGCGATAAATATGCAAAATTTAATAGTGGAGAGGGATTTGGTGTGATAAATATAGATGGTGACACCATTTTGCCACCTCTTTATTGGAAAATCGATTACTTCCCATCAGGGTTTTTTGTTTGTCAAACGATGATGGGAGAATGTGGACTCTATAATGAACGCAATGAGGTTATTTTGCCTATAAAATATGATAAAATAAAAGTTTTCAAGCACGGTGTTCAAGCTATAAAAAATAATAAGCCAACTTTTTATGATTTTGATGGAAAAATAAAATTTGATTCTATTTTTAGCAAATATATCGTTAAACAAGAATCAGAAGACTTGCTTGTACTTTCTAATGAAAACGGAAATGATGGTATCGCTTATTCAAATGGACAATGGCTCATTTCTTACTGCAACATGTCTTTTGATATTACCAACGCTAACATAATAACTGGGATGAAAAACTCAAAAAAATACATTCTAGATAGATTAGGAAGACAGCTGAATAATCAACCATTTGTTAACTTAGACTATTTTTATTCATTTCTAATAGGTAAGTTCACTGTACAAGATTCATTTCAAATCTTTACCACCGACGGTATTCCTTTTGTTGAAATTTCACCATTTATTGATTACAAGAAAGACAAAGATTTTTTGATAGTGCGTGACCAATCTACAGAAAGGGTTTATGATCGACAAATGCAGTTAAAATTTGAAACAAAAAGAGAAAATTCTTTTTGTACGCATTTTTTTGATCGCTGTGATCTTGATCAAGATGATACTTATTTTTCTTCTTGCGTGGCCGGTAGAACAGTTTTGTATAAAAATTTTCAGACAATCTCCAAGAGCATATACAATTGGATTGAACTTTACAAAGGACTTTTTTTATGTGTAAAAAATGATGGTATTGACATATTAGATAAAGATGGAAAACTCTTTGGTACTTTTGGCCCAAGTGTTGCTATAATGCCTAACAATAGTAATTATTGCCTTAGAAGTAAGTCTGACTATATTGATTCTATTTATTATTTGGACGAAAAGAGATATATAAAGATTAAAAAATGTGAAAATATTTTAATAGTTTCCAATCAATTTTTCTGTGCTCAATCCAATGGAAAATTCAATTTGTACAACAAACATGGTAATCTCATACTCAAAGATATTAATCAACTAATAAGTCATATATTGACCTTTGACTGTTTTTATGATCTCCTTACCAAAAAAGATAAATTGGGTTGGATATATAAGGACAAAGTCGTCTTACCCAAATACAAAGATGTGAAATTTCTTTCTGATGACTTAGTGTTAGTTAATATTAATAAAAAGTGGAAATTATTAAATAATGATGGTACCACTTTTGATAATTTGGATTATAGCGCTATGGATGATTGTGATTATGGTGTGATACTTAATGCTGATAATGATTACTTTTACATGTCAAAATCCAAAAAGAGGAACCTATATAGTATGCCATTTTCTGATTACAAAAAAGGTAACAACGCACTGGCCATTAAATTTGAAAATAAGTGGAAAATTTACTATTTAGTTAATGATACATTATTTCAAAATGAGTTTGAACGCATTGACTTTGAAAATAATATCATAAAAACGGAAATAGGTGATTATGTGATAAATTGCAGCACTTCTGAGTTAGTTTCTTTAATTACTCAAAAATAAACAACAATATTGATTGATTACAATGACAAATTGGGCAATTCCTAAAATTCCTCTAAGACATAATATGTACTTCCAATAGTTTAGTTAAAGAATTGTAATTTTTTCAATTGCCCACTTAGCTTGAGCTCTTATCTTTCATCCCCAACAAAACTGACAGATTGTCTATCTATTTAATCTATTTCTGTCATTTTGATACCTTTTTTAATTTGAAATCCGTTTGGTACATATATTGCAATATCATTTAGCTCAATAATGTAAAAATGTTTGACCCAAATATATATATGATGGACAATCTTCAAGAAGAAGGTGATGCATTGCCAGTATTCACTATTGGCGATGATGAGTTGCATTTTGATGACCAATACAAGGAAGTTATGCCTATATTGGCATTGAAAAATACCGTTCTTTTTCCAGGTGTGGTCATACCCATTACTGTGGGTAGAGACAAGTCTATCAAAGCACTACAAAAGGCAGATAAAGGAGACAAACTTCTGGGTGTACTGACGCAAAAAGACATGGAAAGCGAAGATCCTGATCAAGATGGATTGCACTCAGTAGGTACAGTAGCCAGAATCATGAAAATACTGAAAATGCCCGATGGAAGCACCACTGCCATCCTACAAGGAAGGAAGCGATTTAGGCCTGGTACATTCATTCCCAATGAAAAAATGATGGAATCATCTGTGGAGATCATTGAAGACGTCGTGCCATCAAAAAAAAATGTAGAATTCAATGCGATCATGTCATCTATTAGAGACTTCGCCAAGAAAATAGTAGAATTGTCACCCAACATTCCGACAGAGGCAAATATGATGATCAAAAACATTAAAAACGATGGCTTCCTCATCAATTTTATTGCTTCTAATATCAACATGGGCGTCAATAAAAAACAAGAAATTTTGGAAGCCGATGATTACATGACCAAGGCACATTTGGTGATGAATGTCATGAACAATGAATTGCAGCTCCTTCAAATCAAAGATCAAATTGAGTCAAAAGTGAGAGGAGATCTTGAAAAACAACAAAAAGAGTATTTCCTCAACCAGCAATTGAAAACCATTCAAGAAGAATTAGGTGGAAATCCGCAGGAAGCAGAATTGAATAGGTTGGCTCAATTGGCAGAATTAAAAAAATGGCCAAAGGAAGCAAAAGAAGCCTTTGACCGCGAAATCACCAAGGCTCGACGTGTAAATCCTCAAATAGCGGAGTATTCAGTATCCCTCAATTATTTAGAGCTGATGTTGGATCTTCCTTGGGATGAAGTGACAAAAGATAATTTCAACTTAAAAAAGGTAAAAACGGTCTTAGACAAAGATCACTTTGGACTCGAAGACGTAAAAAAACGCATCATTGAGCATTTGGCAGTATTAAAGCTGAAGGGAGACATGAAAGCACCTATCATTTGTTTGGTTGGCCCTCCAGGTGTCGGAAAAACAAGCTTGGGCAAGTCAATTGCTTCGGCATTGGGCAGACAGTTTATAAGGATGTCACTCGGTGGTTTGCACGATGAGAGCGAGATCCGTGGTCACCGAAAGACTTACATTGGTGCGATGCCAGGTAGGATCTTGCAATCGATCAAAAAAGCAAAATCTTCTAATCCTGTCTTCATTCTCGACGAAATAGATAAACTTGGCAAAGACTTCAGAGGCGATCCATCATCTGCACTTTTGGAAGTCTTAGACCCAGAACAAAATTCGACATTCCATGACAATTACCTTGATTTGGATTACGACTTGTCGAGAGTCTTATTTATTGCCACAGCCAATTCGCTTTCTACTATCCAGCCTGCCTTATTGGATAGGATGGAGATCATAGATATCAGTGGCTATTCGCTCGAAGAGAAGGCCGAAATCTCACGCAGACACCTGATACCAAAACAATTGAAAGAGCATGGTTTGAAACAAAATGCAGCCACCTTATCTCCAGCGCTTTTGCAATATGTCATACAAAAATATACCCGTGAATCTGGTGTAAGAGCTTTGGACAGGACATTGGCAGGCATCATGAGAAGTGTGGCCAAAAAAGTAGCTATGAACGAAGCTTTCAATCCAAAATTGGATGAAAAAGATGTAAAAGATGCTTTAGGACCTGTCATTTTTGACAATGAAATGTACCAAGCAGTAGATATATCAGGTGTAGCAGTCGGCTTGGCGTGGACAAAAGTAGGCGGCGATATTTTATTTATTGAAGCCAGCACCAGCAAAGGTAAAGGCAAGATGGTACTAACAGGCAATCTTGGAGATGTAATGAAAGAATCAGCATCTACGGCACTTGGTTATATCAAAGCTCATGCTGATAATTTAGGTATCCATCCAGAAATTTTTGATGAAACAGATCTGCATATTCACGTACCAGAAGGAGCGATACCTAAAGATGGCCCAAGTGCAGGCGTTACTATGCTCACAGCGATAACTTCTGCACTAACCAAAAAAGTAGTGAAAGACCATTTGGCCATGACTGGTGAAATCACATTGCGAGGCAAGGTACTTCCTGTAGGTGGTATCAAAGAAAAAGTGTTGGCGGCAAAAAGAGCTGGAATCACTGATATTTTGCTTTGTGTTGACAACAAAAGACATGTGGAGATGATACAAGCTGAATATATCAAGGGAATCAAATTTACTTATGTATCTACTATGAATCAAGTGATTGATTTCGCTTTGGGGAAATAATAATAGTACTTTAGGCTTTATTGATTGATAAGAAGTGAAACACATTTAGCCGATTGAATTCACATACATCAGGACATTATTTCGAAAAATCAACGGTCGAACATCACTTCTAAAATTTAAAAAATGGTGCCTCCATGAATTTTTCGTATTATTGTTTATCTGAATGATGTGGCTGTTATTTATTAATGGATTTTCTGAGAAATCAGCAGGAATCGTACCAATCGATGACAATTCCAGGCAAGATAAAGTTGGAATAACTATGAAAAACTTTAAACAAACATCAGATACAAGTCATCAAGGAAGAAATTAATTGTTTAATATATTTTGACAATTAAAAATTTCACCTACCTTTGCACTAACCAATTGGTTAAACCAAATGATTGGTTAGTGATTTTATGGAAATGTCCACCCAAGATAGAATAAAAATAGCGGCCACTAAAGTGTTCACTACCAAGGGATTGGATGGTGCAAGGATGCAAGATATAGCAGATGAAGCTCAAATCAACAAAGCTATGTTGCACTATTACTTTAGGTCAAAAGATCATCTTTTTAAAATTATTTTTGAGGAGAAAGCACGCAATATATTTTCATCAGTCAGCATGTTGGCTCTTGAATCTGTGCCTATTGAAGAGAGAATAAAAACATTTGTTTCCAATCAAATCGATCTTGTTTCAGAATTTCCTACAATGCCTCTTTTTGTAATGAATGAAGGAAGGAAAAACCCAAAATTGATTGAAGATTTGTTTGAGAACGTACCAACAGCTCAAGCTTTGAAAATAGTCCAAGAAGCAATAAACCATGAGGTGGAAGCAGGAAATATAAGACAAATTACGGTTCAAGAATTGATGCTCAATCTCATGAGTTTGACTGTGTATCCATTTATTGCCGAACCAGCATTAAAACATGTTTTTAGCCTCACTAATGAAGATTTTAAAAACATGATGACGAAAAGAAAAATCACTATTACCAACTTAATTATTAACGACTTAAAAATTAAATAAATATTTATGTATTGGAGAGTATTTTGGATTTTTTGTCTGATTTTCCTTTTTAAGAACAAGGAGATTCGAGCACAAAATGCTACTACATTGGAGTCATCATTTCAAAAAGCCATCAATCATGCGCCATCATCTCTGATCAGCGGTTTATCAAAATCTGAAAGAGATTTGTTTATCAAAAGCTTAAACACTAAATACCTGCCACAACTTTCACTTGGGGCTCAGGCGACATATCAAAGTGAAACTACTGGCTTGGATTTGAGTTTTCCTGGCATCTCGATACCTAGACTGACCAAGGATCAATACAAGATACAGTTGGATGCCAGTCAGGTTTTGTATGATGGAGGTATTATTGCTACACAAAAGCATATAAAAAACATAGTTTCAGATCAAGAGATAGCCCAAGCAAATGTTGACATTGAGATGATCAGAGAGCAGATCATACAAGTATATTTTGCTATCCTTGAGACGCAATCTAGAATAGAGATTTTGGAATTGAAAAAGGCTGACTTATTGGCTTTACAAAAAAAAATGGAAGTGGGAGTAGAAAACGGAGTGATCCTCAAATCTGAATTGAAACAACTTTTAGTAGAGCAGATTTCAGTTGGCCAAATGCAGGATGAAATCAAGTATATTAGAAGCAATCAGATTCAAATTTTAAACCAACTCACTAATCAAAATTTGGATGTGAATACCATTTTTGAGATGCCAAATCAAGTACTTAATAATGAGAAAGCTTCAATATCAAAGCCATCATTAACATTGCTTGAACTTCAAAAAAATCAATTGTCAGAAATGCGAAACTTGGATAAGTCCTTGAATCGTCCTAAATTGTCACTGTTTGCACAAGGTGGATATGGTAAGCCAGGATTAAATTTCCTAAAGAATGAATTTGCGACATATTTTATTGGAGGCATAAAGTTACAATGGAATCTCTCAAATCTTTATAGCAATAGTAAAGACAATACCGTCAACTTACTGCAAAAGGATAAAATTGAAGTCAAACGCAAAGCCTATTTACAACAATTGGATATAAAAATTGCTACACAACAGAATGAAATCGATAGATTAAACGCTGTCATGCCGAACGACCTTGGTATCATCGCATTGAGGAGTGACATTAAAAAAACAGCAGCTATTCAGTTGGAAAACGGAACTAAGACTACATCTGATTACATACTAAAACTCAATGATGAAAATGAAGCCATTCTCAATCATCGTATTCACGAAATACAAGCCATTAAGTCTTCCTATCTCTTACAACATCATATAGGAAATTATCAAAAATAAGGAATTTAACCAATCAAAAAATAATTCAAATTATGTCCATACTTTCAATAATCAAAATAAAACATTACAAAACATTTATATTAAGTTTTGTCATAATTATGCTTACGTTATCATGCAAAAAGAAAGATATAGAGTATGATGCTGCTGGAACTTTTGAGGCAGAAGAAATCATTGTCTCTGCTGAAACAAACGGTAAGATACTAAAATTTACGGCTGAAGAAGGAGATCAAATCAAAGTAGATCAAGAAGTTGTTAAAATTGACGACTCAAATTTGAATTTACAAAAAGATCAAGCAGTGGCATCTGTACAAGCACTCAACCAAAAACAAAATAGTGCGCAGCCTCAAGTTGCTGTTTTTAAAGAACAACTAAAAGTAGCAGATGCACAAATTTCTACCTTGCAAGAGCAAATGAAAGTCATCAAGAAAGAGCAAAGTAGGATACAAACTATGTACAAATCAGAAGCAGCAACTGCACAGCAAATGGATGATATCAATGGCAAAGTAGATGTACTACACAAACAAATCATCAGTGCCGAAAACCAAAAAATGGTGATCTTATCTCAAATGAAGTCTGCAACGGATCAAATAGCCATTCAAAATAGAGGTATTCTGAGTGAACAAGCTCCAATGGAAAAGAGAGTAGCTTTGATAGAAGATCAACTCAAGAAGTCGTCAGTTTTGAGTCCAACAAATGGCACCATTTTGACCAAATATGCAGAACAAGGTGAGTTTGTAGCGATGGGTAAGCCATTATTCAAATTGGCTGATCTGACCAATATGACATTGCGGGCTTATATAACAGGAGACCAACTGTCTTCTATCAAGATTGGTGATCATGTGACAGTATATATTGATGATGCAAATGGCAAAAACAAAACATATCAGGGCACAGTAAAATGGATTAGTGATAAAGCAGAATTCACACCCAAAACCATCCAAACCAAAGATGAAAGAGCCAATCTTGTCTATGCTGTCAAATTGAGTGTCAAAAACGATGGCACCATCAAGATAGGTATGTACGGTGAGATAGCTTTGAATGATGGAAATATAGACAAATGATTGAGGTATCTCATGTATATAAATCTTTCGGTAAAAAGGGCGAAGTACCAGCATTAAAAGACATAAGCTTGCATGTTGGCGAAGGAGAGCTTTTCGGCTTGATTGGGCCAGATGGAGCTGGCAAAACCACTCTATTTCGCATTTTGACATCGCTCATGATTCCTGACAAGGGAAGTGCAAGAGTAGCAGGATGTGATGTCATTGCTGATTACAAAGCTCTGAGAAAAAAACTAGGTTATATGCCAGGTAGATTCTCCCTGTATCAAGACCTGACAGTATTTGAAAATTTGACATTTTATGCCAGTATTTTCAATACAACTATTGAAGCCAATTATCATCTCATCAAAGACATTTATGTACAGTTGGAGCCATTCAAAGATCGAAGAGCAGGCGCATTGTCAGGAGGCATGAAACAAAAATTAGCACTTTGTTGTGCATTAATTCACAAACCAGAAGTACTATTTTTAGATGAGCCAACTACTGGAGTGGATGTTGTATCTCGTAAGGAATTTTGGGTCATGCTGCGAAAACTCAAGTCAGAAGGCATCACTATTTTTGTATCGACACCGTATATGGATGAAGCATCAATGTGTGACAAAATTGCACTAATCCAACAAGGTAAAATATTATCATCCAACACACCTGATGGTTTGATTGATCAATTTAGCGCTACATTGTGGGCAGTCAAAACCGATCATCTCAACCATGCAAGAATGGATTTGTCAGAGATGGAAGGCGTATTAGATTGTTATTCATTTGGTGAGTTTTTACACCTTAAATCAAAGTTTAAAATAGAAGAAATGCCTTTGGTCACTGAATATTTGGAAGTCAAAGGTCATCGAGATATTGTCATCAAGACAGTTAGACCAACTATCGAAGATTGTTTCATGGACTTACTCAAATCTAAAGACAATTAAACCTGATGGAATACGAAAAATCAATCATTACAGAAAATCTGTGTAAAACTTTCGGCACCTTCAAAGCAGTGGACAATATCAGTTTTGATGTCAAAAAAGGGGAGATTTTTGGATTTTTGGGTGCGAATGGTGCTGGAAAAACAACGGCCATGCGTATGCTGACAGGATTAAGCAAACCCTCATCAGGTTTGGCTCGAGTTGCGGGTTTTGATGTTTATACTCAGTCAGAGGAAATCAAGAAAAAGATAGGCTATATGAGCCAAAAGTTCTCTCTGTATCAAGATCTAAAAGTTTGGGAAAATATCGAATTTTATGGTGGCATTTACGGTTTGACCAAAGAACAAATCAAGATAGCAACCGATAGTTTGTTGACAAATTTGGGAATGAAGAGCGAAGCCAATGTTTTAGTAGGAGAGTTACCCTTAGGTTGGAAGCAAAAATTGGCATTTTCTATTGCAATCATTCATCAGCCAAGCATCGTTTTTTTGGACGAACCTACTGGAGGCGTTGACCCTTTGACGAGAAGGCAATTTTGGAACTTGATTTATGAAGCAGCAGAAAAAGGCATCACTATTTTTGTTACTACTCACTATATGGACGAGGCAGAATATTGTCAAAGAGTAGCCATCATGGTAGATGGTAAAATAGAAGCTCTAAATTCTCCACATGAGATGAAAAAAGAATTTCATTCCGACAGCATGGATGATGTCTTTTACCAATTGGCCAGAAAAGCAAAACGATCAGACAATTAAAACATGATGACAAGAAGACAAATTGACTTATGTGTATTTTGTAAAAATTAATCAAAAATGAATCAATTAATTGCTTTTGTCCGTAAGGAAATTTACCATATTCTCAGAGATAGAAAGACACTATTGGTACTTTTTGGACTACCAATAGTACAGATACTCTTATTTGGATTCGCACTTTCCAATGAGGTAAAAAACACAAAAGTATATATATGCGATATGGCCAAAGATGAAGATTCTCAATCATTGATCACAAAAATAAATGCAAGTCAGTATTTTGATATCGAAGGCCAAATCAATAACCCAAGCCAAGCAGATCAAGTGCTCAGATCAGGCAAAGCGCACATCGTCATGGTGATACCAGATCAATTTGGTCAAAATCTTGATCATCAGCATGCTGCAACCATTCAATTGCTGACTGACGGCACCAATCCAAATTTTGGAGCCACCATACAGTTATACCTAACCGCAATCACCAATGATTTTAGAAATGAAAAGTTTGGAAAACTTGACTTGCCTTATAGTATCAATGTGACATCGCGCATGTTGTACAATCCACAATTGAAAGGAGCATATACTTTCGTGCCAGGTGTGATGGCCATGGTATTGATGATAATTTGTACACTGATGACATCTGTATCTATCGTGAAGGAAAAAGAATTGGGCAATATGGAAATGCTCCTTGTATCACCTATGAACCCTTTGATTGTGCTTTTTTCCAAAACCATACCCTACTTAGTTTTGAGCTTGTTTATAGTTACTGTTATTTTGGTATTGAGTGTCAATTTATTGGATGTGCCTATTCGAGGTAGCTTAGTACTGTTGTATATAGTATGCTTGATTTTTATCATCACTTCGTTGAGCTTGGGATTAGTTATTTCTAATATCACAAGTTCTCAGCAGGTAGCCATGATGATCACTTTGATGGGACTCATGTTGCCTACTATCATGTTTGGTGGATTTATGTTTCCAATTGAAAATATGCCTATACCTCTCCAAGTTGTATCCAATATTGTGCCGGCCAAATGGTTTTATTATGCCATCAATTCTATTATGATCAAGGGATTGGGTCTGAAAGCCATCATCAAAGAGATAGGCATTTTGCTCATATATTGTTTAGTTTTTTTGACGATCAGTTTCAAAAAATTTAATATCCGTCTATCATGAATACATTCATTTTTATACTGAAAAAAGAATTCAGACAGATATTTAGAGATCCCGCTATTTTGCGACTCATCTTTATCATGCCGATGATGCAACTGATTTTATTGCCTTTTGCTGCTGATTACGAAGTAAAAAATATCAACATTGGCATTGTAGATCATGACCATTCTGATTATTCTCGAGATTTGGTCAATATGATTTCTTTTTCTACATATTTCAATTTAGCAGGATACGCCAGTAATTTTAAGGAAGGATTAAGCTGGATAGAAAATGAAAAGGCAGATTTGATCATAGAAATTCCACAACATTTTGAAGCTGATCTGATCAGAGAAAATTCTGCCAATTTACTCTTGGCTGTCAATGCAGTCAATGGCACAAAAGGCAATTTGGGAGCAGCATATACTACTGGTATTATCCAGCAATTCAATCAAGACATAAGATTGGAATGGTTCCAGATGCCGTCTTTCAATCCAGAGCCGATCATCGATGTCACCTATGCCAATCTGTACAATCCACACAGCAATTATCAACTTTTTATGGTACCCGGCATCTTGGCAGTTTTGTTGACAATGGTAGGAGGCTTTTTGGCGGCACTCAACATAGTGAAAGAAAAGGAAATTGGCACTATTGAACAATTGAATGTTTCGCCTATCAAAAAGTATCAATTTATTTTAGGAAAAATGGTGCCGTTTTGGTTGCTCGGCTTTGTAATTTTGACAGTTGGCCTTATGGTAAGCTTTGTGGTGCATGGTATAGCTCCTGGCCAAAATATTGGATTGATATATTTGTTTTCTGGTGTGTATTTGATGGCCATTTTAGGTTTTGGTTTATTGTTATCCAATTTTGCGAATTCACAGCAGCAAGCCATGATGGTTGCATTTTTCTTCATGTTGATCTTTATCTTGATGAGTGGGTTATACACACCGATAGAAAGCATGCCACAATGGGGCCAATTCATAGCCACTTTAAATCCTGTGACTTATATGGTTGACGTCATGCGAAAAGTCTTACTCAAGGGTGCTATCTTATCAGATATAATACCACAACTAAAAATCATTGCCATCTATGGCGTCATACTAAATGGATTGGCTATTTATACTTACAATAAGAGGAATTAGCGATTTTTTTTAAAATTCAAAAATACAATATGTTGTTTTGGTGCAGAAAAAACTATTGATACACTTTTGACAATTCCCAAAGTACTATGCCTGCACAAACTGATACATTGAGCGAATGTTTGGTGCCAAATTGTGGTATCTCGATGCAAGTATCAATCATTCCTAATATTTCATCACTGATGCCATCTACTTCATTGCCGAAAATGACAGCCATTTTCTCATTTGTTGCTTTAAACTCTGGTAGAAGTATAGATTGATCGGTTTGTTCTACACCAATGATTCTGAAGTCTTCATCTTTCAATTTTTTTATGGCATCACATATACTTTCAAAATATTCCCAGGCGACAGATTCAGTAGCACCGATAGCTGTTTTATTGATCTCTCGATTTGGTGGCGTAGCACTGATGCCACAAATGATTATTTTTTCGATGGCAAATGCATCAGATGTCCTAAAGATAGATCCTACATTCAAGGCTGACCTGATATTGTCTAAGACTACAATGATCGGTGTTTTTTCTGTAGAGACAAACTCATCAACTGTCAGCCTTTCGAGTTCGTCCAATTTTAATTTGCGCATCTATGATTTGTTTTGCAAGGCCGCTTGAATAAAACTCACAAAGAGCGGATGTGGATTTTCGACTGTACTTCTGAGTTCTGGATGAAATTGAACACCAACGAAATATGGATGATTTTTCAATTCCACCACTTCAACCAAGCCTGTTTCTGGGTTTTTTCCCGTGGCCATAAGTCCTCCGTCTTCGATCCTTGCCAAATAGTCATTATTAAACTCATATCTATGTCTATGCCTCTCGCTGATGTCAGATTTGCCATAAGCCTTGTACGCAATAGAGTTTTTTGTCAGCTTACAACTATAAGCTCCAAGTCTCATAGTGCCACCTTTGATTGTGATGTTTTTTTGTTCTTCCATCAGGCCTATTACTGGCTCGGTGGTATGTATATCTACTTCTGTAGAATTGGCGTCTTCTATATTAAGAAAATTTTTACAAAACTCAACTACTGCACATTGCATACCCAAACAAATACCAAAAAATGGAATCTTATTTTCTCGAACGTACTGAATAGCTTCAAGTTTTCCCATGATGCCTCTTTCGCCAAATCCTGGGGCTACGAGTATGCCATTAAGGTTCTTTAGCTTCGAAGGAACTTCGCCAGTTTCTAATGTTTCAGAATGTATAGGAATGACATTTACCTTGCATTCATTGACAGCACCAGCGTGGATAAAAGCCTCATAAATCGATTTGTAAGCATCTTGAAGTTCATTATATTTTCCCACCAATCCGATGTTGACTTCTCTCGTAGGATTTTTCAATTTGCCCAAAAAAGTCTTCCAATGTGTCAATTCTGGCTCTGATGTATTTTTTATGTTCAATTTTTTGAGCGCCGTTTTGTCCAGCTTCTCCTTGAGCATAAGCAGCGGAACATCATAAATCGTTTCTGCATCTTTTGCCTCTATGACTGAGTTTTCGTCAACATTGCAAAAAAGGGCCAATTTTTCTTTCAGCTCTTTTGGCAAATGATGCTCTGTTCGGCAAACCAAAATATCTGGTTGAATACCCGCTTGTAAAAGTTCTTTGACAGAGTGTTGTGTTGGTTTTGTCTTCAATTCATGAGCAGCTTTCAGATATGGTATCAGGGTAAGATGTACAACGATGCAATTTTCCTTTCCTATTTCTCTCTTCAATTGTCTCAATGCCTCCAAGTAAGGTAATGATTCTATATCGCCAACGGTGCCACCGATCTCTGTAATGACTATATCGTATGGATACGATTTTTCCAATAAAGTGATTCTATGTTTTATCTCATCTGTGATGTGAGGTATGACTTGCACAGTTTTTCCCAAAAAAGCACCAGCTCTCTCTTTTTCTATGACAGTTTGATATATTCTACCTGTCGTCACATTGTTAGCTTGAGAAGTGGCAATATTCAAAAACCTTTCGTAATGACCCAAGTCTAAGTCCGTCTCAGCACCATCTTCTGTGACGTAACACTCGCCATGTTCGTAAGGATTGAGCGTACCTGGATCTACATTGATGTAAGGATCCAATTTTTGAATGTTCACTGAAAGTCCACGTGCTTGAAGGATTTTGGCCAAAGACGCGGCGATAATGCCCTTGCCTAATGATGAGGTGACTCCTCCCGTAACAAATATGTGTTTTGCCATGCTGATTTGTACAAAGAATCTTTGTTTTCTATGCTACGGGATGCAAAGATAAGGATTTTGTGCGAAGTCTTCACGAATAAAGTAAAGGAAAAGTAATTTATTAGACAGAATTGGTGGTTTATACAAACTTAACAGTCTGTTCATCAGTAATTAATGTGAGATACATACTTTTACCACGTAAATTTCAATCATGACATCAAAATATTTTTTCTCCATCGTAATCATCTTATTATTAGGCATACCTTACCTCCTTTTGTCAAAGATAAGCAATAGTATGAAAAAACTTATCTGAAGTGGATTTTATTCAATAATTTTACAACAAAATTTGGTCATGATGGGTAAAACATCGGCATTAAAAAGTGATTTAGATAAGATATATAATTTTGGTAGGCCAAAGGATTATCCTGTTATTGATGATGATGACGATTTGTTATTTTATATTCAGCGTAATCAAAACTATAATACCGTCATTTATGAAGTGAACTTACAATATGGTAATTTATTGAACCTTTCACAACCTATTTCTATTCATTGGCTCAACATTGATGAAAATGGCTTCCAAGAGAAGAGAGAGTTGAATTACATCCAAAAAAAGATGGCATTTGGTTATACTTTTAATATTATTACCAATGAATTGATCGAATTTCGTTTTGTGTCTTATGATAATATGAAATTTTATTTGGCCAAAAATGAACAAGGGCGTTACAGAGTGTATTCAGAAATCAACAATCACTTGATAGAAATAAACTCTCTTTTTATATATGCTGAAGACTTTGGAGTTTTTCCTCAGGTCAAATTTGTAGAGTTTTATGGCAAAAAGTCAGCTACTGGCGACATTTTCTACAAAAAACTAAACTTGGAGTGAGTTTTACGTCCAAAATCGACTAAAATCTCTTATTTTTGCAATTAAATTTATACCTCCACTGTATGAGTCACTATATTTTTACCACTTTTTTGACGATCGCTTCTATTTTTATCCTTCAGGCACAAGATGTCGAATCCAAACCGTCAGATGGTAGAATTATAGATTTTGGAGTAGGTATGGGTTTAAATTTACCACTCGGAGAGTTAAACAAAAGATATGGGTCCAATTTGAATTTTTCAATTGGTGGTGACTATATCACTTCTAAAAATTGGGTAATCAATGGCGAATTTATTTTCTTATTTAGTGATAATGTCAAAGAAGATGTTTTGGCACCATTACGCACGGCAAGCGGTACCCTCTTAGGAGATGATGAACAAGCCGCCGATATCATTTTTAAAGAGAGAGGTTTGTATTTAGGATTAGGTGTTGGCAAATTGATACCATTTAGCAATGATTCTCGGTCTGGTATCAAGCTTGTATTAAATGGAGGCATCTTACAACATCAAATCAAATTTTCTGACGAAAGGAATTCTTTAGCACAAATCAGAGCTGGTAGGTATGTAGGTTATGACAGACTTACGAGAGGGTTTGCACTAAAAGAAACCGTAGCTTACAAGCACTTGAGTAAAGATCGCAGGCTGAATTTTGAATTTGGCCTTGATTTTGTCCAAGGATTTACGTCAGAAGTGCGAGCATTCAATTATGATACAGGATTAGCTACCATTGGCAAAAGGATAGACATATTGATTGGAGCGAGATTAATTTGGAATCTGCCTTTCTACAAGGGTAGTATGGAGACCATATATTATTAATGAGCTACATCTTTTGGTTTTTTTACAATTTGGGAATCATTGCTGGCAATGTCTTTATCTTTTTTGCCCAGTTTTTCAATACCAAAATGAAGTTGCTTTATCAAGGCAGGCTCGATACGCTCATTAAAACAAAACAGACTCCGAAGTATCAAAAATCTATCTGGATACATTGTGCATCATTGGGAGAGTTTGAACAAGGAAGGCCAGTCATTGAAGCATTAAAAAAGAGTTATCCAAACTATCCAATTGTGCTCAGTTTTTTTTCGCCATCAGGCTACGAAATAAGAAAAGATTATCCTATGGTAGATCAGGTCATTTACCTGCCATCCGATAGTGCCAATCAT
Source organism: Saprospiraceae bacterium (assembly GCA_046329385.1). Lineage (GTDB taxonomy): Bacteria > Bacteroidota > Bacteroidia > Chitinophagales > Saprospiraceae > OLB9. The sequence goes on from JAXLUT010000001.1 coordinate 51,196, forward strand.
GCTAAAAAACTGATAAAGTACTACAATCCTCAGCTATTTATATTAGTAAAATATGAATTTTGGTGGCATCTGCTGGATCAACTTCAACAACATAACGTAACAACAATCGTAATTTCTGCTAAATTTAGAGACAGTAATTATTTTTTGAAGCCATTTTCTATCTCTTTGAAAAACATACTTAAAAAAATCAACATTATTTTTGTTCAAGATCAAAACTCTATGTCCATTTTAAAGGATAATGGTTTTACTAATGCAAAATTGGCTGGCGATACACGAATTGATAGAGTAATATCACATGCTCATTCAGTGATTGTATCTGACAAAATTAAGCATTTTGTCATTGGTCAAGAAGTCATAGTTTATGGTAGTGTCTGGATGGAAGATATGTCTGTAGTCAGATCAACAATTAATGCATTTCCAAATTTTATTCACATCATTGCGCCACATGATGTAAATCGACATAATATACTCAAATTGACCAACCAATTAAATCAGAAATTTAGCTTGTTTAGTGAAGGAAAATGGCATAATCATATACTAATTATTGATAATGTAGGTATGCTGAGCAGTCTTTATTCAATAGCGGAATATGCCTATATAGGTGGTGGATTTGGTGCAGGAATCCATAATACATTGGAGCCTACAGTTTTTGGTATTCCCACCATTTTTGGCCCTAAGTATCAAAAGTTTAGAGAAGCTGAAGAAATGATATTAAGTGGCGCTGCTTTCAGCATTAATTCTCCCGACGAATGTGTGCAAGTAATTCGTGTTTTGGATCATAATTATGATGAATACACGCAAGTTAAAGTCAAGTTGAAAGCATATTTTAGGCAAAATAGTGGTGCTACAGACAAAATCATGGGACAATTGGCACAATTTTTAGACAATAATAACTGATGAAGAACGAAGAATCCATCATATTGCCCGATTTTGGTGATTTGCATATTTTAGTGATAGGCGATGTCATGATTGATAGGTATATTTCGGGCACAGTATCTCGCATTTCGCCTGAAGCACCTGTACCTGTGGTCAATATGAAGTCTGTTGAAAATCGTTTGGGTGGCGCTGCCAATGTTGCACTTAATCTCCATGCCTTAGGCGCTCAAGTGTCTTTGCTATCGGTAATAGGTCAAGACGAAGATGGAGCGGATTTAATTTCAAAAATTGAGAAAACAATTGGCCTTCATCAACACTTAGTGCAGCTGCCAAGCAAGATCACTACTGTAAAAACCAGGATTATGGCAGGAAATCAACATCTGCTTCGCATAGATCAAGAAGATGCCCAAGATATAATAAATGAAGACAGCGAGATCATTTACCAAAGGTATTTGGAAATCATAAAATATGGCATTGATGGCATCATATTGCAAGATTACAATAAAGGTCTATTGGTGCCAGAATTGATACATCGCATCATCAAGAAGGCAAATGATGAAGGTATTCCAACATTTGTGGATCCTAAAGAAAAGAATTTTTTTGAATTCACAAGCTGCACGCTTTTCAAACCCAATAAAAAGGAAATGAGTGCAGCTGTGGCTACCAATGATGTTAAGATAGGAATAGCTAAGATCAGACAAAAAATGAATCATAAAATTTCGGTAGTTACTTTAGGAGGAGAAGGTATGTATATTCAAGACGATCAAAATGGCGAAATTTACCCAACATCACAGCGCATCATATCAGATGTCTGTGGCGCAGGCGATACTGTCATCAGTACGCTATGTGTGACCTATTTGAAGGGCTTGAGTTTAGGCCAAATGGCAAAGATTGCCAACAGAGCAGGAGGCCTAGTTTGTGAAAAACCTGGTGTAGTATCGGTTGACTTAAAAGACTTGCAAGCTGAATTGATCTGAAATCAAATTTAAAAAATAAAATTTTGCATTTTTATAAAATATTTACAAATATTTTAAATAGTTGATAAAATTCTATTGATTTGAAATATAATTTTGAAATACTTTAAGAAATAGGTAATTTAGGATGTATTACAAACAAAAATATTTAAGATAAAACATCAAAATTGTATTGATCAAGACATTTTAATTCATAAGATTGTATTACTTTTACCACTTGCAAATTAATTTTTATTAAAAAATAAACCAAATTTTTAAATTCTTAAGTTATGCGAAGATTTTTTACAAAACAAATTTTATTAATGTTATTAGGCTTTGCTGCTATCGATGTGATGGGGCAGATCAATACATTAAAAATTACTGCTCCAGCAGGGATAGCTGGAGAGTACACAGTACAAAGATTCAATTGGGGACCAATTACTTCAACAGCTGTATCAGGGTCTGTAGGATATGGTGATGATGGTGTAGCACCTGTAAACGATGGTTGTTCAGATTTTACAAATGATCTTACTGGTAAGATAGGGTTTGTAGATAGAGATCCTTGTGCAGCTACAGCTGCTACAGGCGTTGTTAATAAGGCATCTAGGTTAGAAAAAATTGGTGCTATTGCAGCAGTCATTTGTAACACTACTACTGGCTCAGCAGCTAATGCAATTGGTGGCGCAGGTGTTGGTGTGAGGATGAAAATTAACTCTTATTTGATGAGCAACGCTGATTGTCAAAAGATTAAGGCATCTATACTGGCAGGCACTGTCACTGCAGAGCTTATCCACAAGCCTGTGACTTGTACAGTATCGTATGGACCAGAAGTATTTTGGGGACATGTTTCTGGTCAAGGAGATTTTGCAGGAGGCTTAAACGGATGGACCATCGAAAACGGTTCTCCTGATTTGGATGCTCGAACCACATGGTTTTGGACAGAAACAGGCTTTCCAAGATCTGCAAGAGGATTTACTGATAATAACATAAAATCTGCCTCCCAGTGCAATGGTGCTGCTTGTATGGATCTTGAAGCCTTACAATATGAAGATAATGCAGCTCCAGCCCAACCATATAATGAATATGCATCCACTTTAGTCTCTCCTCCAATGGATTGTAGTGGTAAGAATGCCATCATTTTGCAATTTAGAATGTTCCACAACCGATTAAATGGTAGTGCATCGTATGCGCTTTTTGACGGAACATCTTGGGGAGATCCTGTTTTAGTACCTACTAACAATACTGTAAATACAACTGCAGTTGGTGAGACAGTTGTGATACCTGTACCTGAATTTGCCAATAAGGCAAATTGTAGAGTAAAATTTATTGTTGAGGGTGATTTCTACGCTTTTGTATTAGATGATGTTATTTTGTTTGAAAAAGAAATTATTGATGTACAAGTAAACAAAGGTTGGGTAGCAGTTGCACCAACCTTAAAAGTTCCTTCTACTCAAGTTGCTCCTATGCCATTGATGGCCGATATTTCCAATATTGGAAATACTGAGGCAACAGGTACCGTATTGAAAGTTGATATCAAAGATGAGAGTGGAAATGTATTAAAAACCCTAACCAACGATTATGGTACCGTCGATGGTTCAACAACAATCGAAAATAAACCTTTCAGCGAAACATATACTCCACCTGCCACACCAGGCAAATACTCTGGTGAGTACTATATTACTTCGTCAGTTGAACCAGCTGAAAACAATAGCAACAACAATTTTGGTTTTGAATTTTATGTAACCGACAATACATTTGGTAATGTCGAATCAGAAGAACAATTCGGGTCAGCGTATTTAGAAGACATTAAGGGAAGTTGGGTCATTAATGACATTACTAGCTACCACTCTGCTGGTAATGTATATTATGTTGAAAATGGTAAAAATTATACTGTTAGTGAAGTAAGATTTGGCTTGGCTAATGACCCATCTAAAATTGATGGATCTGGATTTGTTTATGTAGATCTTTTTGAATTGAATTCAGCTGAGGGATTGTCAAATCCTTCAGAAAGGACATTGGTGGCTACTGGTTCTATTCTTTTGGATGCTACTCAAATAAGTGATTTCAGAAATATACCTGTACAGTTATATTTGCCAAATAGTGAAGGTGGCCCAGATGATAGTAAGCCCATGGGCAATCTTAAAGATAATACAAGCTATTTCTTAACTGTCAACACTGCCCCACTTGATCCTAGTTTTGATAGATATGAGTTGTTGCAGTATAGCGGAAATGGATCATCATTATTTGACAGGTCTATTTTTGTTGCACCTACAAACTTTGCATTTGATACTGTACATATTAACAGAGTGTGTGGTACTTATTGGCATAGACCAGGTGTTGATGGTACTTATGAGGACATTAGAAGCAGGCAATATGCAAGAGTAGGTAATGAAGGTTTTGGCGCTTGGTCAATGCTTTATTTAGAGATGGATGTTCAATTTGTTGAATCAACTTATGACATCAACAATAATGCTACAGTCAACATCTTCCCTAACCCAGCATCAAAAGAATTGTACATTGACCTAACATTGGAAAATGTAAATAAAGAAGTGAGAGTAGAGTTGGTTTCAATGGATGGCAAGTCTGTATTGTCTAAATCATTCAGTGGTATCCAAGATTCAAGACTTAAATTGGAAGTTTCTGATCTTATTGCTGGTACGTACTCAGCTTTGATCCATACTGACAATGGTGTAATCACTAAAAAGGTTGTTATTCAAAAATAATAATTGAATATTAATATTAACAAAGGGCGATAAATCACATTTGTCGCCCTTTGCTTTTTTATTTAATGTGCTATTGCTAAGATGATACAGAAAACATCAAAATAATATTTAGAATTTACCTAAATTTTAGGATAAAACAATTTAAAATTATGAATTTATAACTTTACGAAATATAATATTTTAATTTTATAATATTTCAAAATAAATATACAAATTATTTGCTACTTTGGTTTAAATATTATATCTTTGAAGCATTAAATAACATTAAAACTCATTTTATTATGAAACCAGTACCAACCAGTACCAACCAGTACGACCTATTTTCGGCTGCCTCTTCAAATTATTGATTTATGAAAAAGTATAACTTTTGTACTATTGTTCTTTTATTAATTTTTAATTGGCAGAATAGTTCCCTTTTTAGCCAAATTCAAAAACCTTACAGACCTTTTGAAAAAATAAATTTTCAAGAACTGAATAGCGTTTGGTACGAGACTATGTTTGATAGCCTTGTTATTGATGATTATTTGGATGGTTATTCACATTTTAGACCTGCGGAAAATATAAATCCTTTAGTCTATGAAGATAAAATTTATTCAGCCTTCTATATTAATACTCACAATGGTAAAGTAGGAAGCTACATAGTCTGTAGAGATATTAAATCAGGTAAAATAATCTGGAAGGATAGATACGGCATGCTCGATGGCCAGCATATAGAGATACCAACGCTAATGTTTATTGAGAATGACAAACTAGTAGTGTATGGTCAGGTAAAGAGAGATGCTGAATTTGGTAATAATGTATTACCAAGTTTTCGAAATATGATACTAAGCAAACGGCTGTATAACATAGTAGATGGCAATTTAACTCTTTATTCCCATGGAGATTTTGATGATTTTCAGCTCTTAGACACTCATAATGATGTATTTTATATATATAAGAATTTCTTTTTCAAGGAGCAGGGTAAGGTTAGATATATTCAACCTATACCAACAGGAGATTTGTTAAAAACAAAAGTACATAGTTTTTTATTGGATGAGCAGGGTAGAGCCCTTAGCCATGATTCATTACTGACTCATCAATTTTTTTATAACATATCTCAAATTGCCGAAGATACTTTACTGATAGTTGAGGTAGATTCTGCTTCATTGCTGTTTAGGTATGTTTCTCCTGAATTAAAGACTTATTATGTGAAAAGAACAAACTATCCATTCGACCTTTATCCAGCGTATATGGATTTAAAAGAGGTATCAGTGGTTGACAGAAAGCTTCTGTTTTATAATCAACGAAATGAGTTCTATCCACACAATTACTTCGAAGTATATGTTTTCAATTTTGATGGTAGTTTATCTCATAAGTATGATCTTAAAGATATGTATATTGAGAATTTTGTCCCTATCAGATGGCAAGATAGAGATGGCTTACTTTTGACACCTAACTATCAAATTGTTAATGGAAGGAGATCAAAAAGTATGTTGCAAGTCAAAAGTTTTTCAAATGAAACCGAGGAAGAAATTTTGAAAACATTTGTAGCAACAGACTCATTAAGGACTTTATATCCTGATCGTCTTATTTCAATCGGCAATGGAGAATTATTATTTTCATTTTCAGAAAGTGCCTATTATGTTGATACTTTCTATTATTTGGTAAATTTAGATTATCATGCAACTGCAAGTAGCTTTATGAAAATCAAAGAAAAGGATTTGGGCATTATATCAAATACGGATAATTTTAATGTAAATACTCATTCTAATGGTATAAGAATAGTTCCAAACCCAGTGAAGGATGATTTATTTATTAATTTACCAACAAATTTTGAAGGCAAGATAGGCATTCTTGATATCAGTGGTAGATTGGTAAGTAATGTCGATATTACAAGGCCTTTATCACAAATTATCATAGACATGTCAGGCTTACTTTCTGGTGTGTATTTTGTCAAAATTGAAGACGATAATACCGCATTTACTGTTAAAGTAGTGAAAGGAGATTAATAAAAGCATCTTTGATAAAAAACTTTTTCAATGCATCTCCGACGGATTCTTGTCCTTATATACGATTTTATTGTAAATGTTTTGGTTCATCCACCATTTTACAGTAGAATAACCCAAAAATCCTGCCAACACCATTGTCAATAATTGAATCATTGCCTTCTCTGTAAAAAAGACATCAACAATGCTCATATCTTTCAATTTGAACAAATTGACCAAAATGAAAATCACAAAACCAAACAAGGTGCCATGTGTAAGCCCATAATACCACCTTCCTTTTTCGCGAGATTTCTCCCATTCCTGCATGAATTTTTTATCCTGATCGTGCATTTTTGATTGTTTCCAGCAAAGTTAATACATTATACTGATTGAAGTTTATATAATAGGATATTGTAATAAATAAGATTATCCTTATATTTGCGGCATATTCTCCATTATGATCAATCCATTAGAAAATTCCAAAATAAGCAAGGCGGTTGTTTTGTTTGAAGATGGTAGTTTTTATGAAGGAAATGCTGCTGGTATGATTGGCACCACGACTGGAGAGGTTTGTTTCAATACTGGCATGACAGGCTATCAAGAGATATTTACCGACCCATCATATTTCGGCCAGGTTTTACTTACTACCAATGTCCATGTAGGCAATTATGGCACTAAGACAACAGATACTGAGTCCGAAAAGGTTCAAATTGCTGGCTTGATCTGTCGCAATTTCACCAATGATTACAGCAGACCAATCGCCGATGTTGACTTGCAAAAATATTTTGAAGACAATAAAATCGTTTGTATTTACAATATAGATACACGAGCTATTGTGCGAAATATCAGGAGCAGCGGTGTCATGAATTGCATCATTTCGTCTGAGATTTTTGATAAAGAAGTTTTGGCTGAAAAACTAAAATCTGTACCATCGATGGAAGGCCTAGAATTGGCAAGTTTAGTATCTACACCCGAGCCTTATTTTGCTGGTAGTCCGGATTCAAGTGTCAAACTCGCAGTGCTGGATTTTGGTATCAAACGCAATATTATCAATAGTTTGGCTGAAAGAGATTGTCATATCAAGGTATTTCCTGCGAAAACTAATGTTCGTGATATATTGTCATTTAATGCTGATGGGTACTTCTTGTCCAATGGCCCAGGAGACCCAGCTGCTATGCAATACGCTATCGAGACGGTTAAAACGCTTTTGCAAACTAAAAAGCCAATCTTTGTGTTGTTTGGGTCATCAGTTATTGGCCTTGGCAATGATATTTCGACTTACAAAATGCATCATGAACGGAGCCAATCACCCTGTCATCAACACTCCATACAGGTAGATGTGAGGTGACGGTCAAAAAACCAGCGGATTTTCGATCAATGAGCAAGATGTAGTAAAAATACCGAAACCACCAAAATCACCCATAAGTAAACCAAACAGTAGGAAGGAATTAAGATGAAAAACCAACCTGCCTTTTCAGTGCAGTATCATCCTGAATCCGATATGGACCACATGATTCAAAAATATCTTTTGATGATTTATAAATTTGATTAAAATCAAAAACAACTAATATATGAGTATTATAGTAGATGTAAAGAGCAAGAGAAATATTGGATTCGAGAGGGAATCCTACCGTCGAGAAGTAATGACCGAAAATGGCGTGATGGAGTGCAGACTCGCGATTAACGCTGGTGCATCCACTGGAAAATACGGATAAGTAGAGTTGCGTGACAATAGGCGCCAGAGTAAAGGTATTTGGGTCGCGGTGTCCTCAACGCAGCAATGTTGACGATAAAATTCGTGAAGCACTCATCGGAGAAGATGTCTTTGAGCAGAGATACATTGATGATATCATGAATGGCTCGATGGCACACCAAATAAAATCAAATTCCGGGAGCAAATGCTATTTTAGGTTTTCATTGGCAGTAGCCAAAGCTGCGACGAAGAGTCGAGCCAGTCTGTATAGATATATCGGTGGTGTCAATGCACATCATACCAGTGCCTATGATGAATATTTTTGAATGGTGGCTCACGCTGCAGACAACAGCATAGATTTCAAGAATTCATGATCATGCCTATCGGTGCGGACTTATTTTCGGAAGGATTGAGAATGGTGCAGAAGTTTTCACCACTAAAATCCGTATTGAAAGCTAAGGATACTCTACCAATGTCGGTGAAATGAAGGTGGTTTCGCTCCTATCAAATCAAATGAAGAAACCATAAATAAGTCCTGAAGGCAATTGAAACTCGGGGGTATCGTCGGTGTTGATGTAATGATTGCAATGGATGCTGCGGCTTCAGAGTTTTTATGATGAGAAAGAAAAAGTCTATAATTTTCATAAATCAGGTGGTAAGAAGTTAACCAGTGAGGAGATGATTGAATACTGGACAGGTTGGGTCAATAAATATCCTATATTCTCTATCGAAGACGGATTGCACGAAGACGATTGGGCATATTGGACCAAATTGACCAAGGCATTAGGTGATAGAGTCCAATTGGTAGGAGATGACTTGTTCGTGACCAATACACAAAGATTGCAAAGAGGTATTGACGAGTATGCAGCAAATTCAATACTAATAAAAGTAAACCAAATTGGTTCTTTGACAGAAACCATAGATGCTGTCAACCTTGCTACACGCAATGGCTATACATCTGTCATGAGTCATAGATCTGGTGAAACTGAAGATACTACCATCGCTGACCTCGCTGTGGCGCTCAATACTGGTCAAATCAAGACTGGATCAGCATCGAGAAGCGACAGGATAGCAAAATACAACCAATTGCTCCGTATAGAAGAAGAGTTGGGTGATTCTGCTTATTATCCTGGTAGGTCTTTGATTTTGTAAAAATGAAATAATATAAAAGGTCTCAAACTTTGTATTATATAGTTACGTTTTTTTAAGTAATTTTAAAAATAAGCTTTATGGCAAAAGATAAGAAAATTTTCGAAGAGATGGCTGCTTTGACAGGCATTTCGCCAGCTTGGATCAATAAGTACACCATAGTTACGGTGGCTTTTATAGTTTGGGTTACTTTCTTTGATAAACACAATATTTTTGCTTATCAAAAATTAAAAGGTACCATTCACGAGATGGAAATTGAAAAGTCCAATTTGAATGACGAAATCGCACAAGCATTGAAAGACAAGTTGGATTTGAATCACAATCAAGAAAAATTTGCAAGAGAGAAGCATTTGATGCATTTGCCTGGCGAAGAGATAATTTTAATAGAACAAAAAAGTAAAAAATAGAAATTTTCGATGAGTGTATTAGTCAACAAAAATTCTAAAATAATAGTCCAAGGCTTTACTGGAAAGGAAGGTACCTTCCATGCTGAGCAAATGATCGAATATGGCACTAATGTCATAGGAGGCGTCACACCTGGCAAAGGAGGCACCGAGCATTTGGGAAGACCAGTTTTCAATTCTGTAAAAGACGCAGTACAAGCAGGTGCAGACACTTCTATCATCTTTGTACCACCTGGTTTTGCAGCAGATGCGATCATGGAAGCAGCAGAAGCCGGCATAAAAGTCATCATTTGTATTACTGAAGGTATTCCAGTGCAAGACATGGTAGTAGCCAAGGCATACATTGAGAAATTTGATTGTACATTGGTTGGCCCAAATTGTCCAGGCGTCATCACACCTGACGAAGCCAAAGTAGGCATTATGCCAGGATTTGTATTTAAAAAAGGTCGCATAGGTGTTGTTTCTAAGTCGGGAACACTTACATATGAGGCGGCAGATCAAATTGTAAAAGCGGGCATGGGCGTATCTACAGCAATCGGTATCGGCGGCGACCCAATCATCGGTACACCTACCAAAGATGCTGTCAAGCTCTTGATGGAAGACCCTGAGACCGATGGTATCGTCATGATCGGCGAAATCGGAGGCAATTACGAAGCCCAAGCAGCAAAATATATCAAAGAAACAGGCAATAAAAAACCAGTTGTTGGATTTATTGCAGGTCAAACAGCTCCTAAAGGTCGTACTATGGGGCATGCTGGTGCCATAGTGGGTGGACATGATGATACAGCAGAAGCCAAGATGAAAATCATGGCAGAGTGTGGCATCCACGTAGTCAATTCACCTGCCGATATAGGCATCACTATGGCCAAGGTTTTGAACGCCTAATTTTATGTATTAAATAAATAGAAAGGATATTGGTATAATACTGATATCCTTTTTTCGTCATAATAAAAGTTACAAATGTATCCATTAGATCAAAATCTCCTTAACCAATTTATTGTTGAAGCTCTTTATGAAGACATTCATGAAGGTGATCATACATCATTGGCATGTATTCCTGCTGATGATAGAAGTAGAGCCAAACTTTTGGTCAAAGCCGAAGGCGTCATAGCTGGTGTTGCCGTGGCCGAAGCAATTTTTAAACATGTTGACCCAACTTCAACTATTGATGTAAAAATCAAAGATGGCCAAGACATTCAGTATGGAGATATTGCCTTTTATGTTGAATGCAATTCGCAAGCACTGCTGAAGGCTGAGAGATTGGTACTCAACACTATGCAACGATTGAGCGGTATCGCTACTCTGAGCTCAAGATTTGCTTTTGAAGTAGAAGGCTTGCCTGTCAAGATCTTGGATACACGCAAGACAACACCTTTGATCAGGTTTTTGGAAAAATGGGCTGTTAGAGTAGGTGGCTGCGAAAACTATCGCACTGGTTTGTACGATTGGATCATGATCAAGGACAATCATGTAGATGCTTGTGGGTCACATACAGAAGCCATATCAGAAGTTCACAAATACCTGAAAGCCAATCATTTGGATCTTGGCATTACTGTTGAAGTACGCAACCTTGTTGAGCTGCAAGAAGTGTTGAATAAAGGCGGCATCACTCGGATCATGTTTGACAATTTCGAATTGCCGATCTTGGCAGAAGCCGTAGCACATGTGGATAAACAATTTGAAACAGAAGCGTCAGGTGGCGTATCATTAAAAACTGTCAGAAAGATAGCCGAGACTGGTGTGGATTATATTTCTGTTGGCGCATTGACACACTCAGCTGGTACGCTCGACCTAAGTTTAAAAGTCATCAAAGAGTAATTTATGGATAAACTTGAGCGCATCTTACATTATTTTCCTGAGACACAACTACCTGTGATCATATCTGAAGATCATCTTTCTGAGTATGAGAATAATGCCGAAGCTTTTCCTCAAGCTTTTATTGATGAAGTCATCACGACATGGGAAAAAGATGTGGATGAATTTACTGAGTTTATACCTTGTTTTCAACTGCCAAAAGAAGAGAAATTTAATGCTGTCGTCTATTGGAAAGGTGGGCTGTTGAAGTACGATTTTGTCTTAGTTACATTGGATAAAAAAGGAGAGCTTATCAGTAAAAAATCTATTGCAAGTACAGTAGTGACTGATCATACTATTAAAAAATCTGTGGCTTCTATCGAGCCAGATCTCATCATCAACATCATAGCTGGACAAACAGAAGATGGAGACGAATATGATGCTGCGATGAGCAAGGCATTTGCCATGGAGATCCTGCCATCTGGAGAGATAATCTTCAATTTGGATGGTATAGGCTAATTTCATATATGATTGTTAAATTTGAAAAGAATTATTTCATTTTTCATTTCAATATTATTATGACAATATTCGCAATAATTTACTTTAAAATCAGAAAATCACGATGAAACTGAGCCTTACTAATTTTCTATTAATGGTTGTCACTATTTTTGCCACAACTATGGCAATTGATTTCCTAACTGGACAATCATTTCAATTTTCATTGCAAAAGTTAATATGGAAATTTATTTCTTCCATAGCTATAGGAGCTGCAATATATGCGATGACATATATCAATAATAAAAATCAAAAATAAGCTAAAGCGAATTAGATTTTGACAAGGCAGCTTTCACAATTTTTACTGCCATACTATGGTGTATTGGGTCTATTGAAATACGAATGAGTTTCATCTTTCAACATTATCTGACCAATTTTACTTCAATGACTGAAAATACCATATCTTTGAACCGAATTTCCCACTATGAACCTTGTCAAAGTAAAGGATATCTTCGTCAAAGAATTGTCAGTTGAGTTCAGGCAAAAGTTTTCGTTGGGTGGTGTATTTCTTTTTGCAGCTACCGTAGTTTTCTTGATTTATAAGTCATTCAATACCATCAATCCACGCGAATGGACCATCTTAGTGTGGATAGTGATGCTTTTTGCAGGCCTAAATGCTGTAGTCAAAAGCTTTTTGCAGGAGCGAAAAGAAACTTACTTATACTACTACACCTTGTTTGATCCGATTGACTTGATCCTTGCGAAATTAGCTTACAATTTTGTGTTTTTATGCTTTGTTTTTTTTGCAGTAATAGCTTGTATGGCTGTTTTTGTGGGTTTTCCTATCAAAGATACTTCGTTGTTTTTTAGTGGATCATTTTTAGGCATTCTTGGTATCGCCATAGTATTTACCTTCGTTTCTGTCATATCAACATCAGACAATGGCAATGCTACTTTGATGTCAATATTGGCCTTGCCTTTAGTGCTACCTGTAGTGCTTCTTTTGCTCAAAGTTTCTGCAGTGAGTGCAAGATTATTGACAGATACTACAGTAGATGGAGATTTGTGGTTGTTAGCAGGCATAGATAGCATGCTACTTGGAGGAACATTATTATTATTTCCAGCTTTATGGCGCAATTGATTATTTTAAAAACTTTAAAGAAATAGGAATGAAAGGCCTTTGGTGGAAATTGAGTGGAGCCATTATTTTTTTGGGTGTTTTGATCGGTGGCATGACTGTACCTACCAGATCAGGTATTACCTCTTCATCACCATCCAATGCTAAGGCTGGAGAAATGCTCACTTTGACCATTTTAGGATATAATACACATTTTCAAACTGCAAAGCACAATAGAGCATGGCTGAAACTAGATTCAATACATACAATATCTGCAACAAAATTTGAGCCTTTATCAGAAAATAATGCTGAGCTCATATTTAGCATACCCAATCATTTGCCTGGAGATAAAAAAGTACAGCCATTCACTTTGGTTATGGACAACGAACTGGATGGAGCATTTGTACAGCCCAATATTCTCTTTGTCACTGCTCATGATTCTATCGGTGTTGAACAAGAATGGATCAAGTCAGATTTAGATAATTTGCACAAAGTGGATGAAATTAGGTTTCCGTACCGCAATATCCTCAACGAAACCATTCGAAACACTTTTTTTCACGTAGCCCTGTGGTTTGCCATGTTTTTGCTATTGATAGTAGGTCTTTACCATGCGATTTTATACTTGCGTACTGGAAATTATGATCATGATATACAGTCTGCAGCCTTCAATAGGATGGCCATCATGTACGGTGTATTTGGTTTAATAACGGGATCTATTTGGGCAAAATTCACTTGGAATACATTTTGGACTACTGATGTCAAGTTGAATATGACAGCAGTAGCTATGTTGATTTATTTGGCATATTTGGTGCTCCGTGCCTCAACACAAGATCATGACAGGAGGGCTAAACTTTCGGCGTCCTACTCTATTTTTGCATTTTTAGCATTGATACCTTTGGTTTTCGTTATACCCAGATTGACAGATAGCCTACATCCTGGCAACGGCGGCAATCCAGCTCTCGGTGGAGAAGACTTAGACCATACATTAAGATTGTTTTTTTATCCTTCTATCATTGCTCTGACCTTGATGGGTACTTGGATGGCTACACTTTTGATAAGATATGAAAGGCTTAAAGAAAAAATATTTTTAAATTCTCAAAAATAACCGAATAATTAGATGAAAAATCGTATAAAAATAAAGAAATTTGTGTCGCTTTTCATCATACAGATGATGTGGACCACATTCGTATCTGCCCAGAGCAATAGTTTGGATTTCCTTAGGAGTACAGGCAAAATTTATTCAGTAGTGGCAGTCATTGCAGTAATTTTCGTCGGAATTGTGTTTTATCTTTTCCGATTAGACAATAAGCTAACCAAATTAGAAAATCATATTAAAAATGAGCAGTAAACAAGCAAAATTTTTTGAAAGTGTACAGACCAATTTCGATAGGGCTGCTGCACACACCAACATTCATCCAGGACTCTTACAGCAAATCAAAACCTGTAATGCAATCTACCAGATGAATTTTCCAGTAAAAATTGGTGATTCGTATCAAGTCATCGAAGCATATCGTGTGCAACACTCGCATCACAGATTGCCTACGAAAGGTGGTATCAGATTTAGCCACATGGTAGATCAAGAAGAGGTCATGGCATTGGCAGCCTTGATGACTTACAAATGTGCCATTGTAGATGTACCCTTTGGTGGTGCCAAAGGTGGAGTGAAAGTCAGCCCTAGGTCATACACTGCTGAAGAATTAGAAAAAATCACTAGAAGATACACGGTTGAGTTGATACGTAAGAATTTCATCGGTCCGAGCATCGATGTACCCGCTCCAGACTATGGTACCGGAGAGAGAGAGATGGCTTGGATCTTGGATACTTATCAGACATTCAAAGGTGGAGAAATAGACGCAGCAGGTTGTGTCACAGGTAAGCCCGTGCGCCAAAATGGTATCAATGGTAGAACAGAAGCCACAGGTAGAGGAGTATATTATGCTGTGCGAGAATTGTACAATGATGATGCCCAACTGAAGCGAATCGGTGCTACCAAAGGTATTGCAGGTAAAACCATGGTCATCCAAGGTATGGGTAATGTGGGTTCTTATACTGGCCTTATATCACAACAAGAAGGTGATGTCAAGATCATTGGCTTGTCTGAACTCGAAGGCACTATTTACAGCGAAAGTGGCATTGACATGCAGGCTGCCTTGGATTACCGTAAAGAACACGGTACCATCATCGGTATGCCTGGTACTCAGACACTCAATGATCGCGGTGATTGGGTGAGCATCGAGTGTGACATTTTAGTGCCTGCTGCCCTTGAATCAGTATTGACAGAGGAGAATGCCCATAAGGTAAAAGCAAAAGTAGTAGCAGAGGCTGCCAATGGACCTATCACAGCCGAAGCCGCTGACATCATCATCAAAAATGGTAGCATCATCATACCAGATATGTATTGTAATGCTGGTGGCGTAACAGTCTCATATTTTGAGTGGTTGAAAAATCTTTCACACATGAGATTTGGCCGTATGGACAAGAGATTTAATCAAAATACATATTCCAATATCGTTTCTACTTTTGAAGAGTTGACAGGAAAAACCATTAATGAGAAAGAAAAAAGTTTCATCACAAGAGGAGCAGAAGAGGTGGATTTGGTGAGATCAGGATTGGAAGAGACCATGATCAACTCATACCATCAAATCATGGAAGTGTACAATACTTACGAAAAAGTAAACAACCTTAGAGATGCTGCATTTATTTGTGCATTAAACAAAGTAGCGAGCGATTATATGACTTTGGGAGTATTCCCATGATTTTGTCAAATTAGATATATTAGTGAGAAAGGGCAGCAGCAGTGTTGCCCTTTTTCTTTTATGTAAGTATTGATAATTTGGTGAAGACATATCTAATAGCACCGAATAAATATGAAATTTTAGATTTATAATATATTGATGCATAATATTTTGCATTTCATTTTTATTGAAAATTTCCGATAGAAAAACTTGTATTTTACAGCAGTAAATTGTATCTTGCAGTATTATTTAAACTTTTTAAAAATTTTCATCATGAAAACAGTACAAAAACAGTACAAAAACAGTACAAAAACAGTACAAAAACAGTTAATTACCTCTTAAATGCTGGAAGAGGACTATTAAAAAATTTATGGCTTATGACAGTCCCGCTACTTTTCCTTATTCCTACATCGTGCAATAAGCAGTCTAATGCTATCGGTGGCCAAGAGTCAGGTGAATTAGAAGTGAGAACAACTGAATTTTGCGAAATTAGTGATTGCGGAAATCCGATAATAACAAATGTTGTTGGTGAAGTCTATGTTATTAATGGTTGCTCAATTTATGTAAATTACCTATTGAAGAAGTGCCCGACTTCAATATCAATTACTAATATGTCATATACATTTGCAAATACACAAGCTTGTAATAATTATCAGCAGATTTGGAATCAGTACTTCTTGAATGGACAGTCTCAATTGGCTAATGAATCGATTAATCAATTTTATAAGATATTGTCTCAAATGATAGAGGACAAAATTCTCATTAGTAATCCAAATATTACAACTCTTCATTTTATTGAAACATTTTGTCACACTTTATGTGCCAAAAAAATAAATGATGATGGTGAAAACCCACCATTTTTTCAATTGAGCCAGCAAGTATGCGGTAAGTCATGCTGTATCCGCTCAACTAAAGTTGTAAATGGTGTGAAAACAACGAGTGTAATTTATGAAGGAGGAGGCTGTGACCCTATACCTGTAAACTGTGCTGGGGATATTCATATTTCTACAATTTGCGACCCTGCATGTGCTAGGTTATAGAATAGCATAGATTGAAGTAGTTCAAATTAAGTTTGAAAGATATGAGTATCATTCTAAAAGACCGTCGGTTTATTGGATAGACAGAATTAGATATTTAATATTATTAAATGAAAGTAGGCAGCCAATTTGAATTGGCTGCCAAAATTTTTACATCATGAAAATATATATTTCTTTGTTAATTGTTTTACTTTTTATACAGAGTAATTTTTTAGTAAGTCAGGCCCAAAGACCATATAGGCCTTTTGAAAAAATAAACTTTCAAGGTTTAAAGACCAATTGGTATGAAACTTTTTACGACACTACTGTGATTAGTGATCTGTTGGATGGCTATTCCCATTTTAGGAGCATGGACAAATTAACTCCTTTAGTTTATCAAGGAAGGATATATTCTGCATTATTAATTAATACAGATAAAGGTATAGTAGGAGGGTATATTGATTGTAGAGATCTGAATACTGGTAAAATAATTTGGAGGGATAGGTTTGGAAAATTGGACGGCGAACATATTGAAATACCAAATTTTATGATGATTGAAAATGATAAATTGGTAGTATATGGTCAGATAAAAAGGTCAAATGAATTTGCATCCCATTTAATTCCGGCTCTTGATCAAATGATATTAAGTAAAAGGATATACAATATCAATGATGGTGCCTTGGAGCTTCAAAGTCACGGTGATTTTGATGACGCTTCACTTATAAATATGCATTATGACATTTTGTACTTTGCCGAAGTGTTTTTTTATATAGAAAAGGGTAAAATTAGATATATTCAACCAAGTCTAACTAAAGACTTAGGCAAAGTCATTGTACACAGTTATGTCCTTGATGAGCAAGGTAGGGTTTTAACTCATGATTCACTGCATACTGATCAGTTTTTTTATAACATTACTCAGATTAGTGAAGATACTTTATTAATTGTTGAAATAGACTCATCAGCACTTTTGTTTAGGTATGTATCTCCAAATCTGGAAACCTATTTTGTAAAAAGGACAGACTACCCATTTGATCACTATCCTGCCTATATCCAATTGAAGGAATTATCACCTGATCACAAAAAATTACTATTTTATAATAAGAGAAACGAGTTTTATCCAGACAACTATTACGAAATATATGTATTTAATATGGACGGAACTCTTGACCAAAAATATGATCTGAAAGGCAAATTCATTGAAGATTTTAGTCCAATCAAATGGTATGATAATAATGGACTATTGTTGGTTAGAAATTTTCAAAGAATCACTAGTAAGAGGTCAAAAAGTATGTTGGATGTTAGACAGTATAAAAACGAGCAAGACCTTATTAATGTTAAGACATTTGTAGCCACAGACTCATTGAGAGATGTTTACATTAGCAAAGTGATACCATTGAAAGACAACAACTTACTGACCATATTTTCTGAAGGTGCATTTTATATTGATTCTTTTCAATACATTACACCAGATCATAATGCCATTGCAACCAGTTACTTATCAATAAATGAAAAAGATCTTGGAATTGCTTCAAATTTGACTGAATTGAAAGAAAATATATTTGTGAAAATACATCCTAATCCATTTGAAAATATTTTGAGAATTTCTGATATTCAAAATGGGTTAAATGAAATAGAAATTTTCAATAGTAAAGGCCAAACATTTTATAATTCAAAAATTAGTAAGCATCTTTCTGAAATAGAAATCAATCTATCAGATCAAGCCTCAGGCATTTACTTTGTAAAACTTAGCAATAACGAGAAAGCAGTCACATACCGAGTCGTCAAATTATAGGTCAAATAGCATTGTGTTGAAATTCTATACTATTTGAATGTCCACAAAACAAAGGGCAGCAGCAGTGTTGCCCTTTGTTGTCTATAAATCTGTAATTCGACTACTATATTATACTCAAAATTGTCCCAGATTGTGGGCTATGAATTTTCTTTGCTAAAAAACACTCATGCTGTGATTACAATTATGTATTTTCGTCCTTAACATTGGACATTGGTATTAAAATTGCCATTTGAAATGTAGGATGAAAGTATTTAAAATTCTGATATTGTTAGCTTGCTTCACTCAATTGTTGGGTCAGCAACCACCTATTTGTGGCAATAATCCCATGATGACTTCATTTTGCAATCAAGCATGTATCATTTGTGATATTGATGGATTTACTGGTAGAAACGACTCCAATACGCAAGGTCAAGCTCCACCAGACTTTTGTACATCTCAAGTACACCACATGCAGTGGATAGGTTTTATAGCTGGTACCACCAATTTAGAGATACAAATCACTCCTTCCAATTGTAAATTGGGCAATGGCTTGGAAGTCGGCCTATACGAAAGTTTGGATTGTCAGACATTCAGAAGGGTCAGCAATTGCGACACAGATATTAGACCTGGAGAAGCTACTTCACTTATCAACACTGTTCCACTCATCGTCGGTCAATATTATTATTTTGTGATGGATGGTAATGGCAATGATGTATGCAACTGGACAATAAAAGTTTTGAAAGGATCGACCAAGGTTAGTCCTTTGGAGATAGCTCCAGTTATCAATATACCAGATGAAATCTGTCAAAACAGCTCTTTTGATATCAGTACACCAGGTGTTTTTGGTGCGACTTACTATAGATGGACGATTGATGGAGTCTATGTCAAAGACGCGCTTTCGTTTACTCATTCATTAGAAAAAGCAGGTGTTTATAATGTTTGTTTGGATGCATCCAATGTTTGTGACCAAGCTCCTCAAGCATGCAAACAAATAACCGTAAAACCATCCAAAACCACTGACCTGCAATATGAACTTTGTTTTGGAGAGTGTTTGGAGTTTTTGAATGAAAAATATTGTGAATCAGGTGCATATCAAAAAATAATTTCTGCCGCTAATGGTTGTGACAGTGTGATCAATTTGACATTGGTCATCAAAGATAAAGCCACCGTCAGCTCTTCTCTCAATGTATGCAAAGGAGATACTGTAACTATTGGTGATAACAAAATCTACACAGGTGGAGTACATCAAATAATCACAAAAAACCAAGAAGGTTGTAATATATATATGACACTCACTGTCAATATATTAGAATGTGATATCAATAACGACGTGGATATTACTGATGTCAGATGTAATGGTGAGAATACTGGCTCACTTTCATTTAGTGTGCTGACAGGAATACCACCATTCAAATATATTGGCTACAAAGTAGAAAACCCTTCCAATATTTATAATGGGAATATCCCAAAACTGAATGAAAATGTCGTCATCCAAAATCTGGACGAAGGAAATTACTCTTTTACTATTAGCGACAATTATGGTAAAAGTAGTGTGATCAATGCATTTGTCAATCAACCAGCCAAGCTACAATCCAATGCGTCGATATCCAACTATCATGACTTCGGCATCAGTTGTCATGATGCAAGAGATGGCAGTATCAAACTAACGCCATCAGGTGGCACGCCACCATATACTTTCTTCCACACATTTTCAGGATTGACCACTGATTCTATTGGAGGCTTGGCTGCTGGTATTTATACCTCCATCATCACAGACAAGTTAGGATGCAAAACACCTATTATCTCTGAAATTTTATCACCATCGCCGATCTTAGTCAAAACACAAAATAAAAGTCCTAATTGCTCAGGCCCTACGACTGGAGAATATTTGATTTCTTCTGTCACAGGAGGAGCTAGTCCATATTCTTTTTATCTCAATTCAAGTCCAATTAACTTGGGCCAAAAATTATCATCAATATTTGAAGGCATTTACACCTTGACAACAAGAGATGTAAATGGATGTATTACTACACACATAGATACCTTAATAGCGGCAATAATACCAGATATTGACGTCTCTATTACAGAAACTGTGGTTAATTTGGGAGATAGCATACTACTGACAGCGCATTGTACGCCTGAAGATCAAACCATCTACTGGACACCAGCTGAGAATATTGCTTGTCCAACATGTCTGACTACAACAGCATTACCTCTCCAAGATGTGACTTATGAGGTATTTGCTGTTTCTAAAGATGGATGTGTGGATAGCTCAGCTGTAATGATCAGAGTATCCAAAAATAGAAGCTTTGTCATATCCGATGTGATCACTCCTGATGGCAATGGCATCAATGATAAAATCAGATACTTAGCAGGAAAAGATGTAGATCACTTGATCTATTACAATGTATATGATCGTTGGGGCAATTTGGTGTATGTCACAGAAAATATACCATCATCGGGAGTCACGGATTTAGATTGGGATATCAGGTTTCATGGTCAAGATTTGCAACCTGGCATTTATACTTGGGTGGCAGAAGTGGCTTATATAGATGATGTCAAAATAAAATATAAAGGAAGCTTGACCATTTTACAATAATGTAAATTTCTCACCTACTCTCTTCAATTATCAACCTTTCGTACAATAACTTGGTGAATGGCCCTTTATCAAAGGTTTTTCCATCTATATTGGTTACTGGAGATATTCGCTTGGTACTGGCACTTAAAAATACTTCGTCAGCATCCAATATTTCAGAAAGACTCACAGGTCGAACTTCAACAGGCATGATTTCTGAAGCAAACCCCAATATGCGTTTTCTGGTGATGCCTTCCAGCATACCTTCATCTGGAGTGATCAATTTGCCATTTTTGATATGAAAAACATTGGATCTAGACGACTCGGTGACCAAACCATTAGTATAATACAAAACATCATCTGCCTCAATGGCTTTTAGTTTCGGAAGTAGCGAAATGGGTTGTAAATAGTTTATACTTTTGATGTGATGCAGCTCTCTTTGAAAATTTACAGTCATCAACTTGAGGCCTTTTTCGTAAGGATGAAATTGGAATGGTTTGGCTATCATAATGACATTGGCATCCGTAGGAGTGTAAGCATCATCAGCGTATCCACCTGTGCATATTAGCCTGATACCCAATAGGTCATGCTGATTCAATTGGATCAATTTATCGATTTTTTCTTTCAAAAATGACCTTGAGTAATTCACTTTTAAAGTTAAACCAGCTACAGATCGCTCAAACCTATCTAAATAATCTTCCAAAAATATAGCTCGCTGATTTACGACCCTAAAGAAGTCAAACACGCCATATCCTCTCAGTATAGCCAAATCACTTACCTTGATTTTGGCTTGTTCTGCATTGATAATTTTGCCATTTAAGAAGATATATTCTGCCATTGAAATGTTTATGTCTTTGTCTGGTATATTGTATTCTTTGATTTTACGATAGAGTGTGCGCTCCGAGATACCCAATTCATCAGCGGCATCTTTTCGTCTAAAATTGTATTTTTTCAGTGCCTTCCTTATCATATCTTTTTCCATGGCTTCAATAGATAGGATTTCTTCTACGTCTTCAGTTTCATTGTATCCAGCATTGTTTTTACCAGACAAAATGATGGGACGATTGCTATCAAATGGTTCAAAATTTTCATCATGAGCATCGTCATCATGTCTTTCAAAAACCTTTCGGAATGCTGGGTCTCCTGCAAAACTATGTTTTCCTTTGAGATTATTGATATCTGGCAAGGTAAGATCATTAGCCCTGACCAATTCATAGATCAATGATTTGACATCGGTGAGATCGCCTTTCATTTCAAGTAAGAATTTAAACAATATCTCTCGCTCCTGATATCCAGATTCGCCTCCATACATCATATCGCCCGTTTTGGTGGGCAACATTCTATTTTTGATCTGTGGTGCCAAATCAACTAAGGTGTCAGCGTCTATTTCCTTTTCATCCGTTAAAACGCTGAGTTGTTCCACCATATTTTTGAGTTCTCGTACATTGCCTGGCCATCTGTAATTTTCTAAGATCAATTTAGCTTCAGGTGTCAAGGTGATAGAGTCTGACCTATATTTCTCGGCAAAATCACCAGCAAACTTCCTAAAAAGCATATATATATCTTCTCTACGCTCATGAAGGGCAGGCACCTTGATGGTCACTGTATTCAATCTGTAATACAAATCTTCACGAAATTTGCCTGCTTGTATTTTTTCTTCGAGGTTGACATTCGTTGCGGCAACCACACGTACATCAGTATTGAGCACTTTGGATGATCCCACTCTCAAAAATTCACCACTCTCCAAGATGCGGAGCAAAAAAGCTTGTGTATCAAGTGGCATTTCGCCTATCTCATCAAGGAAGATAGTGCCGCCATTTACGGTTTCAAAATAACCTTTGCGCTCTGTGACTGCACCTGTAAACGATCCTTTTTCGTGACCAAATAGCTCAGAGTTGATGGTGCCAGGAGGTATAGCTCCGCAATTGATAGCAATGAAATTATTATGCTTTCGTATAGATAATTCGTGGATGATGCGGCTAAATATTTCTTTACCAACACCACTCTCTCCTTGGATCAAAACCGAGAGATCTGTAGATGCTACTCTGATGGCTGTATTTAAGGCCCTCTCCAAAAGTGGCGACCTTCCTATGATCCCAAATCTTTGTTTTACGCTTTGAAGGTTCAATGTTGTGTTATATTATTCCTTAAAAATATCTGATACTTTGATTTCTATTCCTTTTAGGACTTTACTTGTCATAATGTCGGCAAGTGTGTATGGCTTACTGCCTACGTAGGATCCTTTGGATAGGCTATATATAATGACATACTCGTAATCAGGATAAACAATCCAGTATTCCTTAATACTTGCTTCCTGATAGATTTCGAATTTGTCAGTGAGTTCTATATGCTTATTGCCTGGTGATAAGATTTCTACTACTAAATCTGGAGCACCTATACATCCTCGATCATCGAGTTTTTCAGGATCACAAACTACTGTGAGGTCAGGTTGCACTACAGTCATGATCTTACCATCAGGAAGTTTTTTGGCATTTTTTTTATATTTTGTGGAGATTTTCAGGTCTTCTGAAATAGGTAATCGGACATCAAAGGGAGCTGAGTACACACTACATGCGTTTAAGAAAAGGTGATTTCCAATCAATATGTGTATTCTACTAGATATCCCCTGATGCCTTCTACTCGGAGCTGGAGACATTTTCATGATTTTCCCTTTGATGAGTTCTACCCGTTCATCAAACATCCAAGACAAATAGTCGGCGTAAGAATAGACTTTATTGAGGTCAAGCTGATTGATGTTGGTGATCATGGTGATTATATTTAATCCACTATCACTCCTCGCAATGACCCAGATGACGCATCAGTCACTTTTACCCAAGTGTATTCACCAGGCTTCAAACCTTCCTTTTTAGGGAAATTGATCATTTTATTTTGACTGTTGCGCCCTTTGAATTCTTGATCCGACCTTCTACTGTTGCCTTCTATCAATACTTTAAAAGTCTTGCCTATATCTTGTAGATTTACTTCAAGTGACATTTTCATCTGAGTATCTACTATCTCTTGAAGTCTTGCTTTTTTTACTTCTTCTGGAATATCGTCTTTTAATTTCTTAGCGGCCAATGTGCCTGGCCTTTCAGAATAAAAAAACATATACGACATAGCGTATCTAGCATATTTGATCATGCTGATAGTGTCTTTGTGTTCTTCTTCTGTTTCTGTACAAAATCCTGCTATCATATCTGAAGAAATGGCACAATCAGGTATGATGTCATATATGGCCGCCACTCGCTCCATGTACCACTCGCGATCGTATGTTCTATTCATAAGGTCAAGTATCCGACTATTACCAGACTGAACAGGAAGATGTATATATTTACAGATATTCTCGTATTTTGCCATGGTATGCAGTACTTCATTGGTAATATCTTTTGGGTGCGAAGTCGAAAATCTTACCCTTAGATCAGGATGAATCTGCGCTACCCTTTCCAATAATTGTGCAAAGTTGACATGCTCGGTTTGGTCAGGACTTGTCCACTTATAAGAATCCACATTTTGACCCAACAAGGTCACATCTCTAAATCCTTTTTCATATAAATCTGTCGCTTCAGCAACTATCGAATAAGCATCTCTCGACCGCTCTCTCCCTCGTGTGAATGGTACTACACAAAATGAACACATATTGTCACATCCACGCATGATGGAGATAAAACCCACTATACCATTACTATCAAGTCTTAATGGCGAAATGTCAGCGTATGTCTCTTCTCTCGATAGTAAGACATTGATTCCCTTCTCGCCATCATCCACTTTAGCAATCAAATTGGGCAATTCTCTGTAAGCATCAGGTCCCACTACTAGATCTACCAATTTCTCTTGTTCTAGTAATTTTGACTTCAATCTCTCAGCCATACAACCCAATACACCTATCAACAAATCAGGTTTGACGCCTTTGAGACTGTTAAAAACTCTCAATCTATTTCTTACAGTTTCTTCCGCTTTTTCGCGAATGGAGCAGGTGTTGACCAATATCAAGTCTGCCATATCCATCTCTCTTGTAGGGCTATATCCCTGTTCAGCCAAGATAGAAGCTACAATCTCTGAGTCACTAAAATTCATAGCGCAGCCATACGACTCAATATAAAATTTCCTTTGGTTCTGGTCTTTTTGGTCATAATATAAGACTTGACCTTGTATGTCCTCATTGATTTCTTTTTTCAACCCAAGAAGGGTAACGTTATCATCGTACATGCTAAATTTGTGAATTGAGCTGCAAAAATACTACATACTTGGCATTAAATGACAAAATGGCAGTATTATATCTTTGAAGTTGAAAAATTTAATCAACTATTTGTGAAGTAGATAATATGGCATCCTTATGTTGACATTTATTTTCTTCCGAAATCTGCTGGAATTTCGCCCCAAGATTCGGTTTCCCATTTATAAATAGGATTTTTGTAAGTATTAGTGTTGAGCCAATTTTCTGCTCTTTCTATCAATTCAAATAGGATCTTATTTCGAGGAGTGAGTTCAAGTTTTGTCTTAGCTTTTTTATTTTTCACCCATAGCATAGCTATTTTAGAATCTGAATAAATAGGCTTTTGGAAAAGTTCCTTCTTTTGCAGCATAGCCAAGGCGTGTACTAAAGCCAAAAATTCACCAACATTATTGGTACCATCTTCAAAAGGACCCTGATGAAACAATGGTCTTCCAGATTCCGTCTCAACACCTTGATACTCCATCAGTCCAGGATTGCCGCTACATGCCGCATCTACACTAATACTGTCGCTGATGATTTTATTTTTTGAGATTGGAATAGATGGTTTTGGGTCATTATTTTTTTTGACAAAGTCTTCATATTTCCTTTGAAAAGCGTACTCTGCTTCGCCAAGATTGCTAAATGACATGTATTTTGCGCCTTGAAATCCTATGATTTGTTCTTGGCATTTTTCCCAATTAGAGTAAATGCCTGGGTTGATACCTGCCCAAACCACATAATATTTTTGTTTCTTTGCCACAAATTTCAATTTTAAATCGACAAAACTAATGTTTATTGACACTCATGCCCACATTTATGGCGAAGAATTTAAAGATGATTTAGATATAATGATATCAAATGCCAATATGCAAGGCATCACCGATATTTATATGCCCAATATTGATAGCACTTCTATTGAAAGGATGCTTTGGATTCAAGATAATTTTGAAGGCTGTCACGCTACCATTGGCTTGCATCCCTGTTATGTCAAAGAAAATTATCAAGAAGAATTGAAAGTTATGGAAAACTGGCTATCAAAAGCCAGTTTTGTTGGGATAGGTGAAATTGGAATTGATCTTTATTGGGACAAAACATTTATACAAGAGCAAAATAAGGCTTTTTCATTCCAAATATCCATGGCCAAAGAGGCTGGCTTGCCCATCATCATACATTCGCGCGAATCTTTGGACTTGACTATACAAGCTGTAGCAAATCATCAAGATGGAAATTTAAAAGGTATATTTCATTGTTTTAATGGCAGTTTAGATCAAGCAAAAAAAATTATTGATCTTGGATTTTATATGGGAATAGGAGGCGTCATCACTTACAAAAATGCTGGTGTGGATCAAGTAGTAGCCCAATTGCCATTAACAAGCTTGGTATTGGAGACCGATGCACCATATCTGACGCCTGTACCATATCGTGGTAAGAGAAATGAAAGCGCTTATATTGCCATTATTGCACAAAAGTTGGCTGAAGTTAAGTCATGTAAAATAGAAGAAATTGCATCTACCACGACATTTAACGCAAAAATGATATTTGGCCATACACCAAAACTCAGTCAACCATAGTCATAATAGTAAGCAGCATATCAGTCGCCAATTTTATAATTTGAAATAATGAATGAGGTCTTTTTGGTAATAAAATAATGAGATACTCTATTGGTAATGTTTGTTTTGTATATATTAGAAATAATAATCAAAAAAATATATTTTGAAATTAGAAGTAATTTTTCAACATTTGTGGCGTTGGAGAGTTGTCCGAGCGGTTTAAGGAGCACGCCTGGAAAGTGTGTATACCTCAAAAGGGTATCGAGGGTTCGAATCCCTCACTCTCCGCAAAAAAAAGAATGCAATTGTTGTAATTCTAAAGTAATTTTGTAATTTTAACCTTTATTTTATATTTAAATTAATATTTTCTAAAAACGTAAATTAACAAATCATGCGAAAACTTTTATTTTTAATTGGGGTATTTATGATTGCCTCGTATGCAGGCGCCTTTGATGTAGTGGCTCAAGCAGCTGATACAGCAGCGGCAGCAGTGGATACAGCAGCAACAGCAGTGGCAGAAGTAGTCACTGAGACAACAACGGTAGCAGCAGCTGAAACAACTGAAGATGTTGGGGCTTTTCAGGTTTTGAAAGAAAAATTCATCGAAGGTGACTGGATTTGGATGACTCCAGTATTAGCATGTTTGATATTTGGTCTTGCATTTTGTATTGAGAGAATCATCACCTTGAATATTGCATCGGCCAATACAGACGAGTTGATGACACAAATAGATGATAAATTGAAATCAAATGATCTTCAAGGAGCTATGGATCTTGCTAAAGCAACTCCTGGCCCTGCTGCAAGTGTTGTGTATGAAGGTCTTAGAAACTCTGGTGGAGGTTTAGAAGCCGTAGAGAAAGCAGTAGTATCTTATGGTTCTGTCCAAATGGGCTTGCTCGAAAAAGGATTGGTTTGGATTTCACTTTTCATCGCCTTGTCACCGATGTTGGGATTCTTAGGTACAGTAATCGGTATGATTCAAGCCTTCGATAAGATCCAAGCTGCGGGTGATATCTCTCCGACAGTAGTTGCTGGTGGTATCAAAGTTGCCCTCTTAACTACTGTATTTGGTTTGATTGCAGCCATGATCTTGCAAGTATTTTACAACTATATCGTATCAAAAATTGATGGTATCACCAATGGCATGGAAGAGTCTTCTATCGCATTGGTAGAAACACTTTCGCGAAATAGAATTTTGAAATAATTCATAACTTAAAATATAAGTAATATGACTAAGTTATATAATTTTTTAGTAAAAGATGGAGATGCTTTAGCTGTAGCGGTCAGTGTCATTCTATTTGCTATTTTCGGATTAGGCATCTATTTTGGCTCTACATCTGGTGGATATTCTTTATCAGAATTGACAGACAGAGAAGATTTGTCTGATGTCAATTGCTTCAACTCTGGCCTATGGATAATGATCATAATGACTATTTTGGCCGTTGGTTTAATGATCGCTGGTGTATTTTGGGATTTATTTAGAAATTTCAAAAGTGGATCAAAATCATTGTATGGTTTTGGAGCAGTGTTGGTTGCCTTTATTGTTTTATATTTCACATCATCGCATGACACTAACGGTAGGTATGCTGCTTACTGGAGCAATCCTGAATTTCATATTAATGAAGGCATCAGTAAATTTATTTCAGCTGGTTTATATACTTTAGGAATAATGACTTTAGTAGCATTTTTGCTTATTCTCTATTATGAAATCAGAAGTTTCTTTAAATAACCATTAAAGAATAAATAATATGGCATCAAGTAAACATAGGATGAGTAACGAGATCAATGCAGGATCTATGGCGGATATTGCCTTCTTGCTATTGATATTCTTCCTCGTTACCACCACCATCGCAGAAGACAAAGGGGTACTTGTCAAGTTACCTCAGTGGTCTGAAGAGCCACCACCCAATCTTACTATTCACACCAGAAATGTGTATTCAGTCTTGGTCAATGCTCAAAACCAATTGTTGGTCAGAGGTGAAGTAATGAATATAAAGGATTTGAAAAATAATGCTAAAATATTCATCTCAAATCCTCAACACGCTGAGAATATGGCTGAAAATCCAAAGAAGGCCATTATATCTATCAAGAATGACAGAGGTACAAAGTATAATACTTATTTGGAGGTATATAATGAGTTGAAAGCAGCCTACAATGAATTGTGGGAAGAAATGGCCATGGCTAAGTTTCATAAGGCATTTGACGAATTATCAAGCACTCAACAAAAGGAGATAAGAGACGAAATTCCATTAGTGTTGTCTGAAGCTGAACCAACGAAATTCGGCGAAGAAAAATAATTTTTTGACCATTAAAATTGATGAATTATGTCAAAGTTTAAGAAAAAACAAGGTAATACCACACCAGGTATATCCACAGCATCTTTGCCAGATATTGTATTCATGTTGTTGTTTTTCTTCATGGTCGTGACCAAGATGAGAGATACAGAATTGATGGTAAAAGTTAACACTCCACAAGCCTCTGAGCTAACCAAATTGGAAAAGAAGACTTTAGTGAATTTTATTTTCATTGGAAGACCCACAGAGAAGTTTAAAGCAAAGTTTGGTACAAAACCTCAGATTCAGTTGGGAGATAAGTTTTCTTCTACAGAAGACATTCCTCTCTTCTTGGCTAAACATAAGACCAGCGTTCCAGAAGGTCAGAGACAAAGTATCATTTCTTCACTAAAAATAGATGGAGATGTGACAATGGGTATTATTGGTGATGTGAAGACTGCACTTCGTAAAGCAGGACAGCTGAAGATAAATTATTCAGCAAAGAAAAGAGAAAGAACCAAATAAAAGTTTACGTATTTAGTTATATAAAGGGCTGTGGGTCGGAAGGCATACAGCCCTTTGTTATTTGTTTAAGACTATCAAGTATCTTTATTATTGGGTATTTGCCTTCTTTTCAATAAATCAATTAATTTAGTCTGATTTTTATAGCTAAAAGTCGATGAACAATACTATTTCCTAGCATAATTATTACCTTTGAGAGCAGTATCAACAATAGACTAATGAATGTATTATCACTTCAAAATGTAGTCAAAGCTTATGCCAATCATGTTGCCGTCAATGATGTAAGTTTTGATGTAAAGAAAGGAAGCATTTTTGGATTGCTTGGCCCAAATGGCGCTGGTAAAACATCTTTGATAAGGATCATCACTACTATAACGGCTGCTGATAGTGGTCAGGTTTTTTTGAATGGACATCCTCTCAATCATTTGCACCCAAATGAAATAGGATATATGCCTGAAGAGCGTGGTCTTTACAAGAAAATGAAGGTTGGCGAGCAATTGCTTTACTTAGCACAATTGAAGGGATTGAGTACCAAAGATGCCAAGATAAAATTGAAATATTGGTTAGATAAGTTTGATATTGTCTCTTGGTGGGACAAGAAGATCAGCGATCTGTCAAAAGGTATGAGTCAGAAAGTGCAGTTTATTGCTACTGTTGTACACGATCCGAGCCTCATCATACTTGATGAGCCATTTTCTGGCTTAGATCCTATCAATGCTAATCTCATCAAAGATGAAATCTTCCAATTGAAAGAGAAAGGCGCCAGCATTCTATTTTCAACTCACAGAATGGAGCAAGTTGAAGAAATTTGTGAAGACATTGTCTTGATCAATCAAGGCAAAATATTGCTATATGGTGGTGTAAATAATATAAAAAATGAATTTAAAGAGCATAAGTTTAGTGTCAGATATAATGGTCAACTGCCAGAAAACATGAGATTTGATTCTTATGATATCATATCAACCCAACATAACGACATTATTTTTAAGGGAAATGAAGGCCACTCTGCCAATGATTTGCTTCGCAAACTGATAGATAGTCAAGTGAATATTGTGAGTTTCAATGAAATCTTGCCTTCATTAAACGAAATTTTTATCAAAAAAGTAGCTTCCAGCCATGAATAAAATTTGGTTAGTAACACAAAGAGAGTACCTGACAAGGGTCACCAACAAAACATTTATTCTTACTACACTTCTTACACCTTTGGGCATTTTGGTGTTTATGGCAGCTGTCGTATTAGTCATGAGGACTGGCTCTGACAAGGCCAAAATCATCAGTGTTTATGATCCATCCAATCTACTAGAAAATGATCTGAAATCTAGAGACAATTTGACTTTTGTTTTCGATGACAATACTCTTGGCAAGCAAATAGAACTATATAAGGAGAAAAAAATAAATGGCATCATAGAGCTTCCTCCTTTGACAGATTCGTTGGCATCAAAATATACGTACACGTATCACTCTGATGATCAGCTTGCTTTGGATGAAAATATGGCTATCGAGTCTGCAATTTCTAAGAAAATAAGAGACTTCAAGTTGAAAAAACTCAATATCGATCCATCTACACTCAAAAGCATAGATACTGATGTGACGGCTCTTCCTATGACGATTTTGGAAGATAAAAAGATAAGTTCTATTACTACATTAGTCAGTTCGGCCTTGGGAGGAGTAGTAGGTTATGCTATGTTTTTTATCATTTTGTTTTATGGAATGCAAGTGATGAGATCAGTGATGGAAGAGAAAATAAATCGAATAGTTGAGGTACTTATCTCATCATTAAAGCCATTTGAATTGATGATGGGCAAGGTCATTGGTGTTGGCTTGGTAGGACTTACTCAAATTGCCATTTGGTTAGTATTGATGCCATTGATATATATCATAGGAGCAGCCATATTTGGAATCAATACCGAATCAATGCCTATGAATCCTGCCGATATGCCACAGGATGTAGCAATTTCAATGCAAGATAAGGTAGGTCAAGTATTTTTGGAGTTAAAATCAATGAATTGGTGGAAGATCTTACCACTCACGCTATTTTATTTTTTGGCTGGGTATTTTGCATATTCTGCGCTTTTTGCAGCCATCGGTTCAGCAGTGGGCGAAGACATCAACGACGCAAATTCGCTAACTTTTCCAGTCATGCTGCCATTGATGTTTTCTATTTATATTGGCTTTAGTGCCGTCAATGCACCTGATAGCAGCTTAGCAGTCTGGTCTAGTATGATTCCATTGTTATCATCTATTGTTATGGTTGTAAGGTTGCCTTTTGATCCGCCTTGGTGGCAAATTGCCATTTCGGTTGTTTCACTACTTGTATTTACAGTATTTTTAGTATGGTTAGCTTCTAGGATATACAGAGTAGGTATCTTGATGTATGGCAAAAAGGCAAGCTTTAAAGAATTGACCAAATGGATCTTTTATAAATATTAAATATGGGTTAAATATATTATTGGCTGTAACTAATGGTGTCAATAACCAAAATTGTAAAAACAAATAAATCTCTGATTTTTACATTTATTGATAAGGTTTGATTAAATAATCTAAACCATCATCCAACAAATCAAAAACTTGTGAAAACTTGCCATCATAATAAGGATCAGGCACTGCCATATTTCTGTCAGGGTACCGAAAGTTCATCAGCATTTTAATCTTGTGATGATATTGACTGTCGAGGCACATAGATTTAACGTCTTGATAATTGGAAGCATCCATAGCTAAGATTAAATCAAAATATTCAAAATCATCTTTGGTAATGCGTCTTGAGATTTGTTTGGAGATATCTATGCCATGTTTCATTGATGTAGCAATGGCTCTGTTATCTGGCGCTTCGCCATCATGCCAGCCTGAAGTACCAGCGGAATCCACTTCCCAACTTTGAAGATGATATTTTTCTATTTTTTGCTCTAAAATACCTTGTGCCATAGGCGATCTACAGATATTACCCAGACAAACCATTAATACTTTCATATTATATTTTTCAAAAAGAAAAACGAAAAAAATTAAGAAATGTTAGCATGATGTAAAATTAAACCGAAAAATATGCCTCTTGGTCGATCAAAACAACAAGTTTGTATATAGTACTATCCTAAAGACAGTACTATGTATTGCATTGTACTATTTAATGACATATCTTTGCATCGTTAATCAATCATCCATAATAAATATAAGATGGAATTAAAAATAGAAAATACCAAAGCACAAATGCGTAAAGGAGTGTTGGAATTGTGTGTTTTGTCTATTATTGAGCAAGATGAGGCCTATCCTACTGATATAATCAATAAGCTCAAAGAGTCAAAACTCATCGTGGTAGAAGGAACACTTTATCCACTCCTCAATCGACTCAAAGATGCAGCTTTGCTGGATTATACCTGGAAGGAATCAAAATCTGGTCCGCCACGCAAATATTATCAAATTACTCCACAAGGAGGAGAGTTTCTGACGGGTCTGAGAGATACCTGGCAAGAGCTCAATCATGCAGTCAACCAATCACAAAACAATATAAAATCAAGTAAGAATGAATAAGACATTTAATATCAATCTGGGAGGATACCCATTTGCCATAGATGAAGATGCGTATGACTATGTCCAAGTTTATTTAGATACAATAAGGCATCACTTTTCGTCATCTGAAGGTTGTGATGAGATCATCTATGATATTGAAGTCAGGATGGCCGAGCTTTTTCAGGATCACCTCAAAGGGAGATCGATCATCAGTATGAAAGAAATAGATGAAGTCATCATGATCATGGGTAAGCCCGAAGATTTCGGCGCAGAGCCTATGAATGAGCCTCATGCTTTCACTACAAAATCTTCAAAAAATTCATACTCCAATTTGGGTACTGGAAAACGCCTATTTAGAGATCCAGATGATAAGAAAGTAGGTGGTGTATGTTCGGGTATCGCTGCTTATTTGGGTATCGAAGATCCTCTTTGGGTGAGATTGATCTTTGTGCTCTTTATGTTTACAGGTATGGGTGTCATTACTTATTTTGTACTGTGGGCATTGGTGCCAGAAGCCACTACCAGTAGCGACAAATTGGCCATGCGAGGTGAGCCAGCTACCATTGAAAACATTGCCAAACTTGTCGAAGAAGAATTGAGCGGTTTGGGAGACAAAATCAATGAATGGAGCAAGGATATTGGCGGTAAAAAAAAAAGTAGTGACCCAAACCAATCATCAGGAGCCAAATCCTTTTTGAGCGCAGGAGTCAATTTGATTGGTAATATAGTAGCCAATATTTTGCCTTTTCTTCGCAAAATTGTGAAACCACTTATCGTGCTTGTTGCTATTGTCATGATATCATCATTGGCTATCACTTGGGCAGCTCTGGTGGTAGGTATGTCATTGTCTTCTCCTTATTTAATGATGTTCGGACCATCCTCAAACCTGCTGTCTGGATTAAGTATAGGTGCTATATTCCTTATCATCGGGATACCTATCTTGGGTATTATGTTGAGGATAGCAAAAATGGTTTTTGGGTATAGGACACATAGATATGTAAATACAGGTCTTTGGACATTATGGTTTTTGTCTATTTTTGTTTCATCATTTGGTGCAATGAGTACAATCAAAGACTTTTCCAAAACCTATTCATCTAGTACAAATACAGATTACAATATCTCTGACTCTGAGATCAAAATAAAGATGCCTGAGCCTGAAGATTCAGATGATTTCAGGGTTCAATTAGGCATGTTCATATCGCAAGATGATGATAAATTGGCGTACAACGATGTATCTTTCAAGATCGAAAAATCTAGTGATCAAATGTTGCATATTGAAAAAATTACTGCTTCAAATGGAGCAAGCTCTAAAGCAGCACAAGAAAATGCACAATTGGCAGTCAATAATTTAGAAGTTAAAGGTAATGAGATCATCATGTCCAATTTTGTGTCTATACCAAGCACCAGTAAATATAGAAACCAGAGCATTGAGTACATCTTTTATATTCCAGAAGGCAAAACTGTCACCTTTGATGAAAATGCAGTGTATAAATTGGGAGAATCTTCCATTATGTCTTGGGACAATATTTACGAGAATATTCAAGCATCTAAGATGGTAAAAATCTAAAGTCGAAAATTGTTTTTGTTAGTTTTAAGTATTAGGCAGTGGAAATCAATTTTTTCACTGCTTTTTTTTTATCCTTCCACTATTTGGAGTTTTGCAAATTGTAGCATAATCCTTTTTTCTTGGCTATCATGTAGGTCGTCAAATACTATGGTAGCCACCATTCTATCATCTACATTGATAACCTTGCCTTGACCAAATTTAAGATGCAATACAGCCATGCCAGGCTTGATATCTGTAGGATTGGCAGCCACAAAGTCATCTGGATTGATAGAGATCATTGGCTTTTTAGCTCCTAATGGTTTGAAATTACCCAATATCTTTGGTTCTGGAAACTCTGGTTTCTTTGTGATAGAAATAATAGAATCCAAATTCCTGTCTGAAATCTCTTCTAAAAACCTGCTTGGATCATTGTATCTCATCTGCCCATATTGGTACCTACTATTGGCGTAAGTAAGACACAGAAATTCCTCGGCTCGAGTGATGGCTACATAAAAAAGCCTGCGCTCTTCATCTACATTATTGCTTTCGCTCAGGGCCATATAACTAGGAAACAGATTCTCTTCTAAACCTACTACAAATACTGATTTGAATTCCAAACCTTTGGCTGAGTGGACAGACATTAAGGTAACATGATCATTGTTTTCTTCTTTTTCGTCTGCATCTGTCATCAGTGAGATAGTTTGCAAATAGGCAGATAGGCTCCTGTCTGTGGACAAAGTTTCGCCTATTTCCAATTCATCATCCTGCACAAACTCTTGAATACCATCTAATAATGATGTGATATTTTCGATTCTGCCTAAACCTTCAGGTGATTTATCTTCTTTGAGTAAAGTTAAAATACCGCTTTGCCTTGAGATATAATCCGCTATCTCATAGGCGTTTGATTTTGATGCCTTTGCCTTGAATGCTCTCATCAACTCCACAAATTCACCAATACTCTTGCGTGATCTACTGTTAAATTCTATTTTTGTGAGTACTTCCCACATACTCATGTCATTATCATCAGCTAATTGAGAGATTTGCTCTATTGTGCTATCGCCTATACCTCTGCGAGGGTAATTGATGATTCTCTTGAGCGCTTCGTCATCCTTATCATTGATAGTAAGTCTTAGATATGCCAATAAATCTTTTATTTCCTTACGGGAATAGAATGACAAACCACCAAAAACCTTATAATAGATGTTGTACCGTCGCAATTGTTCTTCAAATATCCTTGACTGTCCATTGGTACGATATAAGATGGCAATCTCTTTATTAGCAAGGTTGTACCGGTTTTTTTGCTCGATGATGGTATCTGCTACCCTCTTGCCTTCTTCAGTTTCAGTCATTGTTTTGATGACCTTTATCTTATTGCCCTCGAGTCTATCAGTCCATATTTTTTTTTGAATCTGTCTCTTATTATAGTTGATGACTTCATTGGCAGCATCTACTATATATTGTGTAGAGCGGTAATTTTGCTCCAATTTAAACGTCTTCAAGTCTGGAAAATCGACTTCAAATTGTAAAATATTTTCGATCGTTGCCCCTCTAAAAGAGTAAATACTCTGTGCGTCATCGCCGACGATACAAATATTGTTTTTACTACCTGGATATACGGTCAGTAGTTTTAATATCTCATATTGTAGATAATTGGTATCTTGAAACTCATCCACCATTAAGTATTGAAACTGCCGTTGATATTTTTCGCGCGAATTATCAGGATTCTGATATAATAGTCTGAACATTTGGAGGAGCAAATCATCAAAATCCATCGCACCTGCTCTCAAGCATCTAGCTGCATATTTTTCATAAATAGCATGTATGAGCGGCCTTCTATTCATTCTATCATAAGCCATCAGCTCATCATTTGCCACATAAAGTTTGGGAGTGATAAGATTGCTCTTGGCAGATGATATCCTAGACCTTACCAAGCCAGGAGCATATACTTTTTTGTCAAGATTCATCTGAGTGATGATCTCAGAGATGACACTTTTGGTATCATCAGTATCGTAAATCGTGAAGTCATTTGGAAATCCCAATCTATGGGCTTCAACTCTCAATATCCTAGCAAATAATGAGTGAAAAGTTCCTGCCCACACTCTCTGAGCTTTGGAGCCTACTACCTTTTCTATACGGTCTTTCATCTCGCGCGATGCCTTATTGGTAAAGGTCAAAGCCATGATTTGACCTGGATGGATACCACTATGTATCATGTGAGCTATCCTGTAGGTGAGTACTCGGGTTTTGCCGGAGCCAGGTCCAGCTATGACCATGACTGGCCCATCTATACAGGTAGCAGCGTCTCGCTGCACATCATTTAATTCGTGGAGATATGAATATCCTAAGTCAAGCATAAGGATGCAAAGATGGCACTTTTTACGCACTATTTGTAAAAACAAATATAATTTTTTGACGATATGATATAAACAAAAAGCGCCTGTACTACAATGTAAAAGCGCTTTATCAGAATCTGTGTTTTTATTATTTGCAGGTATCTTGTTTATTGATCACCTTCTTCTTTCATTTCCGTTTCCATCTCTTTCTCCTTCATTTGTTCAGTTTTTTCTTTTGCCTTGTCCCTTTTAGCATGTGCTTTGTCTCTATTTTTCATTGCTTTCTCATATTGTTTCTTGACTGCATCTCTATGCTTCATGGCACGATCTCTGTTGGCTCTTGCTTTTGGATTAGTACCTTTTTCGTACTCAGCTTCTGCTTTTTCTACAGCACTCTCAGCCTTTTGTACCTCTTTATCAGCTTTTTCTAAATCTTTTTCGGCTGTCTTTGCTTCTTTTTCAGCCATTTTTTCTTGCTTTTCAAGACTTTTTGACTTTTGTGCACTGATTTCAGAACTTACAAAAAGAAAGATAAGGCTGCAAATTCCAAAAATAATTGACTTGTTCATTCTTCTATTCTATTTTTGATTGTTAAATATTATTACTCATTAATGACAATGTTTATTGTGATATGTAACAAAAAAATGATTGGATTAACACAATTTTAATTTTTAATGACTACACCGATGGGGCAATGATCTGAACCCAATTCTTGATCTAAAATGATGGCATCTGTGATTTTATCTTTCATGCGATCATCTACCAAAAAGTAATCAATTCTCCACCCTAAATTTTTGGCTCTGGCCCCAAATCGAACACTCCAAAATGAGTATTGTACTTTTTCTGGATAAATTACCCTAAATGAATCTATAAATCCTTTGCCTAAAATTTTATCCATTCCGTCTATTTCAACCTGGGTATATCCAGATGTTTTATTATAGTTTTCTTTAGGTCGAGCTAAGTCAATTGCCCTATGTGCTACGTTAAAGTCTCCTGTAACGATGACATTTTTTTTCTCTCTTAATTGAGAAAGATAATTTGCAAATGCTTCATCCCACTCAGCCCTATAATCAAGTCTTTTGAGCCCTTCGCCACTATTGGGTACATACACATTGACCAAATAAAAATTTGGAAATTCTGCAGCAATCACTCTACCTTCAGTATCATGTTCTGCTATATTGATATCTCTTATTACGGATATTGGCTCAGTTTTAGAGATGATAGCTACACCGGAGTAGCCTTTTTTTTCTGCACTATTGCTATATATATGATATCCGTTCAATGATGACAATGACTCAGCTACTTGGTCATCTTGTGCTTTGGTCTCTTGAAGACAAAATACATCTGCATCCATTTCAGCAAATTGTTGCAAAAAAGTCCTACCTACTACAGCCCTAATGCCGTTGATATTCCAAGAAATGAGTTTCATTATTAAAATATTTGTATAAAAACTGAATTAAATTACTAAAAATTTGGCTTCAATTTCTTTAATGTTTCTTGACCTTTGATGCCAAAATAATTACCAAACTAATGTGCCGAAGGCGGGACTTGAACCCGCATGACTTGCGCCACACGCCTCTGAAACGTGCGTGTCTACCAATTTCACCACTTCGGCTACTAGAATGACAAATGTATGAAAACTTCCATTTTTTTAAAATAATTTCAACCAATTTATCAATAATTTTTAACAAACCTATTGACAATATTAAAAATATACTTATCTTTGTAGCAATTTCTAAAAATATTTATTTAACATCATTCAAAAATCCGCTTATAGAGTTTATATCTACACCGTAAAATAAGAAAATTTTTTAATTCCTAAATACTTGTGTAGGTATGCAACTTAAGATGTTAAATGATCAAGATCTCATTTCTCTTTATTTGGATGGCAAGGCTGATGCCTTTGAAGTCTTATTAAATAGGCATAAAGAAAAAATTTATACATCCATTTATCTCTTTGTCAAAGATACAGAGTTGGCTGAAGATATTTTTCAAGAAGTATTTATTAAGATCATAGATACTTTGAGAAAAGATAAATACAATAACGAAGGCAAGTTTCTCCAATGGGCCATGCGTATTGCTTACAATATGTGTGTCGATCATTTCCGAAGGGCAAAGCGCATGACCAAAATCTCCAATAGTGAGACATTTGATATCTTCAGCATCTTAGAGTGTAAGGATGATCACATGGAAAACACCATCATTAAGAGCCAGATACACAGCAAGTTACGTACCTTGGTGGATCAGCTACCCGACGAACAAAGAGAGGTAGTGATATTGAGGCATTATGCAGATATGAGTTTTAAAGAAATTTCGCAAATGACAAGAGTAAGTATCAATACTTCTTTGGGAAGGATGCGTTATGCTTTGATCAATCTGCGCAAATTGGTCAATGAGGCAGAGATGGTGATGTAATATTGATTCACATTAGCTGAGTCTGATGTCATAGATTGTTTTTTGTTTTGGATAATAATTAGTTGGTTTCAAACAATGGTTCGCTAAAAAAATCAGGCTGCTTTTTTGCCATAATTAAGAATTTTGGAGATGATGGATTCATTTTTTATCAATTGTGGGTCAATTTCAAAGTTTGATAAAAATAAATCAAGCAATAATTTATTGGATAATTCGGTCTTTATATCTTCAATGGATATAGGAGTGCTTTGATTTTTATCGACATCTCTCCTTGATAATGATTTGGCTATATTGACACTTGTCAGGGATGCATTAAAATGAAAATCCAGTTTTGCTTTATCTCGTGCTTGACAGTGCTGGAGGCCTGTATGTTGTTTGGCATCACGAAAATTGAACTCCATTTGATACCTTGATTTGTAATACCTTACGATGGTCATGGCATCTCTATCTAAGTTGGTACTCATGAATATTTTGTACATTTGCACATCTCCTTTTTTATTGAAAAACTCAACATAAGCCACTTTTACATTGCTTTTTAGCATCACACAGTAAAGCGTACACTCATATATTTTTACATCGTCTATCGTTTGTACTAGCTTAAACCTACGTTTGTCTATTTTATTTAGGTTTACTTTGTCTCCATATTTCTTAGGTCGTCCTTTACCTTCTTTTTGTTTGCCATTAAATATATATCGTAGATTGGCATCATCTCGCATTCGGGTGATGCACTCAAAGCCTTCGGCAATACAGGTATTGATGTACTCCGCTTTGTAAAACCAAGCGTCAACTGCCAATATATTACTTACTTGCAATAATTCTGCTGCATTGTCCTTTAGCATCTCGCAATATTGATTGACCAAATCTGATGTATCTTTTTTCTTCCTATACTCTGTCTGCGTGGCCAATAGGTGATAGGCTGTATTTTGTTTCAAATCAATGGCTGCAAAACAGCCAATTTCCATTCCCCGTTCATATTGACCATGACATCCACTGTAAAAATATCCCACGCCATAAGTACTCTTGCCGCTTTTACTTAGGTAGCTCGCATCGAAGGCCAAGATTTTCTCATCACTGCACTGCTCATCTACAAATCGCCTATTAAATCCTACCCAATCAAAGTCTTTCGAAAAGTGATACCTGTAGCTATGCTCATCCATAACTCCATACCTACCAAGCTGCAAAAAGTTGATCCTACCCCGCATGCTTAAGAACATGATCATTATATGCAATAAAAAAGAAGCCTGAACCTTGCCAATGTTGTTCATTTTGCTTAATATTGTGCCAATAAGGCCACGGCCAGAAGTAAATGCATCTTGTGAGATCATTATGTAGGAGTTTTGATCTCAGGTTTGAACCTAAAGATACGCATTTACTTCTTTTATATATAATTATTCCGAATATATTTTTTATCATCACTTTTTTAGCGGACTATTGTAATTCAGTAATTGCTGTAAAACTTTATCAGCTTTATTTAATCCAATAAAATAAGATTTCTCTTTTATGGTTAATGATGCATCATTATTAATTTTCTCAAACAAAGGTGCATCAAAACTATATGCTCCTAGATGAGGTGCCATGATATGAAAATAATAAAATTGAGGTCTATCAGAGACAATATTTTTCCTACTATATAAATACTCAATGATAGAATTATCGTCATCTTCTTTACCTTTCAGGCCAAATTCATCTACCATTGTTGTTTCAAAATAGTAATCCACGTTTCCATATTGTTTTTTTAAACTCATAAAGTGCTCATGTGTACCGCCTAAAACAAAATTTGTTTGATATCCATGATGTTTTAAGATATGGTGAATGCCGATTTTATTGGCAGTTAAATACTCCACATTATTACCATATAATGTTGAAAGAATACCGTTGAAAGATGACGATGATGATGAAATATGATATGGCATTTTTTGAACATTTTGATCATTTATTAAACTATCAAATGTAGGAGTTATTGCATTTTTCCCAATGTACCTACCGAACACATCACCTCTTAGTGCATCAAAATTAACTATAACAATATTTGGACTGCCTGGTCTAAGATTCCATTCACTGTAAAAATTATCATTTTCAATTAAAGTACTTGACAAATTCACACCATAATTTTTTTTCTCTACAAAAGGACCTATTATTGGATCTTCTGCCAATAACTCTCTGCTCGAAGTATTTGAAGATATTTTATTTCTCCAACCCACAAAAGAGTATGAGCCAATTATTATGACTAACAGAAGTTTTACCTTCGCAAAGGTCCTATTATTTTCAGTTTTTGTGATTGAAATTTTGTATAACAATAAAGCAACTAACAGAATAACAAAGATCAAAATTTTTTCCCAATTATAATAATTGCTCTGTTCTAAAAAGTCCGATACCATGAGCACCAAACTGTACCATGTATTCCATCATCGTTATCTGCGTTTTCTCTTGCATCACAACTTTCACCTGATCTACCAATTGTCAATTGTTTGTAAGTCAGTATCATCAATATCAGGAAGCAAAATACGCGCTCCTTTATAAACATTCTTATAGTGCCATTGAGGCTGATCGTCCTTTGGAGAATATTGCAATTCTTGTCTTTCATAGTGCCAGCTAAATGTGATTTCATTTTTACATCCCCCAATACAGCATTTTCCCATCCACGTGCTACCAATGGCATGTGATGTCATATACCTTGGATGTCAATAGCTTTTGATCCCCTTCTCCCTCTTCTGGCGTCTCTTCTCTTAAGTTGCTGGTATGTTTTTCTTGTCATTGGCTTGTCAGAATCAGCTATTCTTCCTTCAGCTCCATTGAATGTAGAGCCTTTACTAATCAGTTGATTTCTTTTCTGCTGAGGTCATCTTGTAGCAGTAAGTCAATTTGATTTGGGCCTATTTGATTGATCAGCATTTTAAAATCCTCTTCGTTAAACATATCCATGATTTTTGATGTCATTTCCTCTACTCCATTGCAGCATATACATTCACATTTTCATTCGTGACTCAGCTATCTTGTATCATGGTGTTGTTCAGTTTACTTTGGTAGCTTAATTCATAGATTCAGACATCATTATAGTGTCTTCAAATGTTGCTTTTATATTTTTTGAAAGATCAATTATGGAATATGTTTGTATCATTCTGCATCTTGTTGGGCATTCTAAGTATCTCCATTGCCTCTCGTTGGATTTCTCAATCCAATAAGTACACAGTCATCCTCATTGCAATCTAGTTGTGTTTCACAGTGTTTAGTTTGGTAGTCATATTCTATTTTTTGCCATGACTTGCAAACTGCCAATTAACCATAATTGATCGATGAATCTTAGAGTAATTCTACCAAGTTTTTTTTAGCATCTTTGATGTTTTAGATAAATATTTTCTTCCTTCAGTTCATATCATTCCTCAGTTCTTTGATGTCATCCTTTGTGATGATCTGTGCCTTTGCATATTGCAGCCATTTGCCTTTCCTAACAACGTCAGCATGTGATATCTGCATCTGTGTCTCATGGCTAATCTCTCACTGTTGTTCGGTCAATCCTTGGATTGTTTGGTCATCAATTTAGTAATGTATCTATCTATCTTATTGAGTTGGGGAATCGGATCTAGACAAAGCAGTGGGTTGTTGTTATCACCGTATTTTCTACCGATAAGATTTTCTACTTGAGTCAAGGCATCCATTACTTCTTTTCTTAAGCTTTCAGGATATGTTTTGTCGTTTTCATAATAATAAGTACATACTTCTGTGGTAATGGTAAAACCTGGTGGCACGGGCAATTGTAAATTGGGATGACCAGCCATTTCTGCCAAGTTTGCTCCTTTTCCTCCTAATAGATTTTTCATAGATTCGTTTCCGTCAGCTTTGCCTCCACCGAAACTATAAACATATTTTATTGCAGACATGATATTTAATACTTTTTAAAATTTGTGAAAATTTATATTTGGCACAAAGTAACAGGTATTAAAAATCAAATTTATTGATCTTGGATAGTAAGCTATATGATTAAGGTTAGCATTTGATTATAATCGATATGCGATATATCATTGATTTGCCAACATACAAATAAAAAAGCCAAACCAGCAAATTGATTCACTGATTTGGCTTACGTATCACATGATGATAGGTACTATTGTATATCCATTCTATCTATTTCAGATTTTACAGCGCATACAAAAGCATTTGATAAACTATTGGAAACATCTCTATCTGATGGAAACATCTCCAAAAAGCGATCGATTTTGTCTTTGGATTGTTTGGTCAATGCTTCTTCATCACCACGGAAATCGCAACCATAACCTTTGAAATCTTCATAAACATTGATTGGTGTCGATGATAATCTTCTGTTGGATGCACGATCTATGAGTGTGATGCTACCGTGCAATTCTGATTTCTTTTCTCTAAAGACTTCTCTTACTTCAGCTGATACTCTTGCGAAAACTTCTTTTTCTTTCCAAACTTCAACACTATCAATGATTTCTTTGACTTTTTCTTTTTTGACCAAAATCTCCTTGGATTCAGTATAGTTGTTAGACCGTTCAAAACCAGTGCCAATACTCATTCTGTCTAAGTCCACTACGATGATGTAATCTGCATTTTTATCTGAGTTCACACTAAATTGATGCCATAAATCATCAAATGTTGAAACATTCATATCCCAAATATAATCCTCTACCACTTCACTATGAAAGCTGTACATATTATTAGAGACATCAAGTCGGATGTATGATACGCCAAGATTTAAGGCTTTATTTTTTAAAGCATCACTGTCTTTGTACCCTTTTTTGATGACATCAAGTCTTTTCAATTCGTCATAAGCCATTCTAGCAGGCATTTTATTGCCTGTAGTTTCAGATTCACCTATGAGATTTAATGCGTGACCATAATAATAACTACATGTTTTATCTTCAGCCAGTCTGACTTCATCACTATAATTTTTAATATCAAAATGAGCTGTATATCCTGTTTTACTGGTCAATGGCAAGAGATGGTCGATCATATCTTGTCTCCTTTCAATATTTTTATACTGTAGAAGCACTTTGCTCCAGTTTTCAGGTTTATTTTCAGCATCCAATCTAGATATTTCTTTGAGCGAGTTTGCATTGAGTTTGGAATATGCTTTCTCCAATGCAGTGACATATTCTGTCTTTCTATTTTTTGGATTAGACAATTTTTCAATGGCATAATCGAATGCTTGTTCGTAATCGCCTTTAGCAACCATTTTCTCAAT
Source organism: Saprospiraceae bacterium (assembly GCA_046329385.1). Lineage (GTDB taxonomy): Bacteria > Bacteroidota > Bacteroidia > Chitinophagales > Saprospiraceae > OLB9. The sequence goes on from JAXLUT010000001.1 coordinate 96,014, forward strand.
AGATTTGCAAGAAGCAAAGCTCAAAAGCATGACACAGGTGTAAAAAAATGTTCTCATATTGATGGTTTTTAATTGGATTGAAAAATCACTATCAAGGGTAGGACTGTGTAAAATAGCCTAATGTATTCAGTCATCGGACATTTTAAATAAAATTTAACGCAATAGTTATAATAAAGTGATTTTAGAAAAGGTATTACTGTATTTCTTTGATGCTTAAAATTTGATTTTAGGCAATTAAAAGCTAATTTTGCGCCAAAGGAATTTTTATGAACTTACACGAATATCAAGGTAAAGATTTGCTCGCATCTTATGGCGTGGCAATACAACGAGGAAAAGTAGTCCAAACTGTAGAAGAAGCTGTCACTGCTTATGAACAACTAAAAAAAGAGACTGGTACAGAATATTGTGTAGTGAAGGCACAGATTCATGCTGGTGGTCGTGGTAAAGGAGGCGGCGTCAAATTGGCCAAAAATCTGGACGACCTCAAGCAGCACGCCAGCAATATACTCGGCATGATGCTCAAAACACCTCAAACACCAGGTGGTATGGATGGAGAAGGTAAGTTGGTTCGCAAGGTGTTGATTGCTGAAGACTGCTATGTGGATTTTGATAAATGTAAAGAGTATTATGTTTCAATACTCATGGACAGAGAGAAAAAGCGGAACGTTATCATTTACTCCACTGAAGGTGGTATGAATATTGAAGAAGTAGCAGAGACAACGCCTCATTTGGTACATAAAGAATATATAGATCCATTAGTAGGATTGAGAGATTTCCAAAAAAGAAATATAGCTTTCAATTTGGGCCTTTCGGGCAATGCTTACAAAGAGTTTTTAAAATTTATAGGTAATTTGTACAAGGCTTTTTTAGGAGCAGATGCATCATTATTTGAAATAAATCCTTGTCTGAAGACTGCTGATGACAGGATTATTGCTGTGGATAGTAAAGTGTCATTGGATGATAATGGACTTTTTAGGCATCCTGAACTCGAAGCAATGAGAGATATTGACGAAGAAGATCCGACTGAAGTAGAAGCCAAAAGTTATGGACTCAATTATGTCAACTTGGATGGAAATGTAGGTTGTATGGTCAATGGTGCTGGATTGGCAATGGCTACGATGGATATCATCAAACTGTCGGGTGGCTCACCTGCCAATTTCTTGGATGTAGGAGGTACCGCAGATGCAGCCAGAGTAGAGCAAGCCTTCAAACTAATATTGAGAGATAATAATGTCAAAGCTATTTTGATCAATATATTTGGTGGTATAGTGAGATGTGACCGGGTAGCACAAGGCGTGGTAGATGCTTACAAAAACATAGGCAATATTAGTGTTCCGATCATAGTCAGACTACAAGGCACCAATGCCGATATTGCCAAAGAGCTTATAGATAATAGTGGACTTGAGGTTCATTCTGCCATTCAACTACAAGAAGCAGCAGATTTGGTCAAGAAAATGATCAGTAAATAAATAACTTAGTAAAAAAGGAGTTGATCTGATGATTCAACTCTTTTTTTTTTGGAATTTGGAAAATACATACCATAAAAATGCAAAATAAAAAAGGCGACCCTTTTTGACAGAGTCACCTTTCTATTAACTAACAAATCACCTTTTAAAATCAATCAGAACGATCTAGTTCTGGAAGCTTTTGGATTGAATCTTTTTGAAGATTTTATCTGAGCTTCTTTTGCTCTCAGCTCCTTCTTTTCTACCCAAATACCACCTTGAGATGTGGCAATCGATTTGACCAACTCCTTCACTGGACTGGTCATATTGTTGATTAAATCAAACATAAACTTAAATACAATTTTTTAATAAATACCGATATATGACGCAAAGATATGGCATTTAGTTTCGTCATTAAAGTACATTAACGCAATTTTAACAAAATAAAATTTCAATTTAAATAAATTTATTGCCAAAATAATTAATTATATTTTGTAATATTATATATATTCAAAATAATATAAATTGTTGCTCAAGTTTATTGCAACGAGATAATGCAATCTTTAAGGCAGAAGTTTTACTGTATTGGTAACGTGTAAATGAAGTAATTTTCTTTCTTGAAATTAACTTCATCAAATTTTTGCCATAACTGTGCTGATGGAAATCTCTCTCCATCGATAGGTTTGGGTGATAACAAGATGATGCCTCCTACTTGCTTATATTTGGCAAATAGTTTTAATTCGCTCTCTGTAGGCAAATAAATTTTGTCCACCCATCTGAAGTAAGAAAATTCTGTCCCAGTGGGCAATTCATAAAACTGCCTACCAGCATATCCAATCACTGGTGTCGCTTCAAATTTGTTCATGGCAACAACTGGAACCTTGGCAGGAACCTTTTCGGCTATAAACAGGCCTGTTTGTTTTGCATTAGAAAAAGGGATTTTTATTTCTTCATTAACAGCTCGTACATTGTGTACAATATTGAAAATACAGAAGACCCCGACAATCAATGCTGAAAATCTCTCTTTCATTGGATTGAAATGGATTAACTCCAATAGAGCTATCATGAATACTAATCCCATGCCCCATTGTCTGATACCACCTAAGTATAACAGTGAGCTAAAAGCCAACATGGCTAAAAAGAAAGCTCCACCACTTAGCAAAACGTGCTTGTTGTTTTTAAATACAAACCATAAACCAAACAAACAAGCCAATGACAAAATGAGACCTAAGGTAGTCCAACCATAAGTAAAGGTATCTGGAGTAGAACCAAGTAGGTAAGTATTGCTCAAATTGCCTTGAAATGCAGATAAAAATTGATCGCTCATTGACAAATCCTTGTTGGCCGTCTTGGCTATATGGCCACTAGTACGTGGATAGACCGATAATAGAAAAAGTAATAATCCAGAGGCAATACCAAATATTGCTTTTTTAGTTGATGTAGTAGAAACATCTCGCTGACATGAAAAGATATATATTCCCAAGCTAATAGCCATCAGGACGCCATAAATTTCTGTTTGGCAGAGCAGGAAGAGTAAGATTGCTAAATGCTTGTCTTTATAACTATCTTTTGAAATAAGCCAAACAGACCAAAACAACAATAAGATGACTAAAAAATATCCGCGATTAACTATACCATATTCAAAAAATATAAAATATGACAAGCTAAAGAGTATTTTATAAAGTAATGGAAGTCTAAACTTTACAATCAGAAAATATAAACCAGCCACTACTGTAAGCAAATGAGCCACATTGATCAAAGTGGATCCGCTCACCCAAGTATCAAATAGTGTAAACATTTTTAGATAAAGATACCATAAGCTTGGATGACCTTCATAATACAAAAATGAAAAAATTTCAGGAACACTTTTATCTTTTGCAACAAACCAAGCTTGCCACTCATCTTTCCACAGTTCATGATACCAAAATTTCATGATGGCAATAGCTACAATAAATAGTATCCAAACTACATAAGAAGAAAGATGTTGTTTTTGAACTTTGAACATTTAATGTTGAGATTGGTGTTCAGTAATTTTTAATTGGAAGCCTTGTATGCCCGAAAGTTGCTCATCTCGCGAAAATTGCTCTATTGATAATCCATACTTGCCTGCGTTTTTGAAATGTGCTCCAGAAAAGATTTCAATATTAGTTTTGCATGATTGACTATTGCAATCACCAATCCAATTGCCACTTGGATCAGACAATTGAAGTGATACTGGATTCAATACCATTTTACCATCTGGAAATGTAGTAGTTGTCTTTATATATAAGTTTTCATACGAAAAATCAATGGCATGCTTGACAATCAGACTCAAATCGTAGGCTAAGCTAGTATCTACGATTTCATAATTATACTGTATAGCATCTTGATACTTCCAAGGAGTGGATATATCTTTGTGCTCATCGAAAATAACTTTTGGCCCACATGCAGCTAAGGTGACGATAAAAAAAACACTTAAAAGATAATGTTTCAATTGATATAATGATTTGCCACAAAATTAAACCTAATTTTTAAAATTTGGCCATCTTTATTGTATAACCTTTTTTTGCCAATAAGTATCTTCAAATTATAAAAACTGTATTATACCTTTGGAATCAATTGTTTTGTCGTAAAAATTTGACCGTATTTCTATAAAATGGATTTTTACAAACCAAAACTATGTAACTTTCGGCTTTCCTATATCAGGAGTAAAGTCTGTAAATGAACCAAATTGAAAATATCAAACTGGCACTTGGATCTATCAGGGCCAATTTATTGAGATCGCTACTCACATTGATGATTATCGCTGTGGGTATAACATGTTTGGTGGGAATATTGACAGCTATTGACAGTATTCTTTTTTCGATGAGCGACAATTTTAATAAACTTGGTGCCAATTCATTCAACATCAGACCCTTGTCAGAAAATTTAAGAAGCAATAACAATGGGAGAAATATCAAAGAAGCAGAACCCATTATATTTGACCAAGCTGTGGACTTCAAGCAAATGTATCAATATGGAGCTTCAAAAACTTCGATTGATGCTTTTTGCACAGGTGATGCCACAGTGAAATATGGTGATAAGAAAACCAACCCAACTGTGAGGGTTATAGGCATAGACGAAAACTATATGAATACCTCTGCGTATGAAGTCATCGCTGGGCGAAACTTTACTAATAGCGAAATCCTTGCTACCTCCAACAAAGTCATCATAGGTAGTGAAATAGTCAAATCACTTTTTAATGATAAACCAGAAAAAGCTGTAGGTAAAGATATTTATATCAATAGTGATAAATATACTGTGATTGGTGCGCTCAAAAGCAAAGGATCCAACTCTGGAGGGTCCAATGATAGAAGAGTATTTATACCTCTTTACAACTCAAAAGTACATTATGGCTATGCAGACAAGTCTTATAATGTGACGGTAGCTGTAGCTCAAGCCAATGAAATGGAAGATGCCATCAATACTGCAATAGGCGTAATGAGAAATGTACGAAAACTAAAGGTTTCTCAAGAGAATGATTTTGAAATCAGAAAATCTGATGGAATACTGAATCAGTTGAAAGAAATGACGTCAACTTTGAGATGGAGTACCGTAGTGATTGCGATGTTGACTTTGCTTGGGGCATCTATCGGATTGATGAATATTATGCTTGTATCAGTCACAGAGCGAACCAGAGAAATAGGCATCCGTAAAGCACTCGGGGCTACTCGAAAAAACGTATTGATGCAATTTCTAATCGAGGCCATAGTCATTTGTATATTAGGTGGATTGGTTGGAATCTTCTTAGGCATTTTGATGGGATTTGGTGTTTCATTGATGGTAGAAGGTCGATTTTTCATCCCTTGGAATTGGATGATTTTGGGTATGACTGTTTGCATCATCGTTGGGCTGATTTCTGGACTTTATCCCGCATTGAAAGCTTCAAAACTTGATCCAATAGAAGCATTAAGATATGAATGATCGATGATGAATCTAGAATTGATACAAAATCACCTTTCGATAATTCATCTTAAATTTCCGAATAAAAATTTGAAAAAAACATATTGAAAGGTAGATGTCAGATTCATATTTCGTGTATATCTCTTCCCCCAAAATAATATACCAAAAATAATGATTATCTAAGGAAGCACCCATCGCTTCATTCCAAAAGAAAAAATGTCCAATCCATTTTAGAATGAAAAAAAAATAATACTTTTAGCTCCAAAATAATCAAAAATCAAATGAGTACAACAGCAGCAAATACTTCTCACCCGAAAGGATTGTGGGTGCTTTTTGGCACAGAAATGTGGGAGAGATTTAACTTTTATGGCATGAGGACCTTGCTCACACTTTTCATCGTACATGCGTTGATGATGAGTGAGGAGCAATCATCTTTGATATACGGTGGATTCTTAGGATTATGTTATTTGACGCCAATGTTGGGAGGATTTATTTCTGATAGATTCTTGGGCAACAGATATTGTATCATGCTGGGAGGGCTGATCATGGCAGCAGGACAGTTTACTTTGTTTGCGAGTGCCAGCACTTTTAGTACTAATCTTGATTTCGCCAAGACATTGTTATATATTGCATTGGGACTATTGATATTTGGAAATGGTTTTTTCAAGCCAAATATTTCGAGTATGGTCACCAATTTATATCCCAAATCTGAAAAAAATAAATTGGATACAGCGTTTACTATTTTCTATATGGGTATCAATATTGGCGCATTTTTAGGTCAATATATTTGTCCTGCTTTGGGCGATGTGGTGGATGCTAACGGTACAAGAGACGTGTTTGCTTTCAAATGGGGCTTTTTGGCAGCAGGTATTGCTATGATCATCGGTACAGTCACTTTCTATCTATTGAAAGACAAATATGTAGTATCACCAGAAGGTAGGCCATTGGGTGGTTTGCCAAAACACAATATTGCAGCTGATTATGAAGAAGGAGAGTCACAAAAGGCAGAATTCTCAACCAAGTCATTATTATTGGCAAGCGTTGGATTTTTGGTTTTAGCATATATATTCCATGATTTTGTCGGACAAAACCTTGTTTACTCTGCCATTTATGCCAGTGGACTTACACTAGCCAGTCTTATATTGACAGATTCATCACTTACTAAAATAGAAATCGATAGAATCCTTGTCATTTATGTGGTTTCGTTTTTTGTGATCTTTTTTTGGGCAGCATTTGAGCAAGCTGGATCATCCTTGACATTTATTGCTAATAACCAGACTGACAGAAACTTCCTAGGTTGGAATATGCCACCATCTATGGTACAGATCTTCAATGGTATTTTTGTCGTTATGTTGGCTATACCTTTTAGTATGTTGTGGGACAAACTTAGGGCCAACAATAGCGAACCAATTTCACCAGTGAAGCAATCAATAGGTCTTGCTGTGATAGCATTAGCCTATTTTATCATTGCCAATAATGTCAAAGACTTGGGCACTACTGGCTTGCTTGCTATCAAATGGCTGATCTTATTATACTTTTTGCAAACGGTGGGAGAATTGTGTTTGTCTCCAATTGGTCTATCATTGGTAGGTAAGTTAGCTCCAAAAAGATTTACATCATTGCTCTATGGCGTGTTTTTCCTATCCAATGCTTCTGGATATGCTTTGGCTGGTACATTAGGCTCAATCTTACCTGCTACAGGAGATAAGTTCAAAACTGCGGCAGATATGGGTTTAGATCTTCAAGCAATTTTAGACAAAAAAGTAACGCCTACAGCAGAGCAATTAAAGATGTTGGCTGATAAAAACATCATGGATCATTACCCAGTATTTGCTGGATTTCAGATCACCAACTTGTATGAGTTTTTCATGGTATTTGTGGTATTATGTGGTATTGCCGCTGTCATATTATTTTCGTTGACACCAATGCTAAAGAAAATGATGCATGGCGTGCAGTAAGATTTCTTTGAAATAATATTGTCACTATAAGTGGTTTCTTTTATTTCGTAGTTTGCATAAATCTACGCTATGCGTTTATTTGAATCAATAAACTAAAACTTTATTTTGCAAAAAGTTGTTTTGCAATAGGTTATTATTAAAGTTTGTCAAATGAGATCTACTCAAAATAAGTGTGTAGTGAGTACCTTGATATTCATGCTAAGCATTTTGGTGCTTGGATTTGGTCAACAACAGAAATACAGATTTACCAATGAGTATTATAATGCTTATGAATACGAAAAGCCATTGCAACGCTTTACGAGTCTCTTTATAAAGAAAGTGCAGGCAACAAATCTTTATCAATCTATATATCCGTTTGTTGGACTTGAAGGATTATGAAACTGCGAAAAAGATTATTGATGCAGAATTGAAAAAAATCCGTGAGATGTCTCACTTTATGTGACCAATGGTAATTTACTTTGAGTCAAGGTTTTCCGTGATAAAGCCAATGAAGAATTTAGAAAAGCCATCAACAACTTGCGCCCTGACCCTTTTAGGTGTAGCTAATCTTGCCAATACATTTGCCAATTTAGCTAAGTATGACCTTACAATAGAGACTTACCTCAAAAGGCGAAAAATTTACTAATATCGAAAATTCATTTGTTTATAACTTGGCTGATCTATACCGAAGACAAGGTGATACTCAAAAACATGATAAAATATTATCTCCCTCTCTGCCGAAAAAGAACCCAATAGCATTAATATTCAGACCAGCTTGCAGCGACACTGGTGATGACGACTATACCGAATTGCAAAAACAACTTTATCAAAAAATCCAAGAAAATACCGATAGACCACATTATGGTGAGCTCTTACAATGGACATTTATCCAAAAGAAAGAGTATGACAAAGACAAGACAAGCCAAGGCATTGGATCGTCAATTTGAAGAAAAATGGAGCTTTAGGTATTCACACTTATGAGAGCAAATCTATAATGATTATGATTATGACAATGCAATTGGTGCTTATGATTATATCGTCAATAATCACGGTCGAAACACTAGCTTTTACTTGGATGCGAAACGTGGCTTTTGAAAGCAAAAGCAAAAAGTCACTCAAAACTTCGATTATAAAAAAGAAGATTTATCGGTTTTGAAAATGGAATTACTTGTCTTCACGAAATGCAAGCCATAATACTCAGACTGCTCCAATGATGCAAGAGTTTGTTGATTTCGAAGCATTGTATCTCAATGAGTTGGATACAGTGATCATCATCTTGGAAGAATTGCGACAGTTTGGTGGCTTGCATCCTGAGACAGTTATCATTACCAAATTGGCACTTTGGGAGACTACTACTTGATGAATGGCGATAGGTGGGAAGCGTTCTCTATATAGCCAAGTCGATAAAGATTTTAAGGAAGGTCAAATGGGCGAGTATGCCAGGTATCGCAATGCTAAACTTTCATACTATGCTTATGATTTTGAATGGGCTCAAGAACAGTTTAAAATATTGAAAGGCGCTACATCAAAGCTTATTTCAAATGATGCCATAGATATGTCTGTGTTCATTTTGGACAATTAAAGGATACTACGGAAGTAACATTACAGATGTTTGCACGAGCTGATTTGCTCCTGTTTCAAAATAAATACGACGAAGCATTGGCAAAATTAGATTCAATCAAAATTCTATTTCCTGACCATAGTCTTGAGGATGATGTACTTTATACTAAGGCTCAGATTTATAAAAGACTACGTAAAACTGACGATATGATAGCCGCTTATCAAACCATCATTGAAAAATACCCTACTGAAATCAAGGCTGACAATGCGATTTTTGAATTGGCAGAGTTTTATGAAAACCAGCTAAAAGATCCAGAAAAAGCAAAACCATTGTACGAAAAGATATTTACAGATTATAGTGGAAGTACTTTTGCCATCGAGGCAAGACAAAGATTTAGAAAACTAAGAGGAGATGAATTGTAAATATTTCAAATAGTTTTTGATATTTGCATTCAAAATCAAAGGCTAAATAATGAAGTTTTTTAAATATTTTGTGGTATGCTTGATGCCAATCATTACTTTTTCATGCACCAGTGATGAAGAAAAAGTTGTGGATCAGTTTGCGGTAGATATCAAGTTGATAGATGATTATATCAAAGCCAACAGTCTTGATGCTATTAAAACACCACAAGGAGTATATTATGTGGTAGATACTATCGGAGGGGCTGAAAAACCATTGATCACAAACCAAGTAACAGCCAATTATAAAGGCTATTTTTTGGATGGAGTAGTGTTTGATTCAGGCACAAACGTAGTTTTCGATTTATTTGGGGTGATTCCTGGTTGGCAAATAGGTATTCCAAAATTTGGTAAAGGTGGCAAAGGTAAATTACTAATACCATCCAAATTGGGATATGGCACATCAGATGTTGACGGCAGAACCAATGCCGTATTAATTTTTGACATAGAATTGATAGATTTTAAATAAAATTCAGAAGTCATTGAAACGGAGGTATATTTTTATCATACTTATCTCATGTATTATTGCTTGTAGTAAAGATCTTTATGATGAAGATAGATCTCAGATTTTGTCATACTTGCGTGGGCAAAACATCAAGTATTTAGACACCCTTGGATTGTATGTACATATTTTTGAAGTTGGAGATACATCAAAAGTCAAAGATAGTCAAACTGTTAGACTGAGTTATATTGGCAAATATCTGGATGGAATCGTTTTTGACCAGACCAAAGATACTACTTCCATCCCTCTCAAGATCAACACTTCGATAGCAGGATTGAGAGGTGGATTGACCATGTTTGGTAAAAATGGAAGTGGCACCATCTATATTCCTTCTACATTGGGATATGGTGATAGTCCACCATTTGGAGTACGCAAAAATGCAATTTTAGTATATGATGTGAAAATCTTGGACGTTTACTAAAAGAAAAAAAAATGTACTCAAAAATCGCAAAAATAAAGTGATAGTTTAAAATATCCTGTTATCTTTGCACCCGTTTTTAAAGAGATGCTCTAAAAATATGGCGTGGTAGCTCAGCTGGTTAGAGCGCGCGATTCATAATCGCGAGGTCGGCGGATCATGCCCGCCTCACGCTACAAAAACAAAGGCAATTGGTGTTTATCAGTTGTCTTTTTTATTTTAAAGACACTCACTTTTATTTTTTCCACTTAAAGCTGGCTATTAGCGTGTCAATATCTGAGCGTAAATATTTGAGAACTGGCGCTGTAGAGTCAGGATTGACCTTGCTGTTAAAATATAATGATGCTCTAAAGAAGTGATCTTTTTCGTCAGTCAAATAAAACTGCAATGGACTGGCTACTGGACCCTCTATCTCGAAAAGTATGCCCTTGACACCATGTCCATTGTCGATGATTGTTTCTTTTCTATAATTGGCTTTTATATTATGTTTGCCGGCAATAGTAAAGGCATCTTCTACCAATGATGATAATGTCTTTTGTTTGGTGAGTTTGTAATAACTACAATATACACTTGAATTGAGAGCTGGCACAGAAATATCAAACCAACAAGGATGATTTTGCTCCTGATTGAATTGTGATGAGTCTTGCACTATCTTGCCGTAATTTGGCATTCTAAAAGTAAAATTACAAAACGTAGAATCAAAGTCCTTATAAGCTTTGACTGGATAGTCCACCCTTGGAAACATTCGTGCTTTCGGAGTGCGGGCAGCATCTTCATTACATGATGCTGATATTACCATCATCCCTACCCAAAATAATATGTTGATTGTGTTAATCTTCATTGACGATGAGACTTACTTTTTCTATTCTTCGTTTATTGGCAGAGACCACTTTCAAGACCATATTATCTATAGTGATTTCTTCATCAGCAGTAGGAATGTGACCGATGACCTCAAGTACAAGGCCACCTAAAGAATCAGCCTCTCCTCGCAAATTATCAAATACACCTATATTTTGACCAATGATCCTACTTACATCATTAAGCAATGTTTTTGCTTCAAAGATATAGTGATTTGGAGCTAATTGTATATAATCTACCTCTTCTTCTTGATCAAACTCATCCTTGATATCTCCGACCACTTCTTCCATTATATCTTCCAAAGTGGCAATACCAGCGGTACCACCATATTCGTCCACGATGACGGCCATGTGCATGCGCTTAGATTGAAATTCACGAAGTAGTTCGTCGATTTTTTTTGATTCTGGTACGAATAATACTGCATTTCTTATGAGCTTCTGCCATTCAAAGTTTTCAGGAGCTTCAGTGAAAGCTAATAAATCTTTGACATATAGTATGCCTGTAATGCTATCAAAGTCTTCGTGAAACACTGGCAGTCTTGAATAACCAGACTCTTTGACGACCTTCATGACTTCTTTAAAATTGAAATCATCTTCAAGCCCTACTATATCTAACCTTGGTCGCATGATCTGCTTGGCTGATGTATCACCAAAATTGACAATACCTTTGAGTATATCAGCCTCTTGCACCGAAGATTCAGAATTGTTGGTGACGGTAAGATCAATGGCGGCATCAATGTCCTCTTTGCTGGTTTGGTTGACGTTGGCAGTGACACCCAGTGATTTTTCTAAAGATGATGACCAACCAACCAAGATCTTGCTAAAAGGGCTAAAAATATAGGCCAAAAATGTAAGAGGTCCAGACATTAGATGCACCATTCTCATTTTATTGATAGTAGCATATATTTTGGGCATTGCCTCGCCAAAAAGTACTAAAACAAAGGTCACACCAACTACTGTAATCAAAAAATTGAATGTGGTGGCTATAGATTCAGGGCTTGCTATGCTAAAAAACACATGATCATGAAGCCACTGGCCTATCATCAGCAGAGTAGCCTCACCCAAAAGCACACGCAAAAGGCCTTCGGCTACAATTACTATTGCGATGTTGACAAAATTGTTGGAAATAAGGATGGTAGCAAGCAGTCGTCTAGGTTTTTCTTTCAAGGTCAAAGCCCTTTTTGAAGAGGCAGATGGACTATCTTCAAGATCTTTTATATCCTTGACACCTAATGAGAAATAGGCCACTTCTGATGCAGAAATAAGTCCTGAACATATCAAAAGTAAAACAAATAGAATCAGCGAAAAGATAGGAAAAGAGTCTGGTTGACTTCCTACTATTTGCAATGGTATATACAGTAAATTGGGCTCAGGATCCAAAACAATTGTTTTAGTTCAATAAATGTATGATTTACTTAAAAAGGCAAATCATCTATAGGTGCGCCAGAAAGATCTGGGTTGCTGTTGCCTCCAGCTGAGATATTTCTATTATTGACTGGTTCATCATCCAATGACGGGAATCCAGTATCGAAACTTGAACCTGATTTTTCTCTTCTTTCTAATGAGTAGAGTTGATTGGCGACAATATCGGTAGTAGAGCGTTCTACACCATCTTTATCATTATATTTTCTATGAGTAATTTTTCCTTCGATAAAGGCTAAATTTCCTTTTTTTAAGTCCCTTTCCGCTTTTTCGGCAAGACCTCTCCACACCACAATATTGTGCCATTCTGTGATAGTTTGCCAATTATCAGTTTTGTCTTTGTATGACTCGCTTGTAGCTAATGAGAATGTACCGACTTTAGTACCATTTTCCAAGGTTCGGATCTCAGGGTCTCTACCCAGATGCCCGACGAGCGTAACTTTATTGACCATGTTTTATGTTTAAATTTTGATTCTTAATTGATTAAAACTGCATTCATTCAGATCAATGAATGTCTCTAAAGTATTCTAATAAGATCTTTGGAAACGCAAAGTTGCTTACTTTTGACCGTTCTACCAAATAATGGTCTTTATTTATTTTGTATGCTGTCTCTTGCAGGCAAATTTTATAGAAATATCCGAATATATTGCGGTGCGTCAACACTTGTTTGCCGACATATACTAGATCTAAGGCAACATTATCGATTTCCAATTGATCAAATACGTGATGTAAAAGGTTGTTAACATTAGCATTTGATACTGCGTTTTGTTTATCAGTTTCAATCAAAGGCAGTTGATAGAGGTTTTTCCAAATGTCATCTTCCTTGCGCTGTGTGATGATAATCTTGTCTCCTGGCATAACCAATTCAAAAAAATGCAAAAACCTATCTTGTCTTATTATCTTTTTGCCTTTAAATGGTATAGTAGTTGTTAAACTGAGCAGATTAGCTTGACAATATTCAGAAAAGGGACATACATGGCATTTTGGAAGCAAGAACGTACATAAAGTAGCTCCGAAATCCATCAAAGCTTGGTTAAAGTCGGCAGGTGGAACAAATTGGATGGCATTGTCAACAAAATGCTGAATAGTTTTTTTCACATTCTTGTTTTCGATAGCATCTTCAATCCCCAAAATTCTTGTCACTAATCTTATCACATTTCCATCGACGACAGCGTATTTTTGACCAAACCCAAATGACAAAACAGCTGCTGCAGTATATGGTCCTATGCCTTTTAGCGCTATGACTTCCTGATATTTATTGGGGAATTGACCATCATATCTTGTCAAAATAACTTTGGCGGTATGATGCAAATTGCGAGCTCTGCTATAATAACCTAATCCTTGCCAAGCGTGCAATACTTCACTCTCAGTGGCATTGGCAAGTGTCTTGATGTCTGGAAATATGGTAATAAACTTGTTGTAATAAGGCAGACCTTGCTCTACGCGTGTCTGTTGTAGGATGATTTCAGAAATCCAAATATGATACGGATCGGCAGTATGCTTCCAAGGCAGATTTCTTTTGTTTGCGGAAAACCAATGAAGTAGAATGACTGCAAATTTCTCAGGATTCAAATTGAGAAAGTTTTTATAAAAAGGAGACCAAGTGGTTTTCCAGATGGTCTCTTCTATTTTTTAAATTTAAGCAGACAATGATCGAACCAAAGAATAGTCACCATAACTTTCTTTGATCATCTCCTTTAATGCTTTTCTTGCGAAGAATATACGAGATTTTACTGTACCTAACGGCAAATTGAACTCATCGGCAATTTCCTGATACTTAAAGCCTTCATGGTGCATCACAAAAGGAATCCTGATACTGTCATCAAGAGAATTGATCATGGCATTCAACTCATCCATGAGGATATTTCTATTGGCATCATTCTCTATCATCACGCTGCCTGAATTGATAAAATATAGATTATCAGTCGAGTCAATGATGGTATTGGATTTTGCTTTTTTACGATAATTGTTGATAAATATATTTTTCATTATCGTAAAAGTCCAAGCTTTAAAATTGGTGTCTGGTCTAAACTTATCTCGATTTGTGATGGCTCTGATGGCTGTCTCTTGATATAAATCTCTTGCGTCTTCTGTATTCTTGGTAAGATTGTATGCAAATGCATTAAGAGAATCTGTCAGTACTTCAAATTTTTGATCAAATTCCAATGTTGACATGATTATTTTTTTTTGTTGCAACAAATGTAAAATATTTTTTTATACGAAGCAATTTTTTTTGATGATAATAGTGTTAAAAAAATGCTAAATTTTCATAAAAAACACATAATACGCTCATTATCAATACATTCCTTATTTAGAAAGAATAAAAATAAGATTTGTCTCTTCAATGTAAAAATTGGCGTTTTTTGTCGGATTTTTGGTTAATTGGTACAATTTTTACTGCAATTTGTCAACTTTCACTGGTAAATAGCATTATTATTTTCTTTCAAAGTATTTTCGTTATGAAAAGCAGGATAGGTTTTTTGATCTTTCTATTTGTAATATTTATCGCCTTAGATATATATAGTTATTTTGGGATGAAGTTAGTTTTTGCACCAAAATTTACAAAATTATTCAATGTCTTCTACATAGCAACAAGCTTACTCACCTACTTTTCTATGTTTAGGATCATGCAAGTCTATACCAGCAATCCATCAATTGTCAAATCAGAGACTTTAAATCTAATGCTTGGATTTGTATTTACTATGTTTGTGACCAAATTGTTTTTTAGTGTATTTTTATTCTTGCAAGATGGAGGAAGACTTTTGGCAGGTGGATACAATTATTTAAAGTCACTGATAGGCGCTACAACTGATGCAAGCGAAACTTTCATTCCCGAAAGGAGGAAGTTTTTGACTACGGCTGGTACCGTGCTGGCTGGAATACCATTTTTTAGCATGCTTTATGGTATTACCAAAGGAAAATATCAATATACGGTGCAAAAAACAGTATTGAGTTTCAAAAATTTGCCCAAAGCATTTGATGGTTTCAAAATTGTTCAAATATCTGATATACATTCTGGAAGTTTTGATAGTATCGAAAAAGTGCGCACTGGCATAGACAAGATCAATGAGTTGGAAGCCGATATTGTTTGTTTTACAGGCGACCTTGTCAATGCTGAGAAAGAAGAGATCGATCCATATATCACTACTTTTAGCGAGATCAAAGCTAAATATGGCAAATTTGCTACCTTGGGCAATCACGATTATTATGGAAGCTATGATAGAAATGATGTATCGGCTGAGAGAAAATACTTTGAAGATTTCTTTGAAAAGTTTAAAAAGATGGGACTTGATTTGCTCAATAACGAAAACAGAAAACTAACCATCGATGATGAATCAATACACATCGTAGGTGTAGAAAACTGGGGCGCTGGACATTGGTTCCCCAAAAAAGGAGATCTCACCCAAGCAACAAATGGAATTAGTGACGACAATTTTAAGCTACTCATGTCTCACGATCCTACACATTGGGACGAAAAAGTATTGAATTTCCCGATGAAGATGGACCTTACGTTGAGTGGACATACGCATGGATTTCAGTTCGGCTTTCAAATGCCTGGATTCAAGTGGTCGCCTGCCAAGTATAGGTATCCGAAATGGTTGGGTTTGTACCAAGAGAAGGATCAGTACTTATATGTCAACCGAGGATTTGGATTCTTGGGTTTCCCTGGTAGAGTCGGTATGTGGCCAGAGATTACACTTATAGAACTGAGAGTAGGATAATACTGCTACTTTAGTTTTTAATTACTACCCTCTGATCCAAATAGAGCTTTAGAAAAGATTTTAAATTTGACTACTGAATAGTATGCAAGTTCAGAAAATATGATCGTAATCATAAAGCTCAATCAATCGTTAAGCCTACCTTTGCATTAGTTAGCAATAAGGACTTGTCTCATGGGGCTTGTCTGATCGTTTTGATTATTTGATTTCCATCCGATATCGAAGTGAATTTGCTGCTAATTGAGACCGTTGATTTATGCAAATTGATAAGGATTTATTGATCACTTGGGGCGCAGTAGCAAAAAAATTCAAGAAGAATAGTCATATCTTTTATGAAGGTGACCCAGCCCGTTTTTACTACCAAATCTTGGAAGGGAAAGTAAGAATGTGCAGTTACAATGAGGAAGGCCGTACATTTATTCAAGGTTTTTTTGCTGAAAGTGAGAGTTTTGGAGAGCCTCCATTATTCTTGAACGAAAGGTACCCAGCCTGCGCCATTGCAGAAACTAATTGTATTATTTTGAAATTGTCAAAAGATACATTAATTAAGCTACTGGAGGAATATCCAGAATTGCAAATGAGATTTGTCACAATGTTTGCTAAGAGAATTTTTGAAAAAGCTACTACCAATAAAAATATTGTCAGCTTACATCCCGAACAGCGAATACTTGGTTTCTTAAAAAACTTTAAGAAAGTAAACCAAAATGGAAATGATAGAATATTTATACCCTATACCAGACAGAAAATAGCTGATTTGCTTGGACTCAGAGTTGAGACCGTCATCAGGACTCTGATCAGGATGGAAGAGGAAGGTAAGGTAGAAATTCGTCATCATAAACTTTATTTTTAATGCGTCATACTTCTATTAAATCATTTGTTAAAATCGGAATTTTTAACTTGGCATTAGTAGCTTTGATAGGCTGTATCATGAGGTATAAGATTGGATTTGAGTTTCCATTTTTTGATCAAAAATATCTCCTACACGGACATTCACATTTTGCATTTACAGGTTGGGTATCGCATATCTTATTTACCTTGATGTTAGTATTTATATCAGAGTTTGATGTGCAAACAGAAAGATTCAATCGCTTGGTTTGGGCCAATTTAGTATGTGCTTATGGCATGTTGATATCGTTTGTTATCCAAGGCTATGGGCCAGTTTCGATCTTATTTTCAACATTATCAATATTTATATCATTTGGATTTGCGCTTCAATATTTCAAAGCTCTTGCATCCATACAGCATCCTTCTACCAAGTGGTTTAAGGCAGCTTTGATATTCAATGTATTGTCATCATTAGGCACATTTTTCTTGGCTTATATGATGATGACCAAAAGCCTGCAACAAGAGGCATATTTAGGTTCTGTATATTTCTTTTTGCATTTCCAATATAGCGGTTGGTTTTTCTTTGCTATCATGGGTTTATTAGTATCAAAACTGAGCAAATTGCAAGGTTATAAAGACAACGATTTAATTTTTAAAAGCTTTTTTTGGGCATGCTTGCCTGCTTACTTTCTATCCATATTGTGGGCTAAATTGCCTTGGTATCTCTATATTCTACCTGTATTTGCTGTAATCTTGCAGTTGAGTGGTTTATATTTGTTGTTAGTACAAATTCATGATTTGAAAACAATTATCATTAAAAATTGGCCAAAATATGTAAGATTATTTTTTGGATTGGCATTGGCAGCACTGATCATCAAATTGAGTCTCCAAGCAGGAAGTATTTTTCCAGAAATAAGCAAACTGGCTTTTGGATTTAGGAGTATTGTCATCGCATATCTTCACTTGGTATTATTAGGAATCACTACCTTGTTTTTGTTGGGTTATTTATTGCTATGCGGATATATACCCAATGTTAAATCAGCGCAAATTGCACTAATACTTTTTGTGATTGGAGTTTTTTCAAACGAACTCATCCTAATGGTACAGGGTATTGCTTCTTTTGGATACATTTTAGTACCGTATTTGAATGAAATGCTATTGGTTGTCAGCGTTTTAATGCTAAGCAGCGTCGTGTATTTATTCTCGACATTAAGAAAGTTGAATTAATAATAAGATTTATGATTTGACTCATAAATTTCCGGAAAGTAAGTTCGGTACTTTGCGCAATAAATTTTATAAATCATGACACGAACAATTCAAACTTTTATTTTTATTTTAATGATAGCAATGGTAGCATGCAAATCTAATACAGCAGACACAGCAGCGCCAAGTGAAAGTTTAGATGTAAGCGCCGCTACAGATGGTGTTGGACAGTCTAATGTTAAAGACGAAACTTCCACACCCAATATAGTACAAGTGGCAGTAGGAAGCAAAGACCACACTACTTTGGTTACAGCAGTCAAAGCAGGCGGCTTGGTAGATGCTTTGAGCAATGCTGGCCCTTTTACGGTATTTGCCCCAACCAATGCTGCATTCGAAAAATTGCCTTCAGGTACAGTTGAAGGTCTCTTAAAAGCTGACAAAAAAGCTGATTTGGTCAATATCTTGGAATACCACACTTATGTCGGTGCACTTAAGCCAGAATATTTTCAAGATGGTCAATCTTATGAACAAGTAAATGGCAAGAAGGTGAATATCACAATAAAAGATGGTAAGACTTATGTCAATGGTTCAGAAATAGTCGCTTCTGTTCCAGCTTCCAATGGCATCATCCATGTGATAGGAGATGTCTTGTTGCCAAAATAATTCAAATGGTTATTTAGATTTTTAGAAAAATTTTGAATGATGCCTCATGTCTATAAAAGATGTGAGGCATTTTTTATTGTGGATGTGTATAGGATTATTTTTTTCTTGGCAGATCACTTTTTGTTTTTAGTATATCTCCAATTTATGTACTTTTGCCTATTCAGTCATTAACAAAACAAACTTGAATAATGCAAGACCTTAATATTGACCCAATTGTACAATCAAAAATAAATATTTGGCTTAATGGAGAATATGACCAAACTACAAAGTCAGAAATAAATCTTCTGATTGAAAATGGAAATTCAACTGAACTTATCGATGCGTTTTATAAAGATTTAGAATTTGGTACAGGCGGCTTGCGTGGCATCATGGGAGCAGGTACCAACAGGGTCAATAAATATACTTTAGGTGCTGCAACACAGGGATTGAGCAATTATCTGAACAAGCTCTATGCTGGTCAAGACATTAAAGTAGTCATAGCGCACGATAGTCGCAACAATTCAGCAACCTTCGCACGAGTAGTGGCTGATGTTTTTTCGGCCAACGGTATTTTTGTTTATTTTTTTGAAGGATTGCGCCCTACACCAGAGCTATCTTTTGCTATCAGGGCTTTGGGCTGTAAAAGTGGTGTCATGCTTACTGCCTCACACAATCCCAAAGAATACAATGGTTACAAAGCTTACGGCGCAGATGGAGGGCAGTTTGTTGCACCTCATGATGAAGCAGTCATGGCAGAAGTAAGCAAGATCACAAATCTTTCTGATATAAAATTTGATAGAAATGACGATAAAATCCAAAAAATTGGAAAGGACTTGGACGAACAATATCTCAATGAATTGGCAAAACTTTCTATATCAAAGGAGGCCATTAATAGGCAGCATGACTTAAAGATAGTTTATTCACCTATTCATGGTACAGGAGGCGTATTAGTTCCACCAGCATTGAGCAAGTATGGATTTACAAATGTCATCACTGTAGATACACAAATGGTTGTGGATGGCAATTTCCCAACTGTCATCTACCCAAATCCTGAAGAAGCCGAGGCATTGAGCTTGGCATTGGACTTGGCTAAAGAAGTGGATGCAGATATCGTCATGGCAACAGATCCAGACGCAGACAGAGTAGGTATAGCTATCAAAAATGATAAAAATGAATTTATCTTGGTCAATGGTAACCAAGCTTTGTGTCTATTGATTCATTACCTATTAACAGCCTGGGAAAAGGCTGGCAAGCTTGACGGCAACCAATACGTGGTCAAAACCATCGTCACATCTTATATGATAGACAAAATGGCTGCTGCCAAAAATGTAGAGTGTCTCAATGTCTTGACAGGATTCAAATACATAGGAGAGATCATGACTGAGCGCCAGGGCAAAAAGACATTTATAGCTGGTGGCGAAGAAAGTTACGGTTATCTGATAGGCGAATACGCTAGAGATAAAGACGCAGTAGTAGCTTGTTGTATGTTTGCTGAATTGGCGGCTTACTACAAGGATCAAGGTATGAGTTTATATGATTTGTTGCTTAGTTTATATGTAGAATATGGATATTTTAAAGAAAAACTCATTTCTATCACTAAAAAGGGCAAATCTGGAGCCGAAGAGATCAAGGCAATGATGGAAAATTATAGGAACAATACTCCAACAGTACTGGGAGGACAAAAGGTCATCATGCTAAAAGACTATAAAACTGGTGTATCCAAAAATATGGTGGACAATACTACTGAAAGAATTGATTTACCATCTTCCAATGTCTTACAGTTTTTTACAGAAGATGGCAGCATCATATCTGCTAGGCCATCTGGCACCGAGCCAAAGATAAAGTTCTATTGTAGTGTAAGGACAAATCTTGCCAACAAATCAGCATTTGAACATCTCGAAAAACAACAAGAAATCAAGCTTGCTCAGATGTTGGAGGATTTGGGCGTGTAGTATAAATTTCATTTTTGTTTGAAACAAAAACCTTTGTCAAAGCAGTTTTTTTTAAATAAGACTTTTAATTCTTGTTAATATTAAATTTCTTCTTAATTTTGCGCTCACTTTTAACAAAATTGATTTAGTTTGAAATGTTGAATTAAGAAAAATTTTGTTGTGTTGAATTTATGAGCCTATAGCTCAGTCGGTTAGAGCATCACGCTCACAGCGTGATGGTTCCAACGGTAGAGAATTAAAGGCAAAATTGAAGTGTAAGAAAATAAAATTGAGCCTATAGCTCAGTCGGTTAGAGCATCACGCTCACAGCGTGATGGTTCCAACGGTAGAGAATTAAAGGCAAAATTGAAGTGTAAGAAAATAAAATTGAGCCTATAGCTCAGTCAGTTTCGACATCACGCTCACGGCGTGATGGTTCAATGACAGAGAATTAAAGGCAAAATTGAAGTGTAAGAAAATAAAATTGAGCCAATAGCTCAGTCAGTTTAGAGCATCACGCTCACAGCGTGATGGTCCCAACGGTCGAGAATTAAAGGCAAAATTGAAATGTAAGAAAATAAAATTATGGGCCTATAGCTCAGTCGGTTAGAGCATCACGCTCACACAGCGTGATGGTCCCGAATCGAGAATTAAAGGCAAAATTGATGTGTAAGAAAACAAAATTGGGCCTATAGCTCAGTCAGTTGAAATCGCTCACAGCGTGATGGTCCTAATATTGGAATTAAAGGCAAAATTGAAGTGTAAGATAATAAAATTGGGCCTATAGCTCAGTCAGTTAGAGCACCTGACTCATAATCAGGTGGTCCTAGGTTCAAGTCCTAGTGGGCCCACCCAACTAAAAAACCCTTAGTCTTTATTGATTAAGGGTTTTTTGTTTTTATGCTGTTTATCAATGATTTTTGAATCATAGTAGATACCAATGTTTAAAATCAGATAGAAAATACAAAAACTAAGCATTTTTGCAAGCAATCATTTACAAATCTTCCCAAATCAGTTTTTCTACCTTTTTCTCATCGCTGCTGAAGTTGATACCAATGATAGAAAAATAGCTCGCTTTATTGCGATAAGCATCTAAATACCCTTTATCTTTGACTTGCTGTACCGCTGATTCTGCCGATTTATCGAGTTTGAACTCAAGGCAATATACATGATCTTCATACAATATGATGGCATCTGCACGTCCATTTTTGGTGTGTACTTCACTATGAATATACACGCCTAACAAGCTGAATAAGAGATGAATGACAGCGTGGTAAAAGTGTTCGTTTTCTTTCTGCCAAAGCAGATAAGGTATATGGGCAAAGACTGCATTGATTGCTTCTCTCAGTTCAGTTTCGTTTTGAGTCCTCAAGGCTCTAAGTAGTTCTTTTGGCATAGTTTGGGCTTCTTGCATGGTACTCGACATATAGCTTTTGGATAAGTATTGCAAAAACGCAGATTTCACCTCATAATTGGGATAATCAAGGCTATAAATATCAAATGTACTATCATAAGATTTTAAGGTGAGATACCCTGTTTGAAATAATATCGGAATGGCTTCTAAATTGTCTATATCGAAGCTAGACAATAAAAGTGAATTGGCTTGTACATCATTCAGGTCATAAAATTTATTTTGCTTGGACAATTCTATTATAAATGTAGGTGTACCTGTACTGAACCAATAATTGCGATAATCACCATCGACAAAAAAATTGAGCAACGAAAATGGATTATACATCTTAGCTCCATTTACATGCCAACGATAGCCATTGTACCATTGCCGTATCTTCTCTCGATCATACACTGCCAGTTCTTGGGCGAAATTGGTATCAATTTCTTGCTGGCTGATGCCGCATATTTCATTAAATTCTTGGCGCATCGTGATATCGTACAGATTGTTGAGATCTGAAAAAATACTCACTTGACTAAATTTGCTCACACCAGTGATAAAAACAAGCTTTAGATATGGGTCAGCATCTTTGAGAATGGAGTAAAATGTCTTCATCACGCCTCGGTTTTCGTGCGCCAAGTGGATATGCTCTGCATCCAAGTAATCTATGATCGGCTTGTCGTATTCATCAATGAGGATGACTACTTGTTGGTTGTATTTATGGTATATTGACTTGATGAGTTCGTTAAATTTGTGTGACAATCCTTCGCTTTCCAAGGTTATTTCATATTTTGAAGCAATGGATTCCAATTCTTTGTGAAGAGAAGGTAAAAGCCCCATATCTCTGTACCCGATACTTGCAAATGAAATCCTGATGATAGGATATGGTTCAAACTCGCATTTGTCATAGATGTATAAGCCTTCGAATAGCTCTTTTTGTCCACGGAATACACACTCTAAAGTACTGATCAATAGCGACTTGCCAAATCGTCGTGGCCGAGACATAAAGTAGTATTTTGCAAATTTGATCAGCCTATGTATATGCTGGGTTTTATCAACATAAACATAACCTTCTCTGCGAATACCACCAAAATCTTGCAGCCCGATAGGATATTTTTGTAATGTCATGATGCAAAGATACATTTTTAAATGTACACATCCTGTAGAATTGAATTACGTCTGAATTTTTCGACAATTACATTATTCTTTTGAATGTGTCATTAGATTATTGATGGAATAGAATGATGCAGTTTAAATATTAAAATTGTCATACATTAATCAAAAATCTCATTTACCCATTATCTCATGACCTATTTTGCAAGCGACACATCGATGTTCTTGACAATAATGAGTACTCAAATGTATCAAAGATTGTGTATCAAAAGCACTTTTTGTGCTGACACCAAGCGATTTCCATGCTTTGGTGATGACATTGACTTCTCCATCCAATTGCTCTAAAATGTTGATAGCCTTATCGATGTATTTGGGCTCGTCATTTAGCTTGCCATAAGCAAATAATACTGGAGACACTGCATTGATCATGATCAATTGTATGAAATCCTCGGACATCTTCTTATATGACTTAGGGCTTTCTACTCCAAATCTATAATGAGTTTGCCAATATGATGATGGTTCTGATTCGAATATGCACTTAATATTTTTTACTGGATTTTCAGCTTTTATTTGACTAAAAATGTTGCTAGTATGGCTTATCAAACCAGCAAATTGAGCTAAACGAACTGTCGGAAAATTCATTGGTCTAAGCTTACTGAACTTCCATATACTACCATCAATGGATTTCAATTGATATTTCTTGCGCAAATAAGTGTATTCTACTTTGAGAGTTTGATAGTAATCATCTTTATAGTTGGCTTCGAGCATACCAGCTTGCCCGAATATTAAAGCATCTATTGAGAATCTTTTATCTTGATTTTTTAAGATTATAGAGAGAGAAAGGCTTTTAGCAGTCATTTCAAAGGGCTGAGTATTGACCTTAGAGCCAAAATATCTTGCGATCATAATGTATAATGTCTCTTCCCAATTTTGTCCAGTATAAGCCAAGATTTCAGATACCAATGATGATTTTTGCTCAAGCCTCTCAATGCTTAGCGTATATTTCCATAAATCAATTTTTGATGGGTCAACATGCTTTATCATGGCCTGACATGGAATAGATGTTACTGATTGCACAAGGGTCAAATAGGTGTCTAAATACAATTTTGGTATTTTACCTTTCAGTTCAAGGGTAGCTATTGGCCGACCGTTTATCGTAATATCTTCTCCCAAATCATCTTCATAAACCACGTGCAATATGACATTGTCGTAAGCTTGGTCTGTACTATGTCCATGTTTATGCCAGTCTGATGATAGGACATGCATCTCAATATTGCCAGCCCACACAGCATCTTCAATCTTTATCTTTCCATTAAAAAAGTCTGGTCCAGCATCGACATTAGGGGTACCAAAATCTATAATTTGCATGGCAGCATTCTGGGTAGAAAACAAAGCTGTAGGAATCTTTTTAGTCTTCCATAGGTAGTGTATAAAGTCTTCCTTGATTGGATATGGAGATATTTTCATTTTCTTTCAAAAATTTTAAAAGTATAGTCAAATTCATTTTTTTCGTCTTTTATATGTTTATCTTCTGAAATCAATTTCCAATCCATAAAATCAATTGATGGGAAAAAAACATCACCTTGCACCAATAAATCTACCTCAGTCATATAAAGCTTTTCCCACAGGTCAATAGATTGTTGGTAAATTTGTCCACCACCTATGATGAAAGCTTCAGTCTCTCCTTGCTCGTATGCTATATGAAGTGCTTCAGGTATCGATCTCGCTATGATACAATTGGAAGATATGTAGTATGGATCTCTTGAGACAATGATATTAGTGCGCTTAGGCAAAGGTCTGCCTATGGATGCGAAGCAGTTTCTACCCATGATGACAGTATGATTCAGGGTGACTTTTTTAAAATATTGTAAATCTGCAGGCAAATACCAAGGAATTTCGTTGTCTTTTCCTATTACATTGTTGTGCGCTGTAGCTACTATACAAGAAATAATCATCTGTCTTAGGCTGTGTGGATGAAAAGATAGAACATAAGCATTGTTTGAAATGTTTTTTGGAAATTGAGATTATTATATTTGTCAACCAATATGCCTTTGTATTTGATCCTAATATGTATCAAAATGCGACTATTACAACTTAAAATGCCATCTAAAATATCAACATTTCTAAAACATATTTTATTTCTTGACTAACCCAAATACAAACAAACTTTCCAATTTAATTTTAAAAATTTATTGCTTACGATATTTTATATTGAGCCTTTTTGGACAAATGGAAAAGAAAAATTTGAAAAATAATTCAAAAAAATCATAAATAAAAGAGTATCAATAATTTTATATAACGTTTTGTTTTATTTACCTTTGCGGCAAAATTTTTAAACAGATAATCGCATCTGATGAAATACACGATTATTTACTTATTTGTAAGCTTACTTTCTCTTAGTACTGCTGTCTATGGACAAGAACACGGAGTTACGGCTGATTCCACAGTAAAATCACATACAGAAGCACATACTGATGCTGATGCACACGCCACAAATAATGCTGATCATGAAGGACATGGAGCACATGAAGTGTATGATCCTGCTGCTACCGCTATTCACCATATTAGCGATGCCAATGTATATACTATTTTAAATTTTGTAACCATTCCATTGCCGATGATCCTTTATGCTCCAGACAAAGGCTGGGATTTTTTCAGTTCTGGAAAGTTTCATGTAGGACATCACGAAGATGGACATAGTTCATACAACGGTTATGTACTTCACCATGGTAGTGTACATAGAGTGGTAGATCCTTCATTCCCAACAGATGGTGAAGCAGAGGTGAGTGGATTTACTCAAAAAGTGGAAAAAATTGACGGAAAAGATAAAGATGTAGTATATGCCATTCACAATGGTAAAGAATACAGATTAGATGCCAGATCTACATTGGATGGAGGAGTCCTAGGAGGCGGAATCACTTCATTTTACGACTTTTCTATTACTAAAAATGTCGTTTCAATGATTCTGGTATCTCTCTTTTTTATATTTATATTTACTCAAGCTGCCAAAGCCTATAAAAATAGAGGAAACAAAGCACCAACTGGAATGCAAAACCTATTGGAGATTTTCTTCTCTTTCATTAGGGATGAAGTAGCTATTCCATTTATAGGCAAAGACAAGTACCAAAAGTTTTTACCACTATTGATGAGTATATTCTTCTTCATTTTGGGCTTGAATATTTTTGGTCAAATTCCATTTTTTGGTGGTATCAATGCTACTGGCAATCTTGCCATCACAATGGTACTCGCATTGATCGTTTTTGTTGTGGTCAATGTGAATGGTAAAAAAGATTATTGGCAACATATATTTTGGATGCCAAATGTACCGGTTTTTGTTAAGCCACTTTTGGCAGCCGTCGAGGTCATGGGTCTCTTTATCAAGCCATTAACCTTGATGCTGCGTTTGGCGGGCAATATTTCAGCTGGTCACATAGCCATCTTAAGTTTTATTGGTTTGATATTTATCTTTGGTGAAGCTGGAGCAAATACTGGCGGAGGAGTAATAGGTACTGCATTGGCTATACCTTTGACCCTGTTTATGATGTGTATTGAGGTCATTGTAGCTTTTGTACAGGCATTTGTGTTCACTCTTTTGACTGCATCATATATAGGTGCTGCATTAGAAGAGCATCATCATGAAGAGCATCATGCCAATCACCAACATTAAACGTTATTTTTTTTTGAAATATTTTTTTTAATCCATAATACTAAATAATCATGACTGGAACAATTGCAGCAATCGGTGCCGGACTGGCAGTAATAGGTGCAGGTATCGGTATTGGTATGGTTGGTGGTAAAGCAATGGAAGCTATCGCTAGACAACCTGAAGCATCAGGTGATATCAGAGGTGGTATGATCCTTATGGCAGCATTCGTTGAGGGTGCAGCTCTTATCGCTATCCTACTTTCTATCTTCGTAAAATAAGATAGCTGGTACAAAAAAATCAAAGCAGAATGGCAATGCGGTTGGCGGAGCGTTCTGCTTTTAAAAGTTTAAAACAAAAAATTGAAGAGCATTTTTGAGTGCTATACATGTATAAATATTAATAAAAGCAAAACAATATGTTTACTTTACTAAGTTTTACTCCTTTTCAACCAACTCCTGGTTTAGCTATTTGGGCACTTTTCATATTCTTGGTTTTCTTATGGATCATGAAAAAATATGCCTTTGGCCCTATTGCTGAAGCATTGACAAAAAGAGAAACAGATATTCAAGATGCCTTAGACCAAGCAAAAAATGCTAAAGAAGAGATGGCTAAATTGAAATCTGAAAACGAAGTCTTATTGGCGCAAGCTAGAGAAGAGAGATCTAAAATGCTCCAAGAAGCTAAAGAAATCAAAGCACAAATGATAGCTGAAGCTAAAGAAAAGGCAAAAGAAGAAGCCAATAAAATAGTAAGTAATGCTATGAATGATATTGAAAATCAAAAGAAAGCAGCCATCATAGAAGTAAAAAATCAAATGGGTGCCATGGCTATCAGTATTGCTGAAAAGGTTATCAGAAAGGAATTGAAAGGAAATGAAGAACAAGAAAAGTTCGTCAATTCTCTCGTAAAAGAAATCAATTTGAATTAATCCATATTTCCTGACCAAAAACTAAATCATGTCAGTAAGCAGAATTTCAGCCAGGTATGCAAAATCTTTGCTTGATTTGGCTCGCGAACGCAATGAATTGGAGAGTATAAAGGCTGATGTTGACTATGTGGCGCAAGCTTTGAAAAGTCGAGATTTGGGTTTATTCCTAAAGTCACCTATCATCAATTCAGGCAAGAAGCTTTCTATTTTCAAGACACTTTTTGAAGGAAAAGTAAGTAATACTTCTATGGCATTCTTCGATATCATCATCAAGAAAGGTAGAGAGATGTATTTGCCAGAGATCATTCAAGATTTTATTGACCAATATAAAGTTTTGAATAAGATATCGACAGTCACTATCACTACAGCGACTCCACTTACAGCAGATGCATTAAATGATATTAAATCAAAACTCTTGGCAAGTGACATTACCATGGATAAGTTGGATGTCAAAACCAAAGTAGATGCTTCGCTTATCGGTGGGTTTGTGGTGGAGATAGGTGACAAATTGTACGATGCCAGTGTAGCACACAAATTAGAGCAAGTTCGTAAGGAGTTTGCCGACAATCAATATGTAAAATCATTTTAATAATAATTTTAAAACTCAAATGATATGGTTGATGTAAAACCAGATGAAATATCCGCAATCCTAAAACAACAGCTATCTGGATTCAAAACAGAAACAGAACTCGAAGAAGTAGGTACTGTACTTCAAGTGGGTGATGGCATAGCCAGAGTTTATGGCCTTTCTAAAGCTCAGGCTGGAGAATTGGTAGAATTTGAAAATGGTGTACAAGCCATCGTTCTTAACCTTGAGGAGGACAACGTTGGTGTCGTACTTTTAGGCCCAGGAGATGGTATCAAAGAAGGTTCTACAGTGAGACGTACTTCGAGAATCGCCTCTATCAACGTAGGTGAAGGTATGATAGGTCGTGTAGTCAATCCATTGGGACAACCCATAGATGGTAAGGGAGCTATCAAAGGTCAAACTTTCGAAATGCCTATCGAACGTAAAGCACCAGGTGTTATCTATAGACAGCCCGTGACTGAACCACTTCAAACTGGTATCAAAGCGATCGACTCAATGATTCCAATAGGCAGAGGTCAAAGAGAGCTCATCATTGGAGACAGGCAAGTAGGTAAGACTGCTATTGCCATAGATACCATCATCAATCAAAAAGAGTTTTATGACAGAGGTGAACCAGTATATTGTATCTATGTAGCATCTGGACAAAAGGCATCTACTGTAGCACAGGTGATGAAATCATTGGAAGAAGGTGGCGCTATGGCATATACTGTCATCGTAGCAGCGTCTGCTTCAGATCCGGCTCCTATCCAGTTTTACGCCCCATTTGCAGGAGCAGCCATTGGAGAATTTTTCAGAGATACTGGAAGACCTGCTTTGATCATTTATGATGATTTGTCAAAACAAGCGGTAGCATATCGTGAGGTATCATTGTTGTTGAAGCGACCTCCAGGACGTGAAGCATATCCAGGTGACGTCTTCTATCTACACTCAAGATTGCTAGAGAGAGCTGCCAAAATCATTAATAATGACGGTATAGCTCGTGAGATGAATGATTTGCCAGATTCATTGAAAAAATCAGGTTTGGTCAAAGGTGGTGGCTCATTGACAGCCTTACCGATCATCGAGACACAAGCTGGAGACGTATCTGCTTATATCCCTACCAATGTAATTTCTATTACGGATGGCCAGATCTTCTTGGAGTCCAATCTATTTAACGCAGGTATCAGACCTGCTATCAACGTAGGTATCTCTGTATCAAGGGTCGGTGGTAATGCTCAGATCAAATCAATGAAAAAAGTGGCTGGTACACTCAAATTGGATCAAGCACAATATCGCGAATTGGAAGCATTTGCAAAATTTGGTTCTGACCTCGATGCTGCAACTCAATCTGTGTTGGAAAAAGGAAAGAGAAATGTGGAGATACTTAAGCAACCACAATACTCACCTGTATCTGTAGAAAAGCAAGTAGCTATCATTTACTTGGGTTCACAAGGATTGCTTAGAAATGTACCAGTCAATAAAGTGAGAGAGTTTGAAGAGACATTCTTGACTACTATGGAGAGAACAGAAGGCGCTACACTTGAAGCGTTGAGAAAAGGCAATCTTTCTGACGAAGTCATGGCTACCATCAAAAGAGTAGGTGCAGAAGTAGCTTCACAATATAAATAATTTCAGCTTAAAAATAACCAATAATAATAAGGCATGTCCGGAAAATTAAAGGAGGTACGGGAGAGAATCAAATCGGTGCAATCAACACAGCAGATCACCAAGGCCATGAAAATGGTTTCGGCATCCAAATTGCGTAGGGCTCAACAAGCCATCACCGAAATGCGTCCTTATGCCAACAGATTGGACAAAATGATGAAAAACATAGTTTCAAATCTTGAAGGAGATATCAACTCTCCTTATGTCAAGATACGTGAGCCTAAGTCAGTAGCTATTGTAGTCATCACTTCCAATCGTGGTCTTTGTGGTGCATTCAATACCAATATCATCAAAGAAGCCATCAATAAGATCGAAACTGAATATAGTCAACAAAGAGCTTCTAAAAACCTTACTTTGATCTTTATTGGTAAGAAAGGTTACGATGTATTGAAAAAGCGATACCCTGATTGCCAGCTCAACAGAGAGTATATTGATCTTTTTTCCGATCTCAGCTTCGACAATGTAGCAAGGGCATCACAAATGGTCATGGACAATTTTGACAAGGGTGACTTTGACAGAGTGGATGTATGCTATGGTCAATTTAGGAATGCAGCTGTCCAAGAGCCAAAAGCTGTTCAGTTTTTGCCTGTGGCCAGAATGGATGAAGATCAACATCATGGTATTAAAAAAGCTCCAAAGGCAGATTACATCTTCGAACCAAGCAAAGAAGTGTTATTGAATGAATTGATACCAAGCATCTTGCAAACTAATTTTCAGAAATTTGTTTTGGACAATCACGCCTCAGAACATGGAGCTCGTATGACTGCCATGGACAATGCCACTACCAATGCGGAAGAGTTGATGAAAGAATTGAAAATCAATTATAACAAAGCACGTCAGGAAGCCATCACCAAAGAGCTTTCGGAGATCGTAGGTGGAGCGGCCGCCCTCAATGGATAATTGACAGTGTCAAAATAGTAGATAATAAAAGCCTGAGTTAGCAATGATTCAGGCTTTTTTCTTGTGGCTTAAAAGTTTAAAATGGCTGTTAATTCTTGAATAATAAGCAGTTCAAATTGGGTATGAAACCTTAAGCATGATGGGATGATGATGGAAGCAACATGGAAGGATCAAGGGAGGATCGTAGGGAGATCATGCGAGTATGGTCGGGATAACATCGTGACAACGTCGGGACAACCTCGGGAAAAGTCTGACAAAAACCATTTGAAAAAGAGCAGTTTTATTACTTTATAACAATGTGACGGAGCTAGGAGTAGGTTTTAGTCATTACAAAGATATACTATTATTTTGAATTTTTGGTTGGAATGTTGTTTTTTTTGTATTGAGAAGCCTAATTATATACAAGAGATGAACACAGTCAACAGGAAATTTATTTACTTGGATTCAAAAGTGGAATCTGATAATGTAGAGCATTTTGGAATGTTTTCTTTTTTCTTTTCCAAAATAAACAAAAATAAAAGGATTTAGTAGAATTAATAACCCAAATAATACTACAGAAAATTTTATGTTTAAATTTCAAAAAATTAGTAAAATATTTTAGGCTTATACTTTAAACTCACGTTTAATGGTGAAGAAAAATCAGATGGATTCAAAGAATAATTGAGTTTATTAAATGTAAATGTGTAAAGCTAAAATAATTTCGATTATTGTTTTTTGAACCATCAATTATAGCCATAAATTTTTTGCCTTTGCTTTATTTTTGCGATAACATCATCAATTGTCGATTGTAACTCCGGTGGTATCCTAAGCAAAAGATTATCTTCAAGATGATTGTTGATAATGAGCGTTGCATAATATAATACCATATACCTATCTTGTAGATTTTTTCCAATTTCATCATGATGAAAGAGTGATAACACAAGGTTTTTTTGCTGTTGGACCATTAATTCTATAATTAATTCATCAAGGTTGTTAAATTTCTTTTCTTTGATTACTGATACTACTCTATTTTCTAAATCTCTGAATATTCCATTCCATATTTCAATAATGATTTCGGATTCAATATATTCAAAAGAGACTTCCAATGCATTTGCCTTGGATATTAATTCTAACGCTCTTGAATTATTCGTATTTGTGAAATAGTACATCAATGCCAAATTGTTTAAAGCACCAACATTTCCTTTTTCAATGGCCAACAAATAATATTTTTCCGCTTCTTCATATTTCTCCTGATTTTCATACATCAATGCCAAATTGAATGAAGCGCCAACATCTCCTTTTTCGATGGCCAACAAATAATATTTTTCCGCTTGTTCATATTTTTCCTGATTATCATACATCACTGCCAAATTGTTTAAAGCAACAACATTTCCTTTTTCAATGGCCAACAAATAATATTTTTCAGCTTCATCATATTTTTCCTGATTATTATACAAAATTGCTAAAAAGAACAAAGCACCATCTTCTCCTATTTCAATTGCTGATAAGTATTGTTTTCTTGCATCCGAATATTCATTTGACATTTGACAGCAAATTCCAAACAGAGTGTACTTCACTCCATCGGCTTCATTTTCAATCTCAATAATTATTTCTGCTTTAGAAAGGTCTTTATCTATAATACAATTTGAGATATCTGAAAGGATATCTCTGGATAATCGAGGAAGTATAATAAGTCTATTCTGATATTGAATCAAAGGTTTGCTTGGTCGGCGAGATAACGCTGATCCCTATCTGACAAGGAGATATAAGTTTACTTTGCTCAAAGCTTTAGGAATATGCTTCGCGCGCCAGCATGCCAGCCACGCGAGCTGACTATGATTTAATCGTTTGAAAGTTTTTTAAAATCGTCAGCATCATACCAGTTGAGAAAAACACTTAGCCATTTACCTTTCGTTCGATTACCTGAGCGCGGATGATAAGCCATGCTGGCTGCGCCTGTTATCCTGCATAAATGCTGTTTTACGTTTTGCTTTATCCACGATGAAGCGCTTACCAATGCGGTCAGATTAGCAGATATCGTAGTTTACTTTCCATTTTGATGCGTTCTGGATTGAATTGCCTGGCGGCGCTGGGCGCCTACATGGTGCTGACGCGAGTGATGGTTTTGATGCATTTTCCGGTAGCGCCGGAGCGCGATTACGCCGGTCGCCCTGATTGCCGGTAAAATTAGCGCGCGCGATATCATCCGGCGATTTTCCGGAAATGGACCCAGCGTAGCGGCTTGCGGACGCGCGCGATAGCGCGATCGAGCTGCGAGGCTTTGAAAAACTGACCGTTGCGCGTGAAACCATCCGTTAATATCCTGATATTTTCTAGCCGCCCGATTGAGCCATGTATGAGCTAGTTTCTGGAATGATAACGATCTACCTTAATGTATAAGCAATGTTTCTATTCTGATTTGAAAGATTTTGTTGTGATGGCATGAAAAATTCGTAGCGGCGACATTATACCGAATAGCCGCAATTGGCCCATTCGGTACTGCCTGTACGAGCTGTAGCATCGTTGCAATTGATAGAGACGGCAATGCTTCCATCATCAGTGGAAATTTAATCTGGTCAAATTATCTAATAGTAATAGATCCTTTATCGGTTTCAGACAAATGTTAATACCTCGTAAAGATATCGTGTGTACTCATGATTGGTTTTAAATGTTTCAAATTGAGTCAGTTGTATTTCAATTTTAAAATATCACAGAGTTCATTGATTACTTCTTCCTAAAGGTCAAATAGTCGATATATACCTGCTTGTTCTTCATGATTGATATTAAAAGAATTCTTTTAGTGTTACATTTTCTTTTATTTCTATTTCTGCCCTTTTTAAGCAAAGTAGATTTCACTGCCTCTACTTCCTATTATCAACTCATGCTGTAAGTGGCCTTGGCGCTTTTATTTTTTAAGCTGTCAATAATTAATTCAAATTCTTTCCTGACGATAAAATTCTTCTTTACAGAAACATCATTTATTAGTTGATTGAATACATTGAGGTTGGTCAATAAACCAGTTTCCACTTCTATTTAAATTATCCATGATATATTGGTTGATTGTTTTTCCAAAATACTTTTAGAAAAGGTGAAATAACTGAAAATCACTATCCACATCAGTGATGATGTAAATCATCTTTCCAAATCGTTTATAAATCCATGTAATCGGTTTTTACCATATTTAGTTGCTTTATCATAAATTGCCTGAATGCTTATTACATCTTTATGGGCAATATGTATTAAATTTCATTGACAAATAAAAATCTTTCATTTGGCATATAATTCTAGTCTTTTTTTCTAATCTTTAAAGTAGTCATTTGACTTAACAATTTTATTGGAAAGCAGTATCAATTTCAAGAGATGTAATTTCAGTATTTCCTTTGTTTGGCAGTCTTATCTATTTCTCCTAACATTAAATTAAGAAAATAAGGCGTAAAATAATGTTGATTTTTTTAATAAATATTCCATAAGATCGTCGTCGTATTGAATAGATGCATCTTCTGTAGCCCATTGGATATAATCTTTAGCTTCCATTTCGTTTAATGGTGCACAAATGACTTTGACTAGATCGTTTATATCACTTACCCTTCCTGTAATGGTTTTTACTACGTAGTGGATACCTATGGAACCTGCAAATACGAATTGTAATTTTTTAAAGTCATTTTGTCTCCAAACCCTTAATTGGGATAAAATGGAGAGTGCTTCATCTTTTTTACCTTTTTGATCAAGTCTGTGAAGTACTTCAGGCAATTCATCGAGTAGTAGGACAACAGTTTCCTTGATTGAATCATCAAATTTTAATAAAAGCTTATTGATTTCATCTTGGTAAGGAAAAGTTTTCTTTTCAAATTTTACTGAACCTTCAATAGTTACTTCTGAAACAGTTCGGGATTGCAGATATTTTTTGAACCATTCTCCCAAACGTTTGCTTGAATTAAAGCACGTCACAATGAGGTCGTAGATAGTTTTATAAAACTCTTCTGCTGATTGAACTGCTTGTACACTTTGGAATTTTGTTCTATATGGCTTTCTCGGATTTTGTTCTAAATCTCTCAATACAGAAGTTTTCCCGACTCGTCTGGGCGCAGCCAATAAGACAAAACTTCCTTTTTCAAGTTCATTCCATATTTCTTCAACAATATCAGTTCTGGGATAGTAATATTTGCCAGTGGCTACATTGCCAAAGATTGTTTTTGGCGACTTCCATTCATTTTTCATTTGACAGCATTTTAATTGTTAAATATATTTGACAGCAAAATTACTGCAAATTTATTTAAACAGCAAATAAACTGTCAAATTGTTTTTCTACTTAGCCCAATTATTAAAAAAATAGCACCATCTATCATTCAAATATGTCTAGATGCAAGCTGGTATCAATTCGTGTTTCCTCTCAATATCTCCCATTCTTAACCCAATTCAATGGATTATGATGAAGTGATGGCTGAGCTGAGAAGTGAATAATGTTTTGAAAGTGATCATTTTATCTTTGTCTAAAGAAGACTTGAAAGAAGCCAAATTATAATACGAACATAAACTTAAAGATTAGGATCACCTCTTCAAAACATCTTCCACCTGCATTTCAAATGATAATACACTTCTGGACTTGCGCCAAAACCTTCGTTTCTGCGAGCTATATTGGGTATATTGGACCCGAAAAAATCTAGTTTTTTGCCACTACCAGCATATTGTTGGATGATGTGATCGAGCAAGAAAAACATAGACTTTTGATGTAGTCCTGCTTCATTGGAGACCATGATCAATGTGTAGATCCTATTATCATCTTCAGCCAAAAACACTGTGGACATGATCTGATCATCGGTTCGCGCCGTGATGATCTTACCAACAGCATTTTGCTGACAAGCTTGGATCAAATTGTGAATTTTTTGCGTGATACCTTTCAATACATCTGACTTATCATGTTGTGATACAAACGAAATGAACGACTCAATATCGGTGTTTTCGTCAATAGTGTGCGGATATTTTGCAGCGTTTTTTAGATTTCTGATGGTATTGGTGCTGAAGTTTTGGCGAATGTTATCGTAGCTATGATCAAGTGGTAAGCTATGATTGACTCGTCTTATCAGATCAGCATTTGGAAAAAACAACTCATTGACAAAGATGTCGGTTTTGTAGAAGTTTTTCTTAAAGTAATCAATGAATAGATTTAATTGTTCTTGACTGGGCAAGTTAGTTCCATAAATGCCCATTGCTTGACATAAGTAAGGCTGTGTAACGTATTTTATCTTATACTTTGAGCGCACACAGATCGCCAAGATCATTTCATAATCTCCAAAAACAAGGGCAGACCAAGATTTGTCTGTTATGGCATCGAGATACCACGCATATCCAAATATTTTTGAATAAGTACTTTTACGAACTGTCTCATTCCACAGGTCATCATCAATTTTGTCCCTGCTGAGTTCTTTCAATTGTGGTCTCAATATCAAATATAAAGCTTGTCAATATCTTCAGAAAATTTTGTCATGATGATTCGACGTTTGAGCTTCATGGTTGGAGTCAACTCAGCTTCTGTTCCGTCGTTTCTTGTGGCTTCCCAAGATACAGGCAAAAGGGCGAATTTTTTGATTTGTTCGATATGGCTAAAATGTGTATTGACTTTGTCAATGGCATGTTGATATCTTGACAATACTTCTGGATGATGCGTCATATCTTGCAGAGATGTCCATGATATGTTGTGATCTTCGCACCAAGATTTTAAAGCATCTTGAGATGGAATGATCAGCGCAGTCACAAATTTCTTCTGATCACCTATGACCATGGCTTGCTCTATCAAAAAGTCTTCCTTCAGCAAACTTTCAATCGGAGCAGGTGCTACGTATTTACCGCCTGATGTCTTTAAAAGTTCCTTTTTTCTGTCTGTTATTTTTAAATATTTCTTACCATTAGGACCATCTACGAAGGTGCCGATATCACCAGTTTTAAAATAAGTTTTACCGTTTCTTTGAGTGAAGACTTCGGCAGTTTGAGCTTCTTGCTTGTAGTATCCAAGCATGATATTGGGTCCAGCGGCGATGATCTCTCCTTCGTCACCATTATAGTTGCCTTCTGAACGGTCTATGACGATGTCGCACATTTCTAATGGTACACCAACAGTTCCTATTTTATTGCTACCATCATAATAGTGATTGAGTGTAAGTACTGGAGATGTCTCAGTCAAACCATAGCCTTCTGTAATGGTGATGCCTGCAGCAGAAAATACCCTCGCTATCTTGGCTGGACAAGCCGCTGCTCCAGTAGCTATGGACCTTACATTGCCACCCAATGCAGCGCGCCACTTGCTAAATATTAATTTGTCAGCAATTTTTCTCTTGATAGCATCCATTCCTGCAAATTGCTTACCGTGTTCGAAATCATCTGTCAGGCTCAGTGCCCAAAAGAACAACTTTCTTTTAAGTCCAGACAAAGCTAAGCCTTTATTATAAATTTTTTCATACACTTTCTCCAAAAGTCTCGGCACTGTAGTGAAAAAATGTGGTTTCACTGCCACTAAATCGCCAGATTCTCCACCTAAATTGTCGGTACCCGTAAAATAAATTTCCACACCTATTGAAGTGTAAACATATAAGACTGCTCTCTCAAAAATATGGCATAAAGGCAAGAAACTGAGCACTTTGTCGCCCCTTTTAAGTGGAAGTAAGTCGCAGCTACTATCTACTACACTGATGATGTTTTCGTGGGTGAGCATGACACCTTTAGGGTTGCCAGTAGTACCCGATGTATATATGATCGTTGCCAAATCTTTGGATGTTATAGTACGGCTGATAGATTCTACTTCCTCAAGATTGTGATCGTTCATAAAATCAAACCAATAATTTCTGCCTCCTTGCTTGTCAAAACAGATGATTTCCTTTAAAGTATCAACTTTGGCTTGGGCTGTGGAAACTTTATCATAAAGATCGCCACTGCCTACAAAGCAAACCTTCACCTCAGCTTCATTCATGATATATTCATATTCTCTCGAACTGATGGTCGGATACATTGGGATACCGATAGCACCGATATACTGAATGGCCAAATCGGTGATGACCCATTCTGGTCTATTCTTATACACTACAATACCGACCTTATCACCTTTTCTGATGCCTAAATCTATTAATCCAGATGCTAGTTTTCGCGATAATTCGATCACTTGACCTGTGTTAAAAAAACTCCATTCACCATCTCGCCGAGCGCCAGCAAACTTTTCTAATGGTTTTTCATCATACTGTTTATTGATATAATCAAACAATCTCTCTACCTGCATGGCTTATTATATTTTGATATATTATAATATTAAAAATTTTATTGTGTATCCCTAATGTTATACAAAAGGTAAAGGTAGGAATAATATTATTTCTATTTTAAATTAAGCATTAAAAAGATATTTAAGTATTGATTTGATGTATGTAACTCATTAGTAAATTTTCCAAGATTTTAAACAATTTTAAAAAATGGCAGATTAAAAATATTTTTTTTGGAAATATAACTTGCTGATTTGTAGCAATAATTCATATTACAAAATAATATTAATTATATCTTTGTGCCTATGAAGCAGAAGAAACAAAATATTGATCAACCAAAAGTTAGTTTTAACGTAGCAAAATCATCATCATTTGCATGGCAAGGATGGTTAGTTTTTATTTTTGGTGCATTGGTTTATCTCAATACTTTGACGCATCAATTTACACAAGATGATGCCATCGTGATATATGACAATATGTACACTACCAAAGGTGTATCTGGACTAAATGGTATATTCACAAAAGATACTTTTTTTGGATTTTTTAAAGAAGAAGGGAAAGCTAAACTAGTCTCTGGAGGTAGGTATCGACCATTGACACCTGCTATGTTTGCTATTGAGTATCAATTAGTTGGAAAAAATCCACTACTTGGTCACTTGATCAATATCTTGTTATACGGCTTTTTGTGCTTCATGATCTATAAGCTCCTCGTTAGCATGATTTGCTCCAAAGAAGACAACGAAACCAATAGATACTTCGCTATGGCAGTAGCTTTGTTGTACGCCACTCATCCATTGCACACAGAAGCTGTTGCCAATATCAAAGGTAGAGATGAGATCATGAGTATGTTGGGTAGTGTTTTTGCTTTGTACTACATGCTGAAATATATCGATTTGAAAGAAGCCAAATATATGATTTATGCTTGTCTTGCCCTGTTTTTGGGTTTACTCTCTAAGGAAAATACCATCACTTTTTTGGCTATTGTACCTTTGACCCTTTATTATTTTAGAGACATAGATTTCAAAAATGCTTTGGCCAAAAGTGCCATATTATTGTTGCCAGCCATTTTGTTTTTGATGATAAGATCCGCCATTTTAGGTAGTGATTTCGGTGGCACACCGATGGAGCTTATGAATAATCCATATCTCAAGTTTGTCAATGGCAGTTATATCCCATTTGATATGGGCGAAAAGATGGCGACAATCATTTATACCTTGGGCAAGTATGTTCAACTTTTGATATTTCCTCATCCATTGACCCACGATTATTATCCACGATACATTGACATTATGAGTTTTGGAGATGTAAGTGTCATCATCAGTTTGCTCATTTATGTGGCTTTGATTTGGGTAACTATTTCAGGTTTTCGTAGCAAAAATATACTTAGTTATGGGGCAGCATTTTATTTGATCACCTTGTCTATTGTTTCCAATATAGTTTTTCCCATTGGTACTAATATGTCCGAGCGCTTTATGTTTATGCCATCATTAGGCTTTGCATTAGTACTGGCTTACTTACTTCAAAAATTTGTTTGGACAAAGTTTGGGAAAAATGCATTCATGGCTAGCATTGGTATCATTGTCCTGCTGTATAGTGTCAAAACCATTTCTAGAAATTTTGTTTGGGAAAGTGATTTCAAATTGTTCCAAACCGATGTTAAAACTTCAGTCAATAGCGCCAAAGTCTTGAATGCTGCTGGAGGAAGTCTGACAGACAAGGCATTTACTGAAAAAGATGAAAACAAAAAGAAAGCCATGCTCACAGAAGCTTTAGGCTACCTAAATAGGGCAGTTCAAGTACATCCTACTTATAAAAATGCTTATCTTATCATGGGCAATGCATATTATTATATGCAAGATTATGATAATGCAATCACTGCTTATGGCAATGCGCTCAAAATAGATCCAGACTACAAAGATGCCTTTACCAATCAAGCGATTGCCCTAAGAGAAGCAGGCAAAAATGCAGGTGAAAAGGAGAATAACCTGCAAAAAGCTGAGACTTACCTGCTCAAATCATTGCAAATGGCACCACATGATACTGAAACATTGCGATTATTGGGAGTACTTAATGGCATCAAAGGCAATCATACAGAAGCTATTAAGTACTTTGAGAGTGTCGTGGCTCAAGACCAGAAAAATGCCAATGCTTACCTAAATTTAAGCACTGCGCAGCGCAATGCAGGTGATGCCAATAGTGCACAAATAAGCCTTCAAAAAGCGCTTCAACTTGATCCTACCATCCTCAGCAAACAAGGAAATTGATAGATTTTAAACAAAAATTATAAGACATTTTTCTACTTTTTGCGTCTTAGACATAATATGTTCTTTTATACAAAACGTTATGTATAAGTGATGTGAGTTTGATTTATGAGTTTAAAGTGTATCAAAATAAGAAATTTTAGCCTGTATTTATTGCTGTTTATGGCTCATCAAATAGCTGGTCAGAGCTATCTTGAGAGGGAAGATATGTGGGTAAGATCCAAAATGGATCAAATGACAATAGATGAGAAAATAGGCCAATTGTTTATGATCAGGGCTTATTCAAAAGGCAATACTGACGAGAGGAATGCCATAGATGATTATATCAAAAAATATAAAATTGGTGGTCTTTGTTTTTTTCAAGGTACGCCTACAGAACAAATCAACTTGATCAACCATTACCAACAGTTGGCTAATATCCCAATGTTTATGGGCATGGATGCAGAATGGGGCTTGGGCATGAGATTTCCCAAGGAGACTGTATCATTTCCAAAACAGCTAATGTTGGGAGCTATCCAAGACAATAAATTGATCTACGAAATGGGCAAAGAGGTAGCTAAACATTGCAAAAAAGTAGGCATCAATATCAATTTTGCACCGGCCATAGATATCAATAGCAATCCTTCAAATCCCGTCATCTATGATAGGTCATTTGGTGAATCTCCACAAAATGTCACTGCCAAAGGTTATATGTACATGCGGGCTATGGAAGATGAAGGCGTCATGGCGTGCCTCAAGCATTTTCCAGGTCACGGAGATACTGATGCTGACTCTCATCTTGAGCTACCAAGGATTGATCACACGTTGGATCGATTAGAAAATAATGAATTTTTCCCATTCAGGAGACTCGCGAGTCAAGGCGCCAGCGCTGTCATGGTGGGACATCTACATGTACCAGCGATCGACAGTCGTAACAATAGACCTGCTACATTGTCACAAAATGCCGTTAAAAATCTTTTGAGGGATGATATGGGTTACAATGGCTTGATATTTACAGATGCAATGGATATGAAAGGCGTTACCTCGCACTTTCCGAATGGAACAGCTGAAGCCGAAGCATTTTTGGCAGGGAACGATGTCATCCTCTTACCAGAAAACTTGCCAAAAGCATTTAATGCCTTAAAAAATTATATTGAATCTGGTAAGATAAGTCAGTCGCGCCTTGATGAAAGTGTAGAGAGAATTCTTAGAGCAAAATATAAACTTGGACTGAATGCCATACCATATCATGATCCAGACAATGTTTATGACTATTTGAATAGGAATCAGGCATTGGCGATCAAGCAGAAGTTGGCTGAAGCATCTGTTACTGTGGTTTCAGACGCTAAAAATCTTATCCCAATCAGGAATGTAGCTGATTTGCATTTAGGAATTTTGAGTATCAATTCTTCACAAAAAACAGCATTTCAATCACGTGCTGACAGCTATGCTGATACAAGGCATTATTACTTGATGGCATCTCAAATGGAACAACAATTCGCCAACAGTTACAAACATGTCTCGATTTGAAAAAGTGATAGTCAGTATCCATACTTCTGGTAAGCAGTCGGATTTTAGTCGAGAGTTGCCAGAGATGGTTTTGAGATTTTTAAAAGAATTGCAAGATAAAACAGAAGTCATTATAGTCGTATTCGGTAGCCCATATATATTGAAAAAACTCGGTTTTGCACAACAATTGATACTAAACTACGATAACGATATCATCACGCAGGATGCCACCATGCAAGCTATTTTTGGCACTAATGATATATCTGGGAAATTGCCCGTATCAGTATCTGACAATTGGCCTGAGAGCCATGGCATCTTCAAAGGTACTTTGGGTCGCTTGGGTTATGGACTTCCAGAAATAGCAGGTCTAAGTTCAGATACGCTCAAAAAGATCGACTCTCTCATGGGTACTATGGTCAATATTCATGCGGCTCCAGGAGCGCAAATAGTCATAGCCAAAGAAGGAAAAATCGTATGGGAAAAATCGTATGGAAAACTCAGTGAGGATGGATACTATGTCACAGATCAAACTATTTATGATGTAGCATCTGTGACCAAAGTACTGGCTACAACCTTGGCAACCATGAAGCTGGTGGACGAACATAAGATCAATCTGAAAGACCCAATTCGGTACTACATACCCGATATTGATACAACAGATAAGGCAAACTTGATCGTAGGTGATATTATGGCACATCATGGCAGGCTTTTTCCTTGGATAGGTTTTTATGAAAAAACTGTATTACCGCAGAAAACATTTGGATATAATTCATTGTATTACAGTGGTTTGCTGCAAGATAGGTACACCATTCCTGTGGCCAAAGGTATGTTTATGAGATCAGACTATATAGATACAATTTATCAGGAGATATGGACAAGCAAGCTCAGAGAAACGGATAGTTATCGATATAGTGACTTGGGTTTTTACATCATGAAGAAAATAATAGAAAACCAAGCCAAAACAAGCTTGGATGAATATACCAAAAAGTATTTCTATAAGCCAATGCATTTAACGCATACTGGGTTTTTACCACTATTATGGCACTCCGAAACCAATATTGCGCCTACTGAGATAGACAATTATTTTAGGATGCAAACGCTTCGTGGATATGTACATGACATGGGAGCAGCAATGCTGGGAGGCGTAGGAGGACATGCTGGATTATTTTCAAATGCTAAGGAAATGGCAGTCATCATGCAGATGCTTTTGAATAAAGGCGCTTATGGTGGTACAAGATTTATTAATCCCAAAACTGTCGATTTATTTACAACAAGGCATCCAAAATCAACCAGACGAGGTATCGGCTTTGATATGAAAGAGTTGGATGCAAAAAAGACAAAAAGTACTTCTGATCTTGCATCAGCTTCCACTTTTGGACATACAGGATTTACGGGTACAGCAGTTTGGGCAGATCCAGACAATGATATTGTTTATGTATTTTGTACCAATAGAACATATCCAAGTAGGCACAATCAAACTTTTATCAACAAAGATTATCGCATCAAAGTGCAAACACTTATCTATAAAGCGATGAATGGTTATAGAGCTAATACTTATTTGTAAAAAGCACGATGTTTGAGATTACATCCAACGCTTAGCTTTCACAAAATATGTGAAAAAAGGAGGTAACATCACCCAAAACCATTCTGGCTTAAACATAAGAAATAAAAAAATGCCTACTAATGAGAGAAGGGTATAAATCCAATATATTCTTACTGATTCTGTTGAAGATGTCATTTGGTTTCTTATTTTTGTTTGATTTTTATAAATGCTCCTGCAAATGTAGTAGTTCTTTCTGAATTATCATTAATCTAAATTGAACTTTGGCTGAGAATCAAAAATATTTTTATTCCAAAATCCTATTATTTGGCGAATATACCGTGACTGTTGGGTCAAATGCACTTGCCGTACCACTACATACTTATAAAGGTAGCTGGCATATTGACAGGATCAATCAAAGACAAAATCCTGATCTAAACCATTTGCTATACCATATTAATAGCCATAATATGTTAGTCAATTGCTTGGATGCCGACTCATTGGAAGCTGATATTGCAGCAGGCTTATTTTTTGATTCAAACATACCTATTGGCTATGGACTTGGCAGTAGTGGTGCCTTAGTAGCAGCTTTGTATGATGATTACGCAAAAAACAAAGCCATTGACCTCAACGAATTGAAAAGTATTTTTTCGGCCATAGAATCTGAGTTTCATGGCTCAAGCTCTGGATTAGATCCTTTAGTTTCTTACTTAAATCAAGCAATCATACTTGGTGAAGATCAAAATTTGAGTACTTCAAATTTAAGTATTTCAAATATGGGATTCTTTTTAATAGATACCGGCATCACTCGGCATACCTTGCCATTGGTAAGCGGATTCAAAGATAAAATAGAGAGAAGTCCTGAGTTTCAAAATATTGTATTTGAGCTGTCAATGATCAATGAAGATGCTATTAGAGCCATTCTATCCAATCGAGTTCATCATGCTGTCATGAAAGATATTTCAGCCATTCAATTGGCACATTTTAGAGAAATGATACCAGAA
Organism: Saprospiraceae bacterium; assembly: GCA_046329385.1. Taxonomy (GTDB): domain Bacteria; phylum Bacteroidota; class Bacteroidia; order Chitinophagales; family Saprospiraceae; genus OLB9. Next base: position 140,578 of record JAXLUT010000001.1, read on the forward strand.
AGTTTCCAAGAGTTATGGTCAAAAGGTCTGAAAAAGGGGCAATATTATCTAAAGCTTTGCGGCGCTGGTGGAGGCGGAATGATTTTGGGCTGGAGTGCAGATATTGATATGGTCAAAAATGAATTTAGAAACTATAAACTTAAATTCATTTGACAAATCGGTTTGCAACAAATTGGCTATGACTTTGTTCAAACAATAACTTTTTTGTGCAAATCAATCATTCAAAACAATAAAATTTAATTATAATGAAATCAATGAAGTTATTAAGTATTGTGGCATTGTTGGCATTTACAGCCTTGTCTTGTTCAAAAGACGAAGATACTACACCACCAATGATCACGATTACATCTCCTGCTGAAGGTGCTATTTTACAAAAAGGTCATACGTATCCAGTGGCTGGTACTGTGACTGATGATACTGAGCTGAAAGAAATCAACGCAGGTGGCGTCATCATTACGACCTTTGATTCGGCAACTAAACATGTTTTGGCTAATATCAATTTGCCAATAGATGCTAATGCTGCACCAGGAAATTATAGCTCAACATTTACAGCAACTGATAAGGCAGGAAATAAACAAACGAAAGTGGTCAATTATATAGTTCAATAAGGTTCAATCTCTCTGTTAAATAGCTTGGCTCTTGCATAGATTTTTGTTAAATCCAGAAATAAAATCGACAATTTTTGACTTATTGATTGAAGCAGGTCAAGCTATCATGATGTATTATCAGGATCATTCATTTGAAGTAGAAATAAAATCAGATAATAGTCCTGTCACAAGTGCAGACTTAGCATCTGACGCTATCCTATCGGCAGGATTACAAAAGCTTACTCCAAGTTGGCCAATCATTTCAGAAGAAACTGACCAATATTCTTATGATCAAAGAAAGGCTATGGATTATTTTTGGCTATTGGATCCACTCGATGGTACCAAAGAATTTTTAAATCACACCGATGAGTTTACCATCAATCTTGCCTTGATCCATGACGAAAGTCCTGTGGCTGGCTTTATTTATGTTCCTGTTACCAAAGAATTATATTTTGCGATCAAGAATCAAGGTTCATTTCAAGTGATAGATGGCGCAGAGTTGCCCATACAAGCAAGTCAATTCTCATTAGAAGATAGCCATTTGAGAGTAGTCTCCAGTAGAAACTATACCGATCCGCGTACGGATACATACATTCGACATTTGCAGTCACCAACTATCATTGCCAAAGGTAGCGCTTTGAAATTTGTGTGGATAGCCAAAGGTGCAGCTGATTACTATCCGCGAATGATCCACATTATGGAGTGGGATACAGCAGCAGGTCAGATCATCATCGAAGAAGCAGGAGGAAAATTGGTAGAAGCAACCAGTGGGCAACCATTGAAATATAATAAGTCGGTCATGGTCAATCCTTTTTTTATAGCATCGGGCAAAATACTATCATGAGCAAATACAGCGGTGTCGTCATTGCCAAAAATAATGAATCAACTATTGGCCTTTGTGTCAAATCACTTCTTGAACTGACAGATGATGTCATTGTAGTATTGGATGATGCTTCAACAGATAAAACAGAGAGTATAGCTCTTGATTTAGGAGCAAAAGTATTTAAAAAAAAATGGGAAGGCTATTCGGCCAATAAAAATTTTGGAGTCGATAAAGCAGGGAATGATTGGATATTATGTCCTGATGCAGATGAGGTATTAGACAATGTTTTAATCAAAAATTTGAAAACACTTAAACTGCAAGTTGATCATGTTTATGAGTTAAATATTCTTACATTTTTTGGTAAAATTCCCGTTAAACACTGTGGATGGTTTCCTGACTGGAATATCAGACTATTTAACAGAAATGTGATGAAATGGAATAATAATTTCGTACATGAGCAGCTTATTTCTGACAAAAAACTCACAAAAACAAAGGTAAATGGCTTAGTATTACATTATAGCTTTCAGAACGAAGGCCACATGAAGGCAAAGTTTGAAGAATATGCTCAACTTCGAGCTAATGAGTGGATAAAATCTGGTAAATCACCATCGATTATAAAGCAATGGTTTGGCCCAGCATTTAGATTCATTCGCACCTATATTTTGAAATTAGGAATTTTGGATGGAGCCACGGGTTTTATTATTGCAAAAAATGAGTATATATTGAAGAAAAATGAAATCAAATATTGGAGACAAATGATAAGAAAATAAGTGATAAAGCCTACCAGGATTTTGTCAAAACTACTAGAAATAAAATCTGAAAAAAAATTCATTCATCTCATAACCCAATTCTCTTTCAATAAATTATCGTTAAAAATAAGTCGCTCCGCTATAATTTACTTACATTTGCGGCTCTTTATTAAGGTTTTGCTTCAAATATGCACTCACTTAAGGATAAAATCAACATTGCTAAGCTCCCAAAGCATATTGCAGTCATCATGGATGGCAATGGCAGATGGGCCAAAACCAAAGGTCAGCCAAGGGTCTTTGGCCATAAAAGTGGTGTAAGATCTGTCCGTGATATCACAGAGGCCGCCGCAGAATTGGGTGTTGAATACTTGACACTATATGCTTTTTCTACAGAAAACTGGTCAAGGCCATCATTGGAAGTAAATGCTTTGATGACCTTGTTGGTGGAAACGGTAAGGAAAGAATTGACAACTCTCAACAAAAACAACATTCGTCTTCAAGCCATAGGAGACTTAGAAGGATTACCTTCCAAAACTAGGGCAGCATTACTCGAAGGGATAGAATTAACAAAACAAAATAATAGGATGACCCTTATTTTGGCGCTCAATTATTCAGCAAAATGGGAGATCATTGAGGCCGTAAAAAGTATAGCAAATAGGGTAAAAAACGGAGATTTAGAAATTGAAAATATTGATGCCACACTTTTTTCAAATTACCTAACTACCAAAGATATTCCAGATCCAGAGTTGTTGATTCGCACCAGTGGTGAACATAGGATCAGCAATTATTTGCTATGGCAAGCAGCTTATGCTGAGCTATACTTTACTCCTATATTATGGCCAGATTTCAGCAAAGAACATTTTTATAGTGCCATATTGGATTTTCAAAATCGCGAGCGTAGGTTTGGAATGACAAGCGAACAGATTTCTAAAGGCAATTGAATAATATCATTAATAAAACGTTAAAAAGAGATAGTAAGAACAGCAGTTTGTACCACATAGTCGTTCCAATACTGCAATAATTAAAGGTAAATATGAAGAGCAACAAGTTTTATTATATTTTTTTTATACTGATGGTTTCGGTTCAGATTAGTTTTGCCCAAGGTGAAGCTACTCAAGATTATACTGAAAAAAAAACCTATGAAATCGGTGGTATCACGATAGTAGGAGCTGAAAACAGAGATAGGACAGCTATCAAATCTATAGCCAACTTAAAGGAAGGCAATAAGGTGCAAATACCCGGTCCAGCCATCCCAGCTGCCATCAAAGCCCTACTCAAGTTAAGACTTTTTGATGATGTACAGATTTACAAAGAAAAGGTTGAAGACAAAATCGTTTATCTTAAGATAATCTTGGTTGAAAGACCCATACTCACCAGATGGTCATACAAGGGCATCAGGACGTCACAGCAAGAAGACCTGAATGAAGACCTTAAAAACATCCTGACCAAAGGTGGAATAGTCACTGATGACCAAAAAGACTTGGCCAAAGAAAAAATTAAGAAATTTTATATCGGAAAAGGAAAACTCGATGTCCAAGTAAAAGTCAACGAGATACCTGAAGAATCAAAAAATCCTAGTGTCAGACTCGAGTTTGTGGTTGATCCAAAAGAAAGAGTAAAAGTTGAAGATATTATCATAGAAGGAAATGAAAGCTTTTCTGACAGAAAGCTTCGCAAAAAAATGAGCAAGACCAAGCGAAAAGGCACATTGTTTCGCAAATCTAAATTTATAGAGAATGAATATCAAGAAGATCTAAAGAGCTTGACCAAGTTTTATCAAAAGGAAGGCTTCAAAAATATGACCATTGTGAGTGATACCAATTATCGTACCAAGGATGGCCATGTCATGGTCAAAATCAAGGTAGATGAAGGCAAGAGACATTATTTCAGAGATATCAGCTGGAAGGGTAACACTTTGTACACTAATGAATACTTATCTACTGTCTTAGGTATATCCAAAGGTGATGTGTACAACCCTGAATTATTACAAAATAGATTGAAATTTAGTTTAGATGGTCGCGATATATCTTCTCAATATCTTGATGATGGTTATTTGGCATTTGACATCACTCCTGTTGAAATTGCTATCGAAAATGATTCTGTTGACTTAGAAATGCGCATTTTTGAAGGGCCGCAATTTACTGTGGACAATATAGTCATCAAAGGCAATGACCGTACCAACGAAAACATCGTAAGGAGAGAAATAAGGACAAGACCTGGTCAAAAATTCAGCCGTGCTGATATCATACGCTCACAACGCGAAATCATCAACCTTGGCTATTTTAATCCAGAGTCATTAGGTATCGAAAACCCAGTCAATCAAGCAAGAGGTACCGTAAGTATTGAGTATCAGCTGGAAGAAAAACCTTCAGATCAGTTGGAGCTTTCTGCTGGATATGGTGGATTTAGTGGCTTAATCGGTACCTTGGGCGTAGTATTCAACAATTTTTCGTTGGCTAATGTAAAGGATCGCTCCACTTGGAGTCCGTTGCCACAAGGAGATGGACAAAAGTTATCTATAAGATTGCAGTCAAACAGTAGATTTTTTAAATCTTACAATTTTTCATTTACCGAGCCTTGGTTTGGTGGCAATAAGCCAAGATCATTGACTGTTGGTGCAGTACAGACCTTGTTTGACTATTCACTGTCTGGCTCAGGTAAACTAAAAATCACAAGGGGCTTTATTGGCATAGGTTCTCAAATGAAGTGGCCTGATGACTTCTTTTCTACCAATACTACATTAAATCTTGAGCAGATCAATTTGGATAATTTTGCATCTGGAGGTTTTGCTATTTCCAAAGGTAAATTTAATAACTTTAGTATCAAGCAAACGTTTACAAGGAGTAGTATCAGCGATCCTCTTTTCCCAAGGAGAGGATCAAAAGTTTCACTTTCTTTACAGATTACACCACCATACTCATTATTCCGCAAGGACAATACATTCACACCTACTGCAGAACAAAGAGATGAAATCATCAGAGAGTTAAGATTTGAGGCTGGCCCCAAAGGTGTAGTGACAGAAGCCGCTATCGAGGCAAAAATAGACGAACTGAAAGAGGCCAATAAGTTCAAGTGGTTGGAGTATCATAAATGGAAAATATATTCTGAGTGGTATTACAACATTTTTGACAAGTTGGTATTTGCTGCTTCTGCCAAGATAGGCATCCTAGGAAGCTTCAATAGTGATCTCGGCATATCGCCGTTTGAGAGATTCCAATTGGGAGGAGATGGTATCAACAATCAAAATGCTGGGCTTCAAGGTAAAGAGATCATAGCACTAAGAGGATATGCAGATACAGATATCAAAGGCAATGGTAAAACAACATCTAGTGGTGGATTTGAAGCGGCGCCAGTTTTCAATAAATTTACATTGGAAATGAGGTATCCATTGTCTCTCAATCCCAACTCTACTATCTACGTCACCAGTTGGCTGCAAGGTGGCAATGCTTTCCAGAGCATAAAACAATACAATCCATTTGATCTTAAAAGATCGGCAGGATTTGGAGCCAGAGTATTTTTGCCTATGTTTGGTCTTTTGGGATTTGACTATGGATGGGGATTTGACAAGACACTTACTGGCAACAATACTAGTTATGGAAAATTCAATATAGTTTTAGGATTCGAACCTGAATAGTAATTAATATTTAGTTAAGAATATAGGTATTTGTAATTATTTAATATCAACCATAGTTTAATAAACATATTTTAAAAACAAATCAAACAAAAATGAAGCACACTTTATTTGCAATTATCTTTATGTCAATGGCAGCCATCCAAGTTTCTGCACAAAAATTGGGTTATATCAATACTCAAGAATTACTTTCCAATATGTCAGAGATGAAACTTGCCGATAATCAGGTCAATACTCTCCAAAGTGATTTAGTGTCCAAAGGAGAAGAAATGGTCATCAAATTTGAAGCAGATTATAAGGCATATATGGCTGAAGCCAATGGTGGTACACTTTCAAAAGTGCAAATGCAGCAGAAAGAAGAAGTATTGATCAACAAACAAAATGACATCAAAAAGTATGAGGCCGAAATCCAACAAAAGGTCACAAGCAAAAGAGAAGAGTTGTATAAGCCTATCTTGGACAAAGTCAAAGCTGAAATTGAAAAATTAGGCAAGGAAGGTGGATACACCATGATCTTTGATTCAAGTGCTGGTATGATCTTGCACGCTGCTGAGACTGAAAACTTGATGCCAGTATTGAAAACAAAATTGGGCATCAATTAAAATTTCGGCCAGCCAAAGGCAAAATATTTAAAAAAGGCATTTTGATTTAGTCAAAATGCCTTTTTTATATTACGGAAGTTTCAAACGTCCATTCTACAAATCAAACTTGATCCCTTGCGCCAAAGGAAGAGTTGTACTGTAATTGATGGTATTTGTCTGGCGACGCATATAAGCTTTCCATGCATCTGAGCCCGACTCACGGCCTCCACCTGTCTCTTTTTCACCACCAAATGCACCACCAATCTCTGCACCACTTGTACCGATATTGACATTGGCGATACCACAGTCAGAGCCAGCACAAGACAAGAATCTTTCTGCTTCTCTAAGATTGGTAGTCATGATGGCTGATGATAAGCCTTGAGGTACATCGTTTTGGATGGCAATGGCATTTTCTACACCACCTTTATACTTTAGCAAATACAAGATAGGGGCAAATGTCTCGTGCTGGACGATAGGCATGCTATTTTCTGCCTCTATGATACATGGTTTGACATAACAACCACTGGAAAAATGTTTTCCACTCAAAACGCCGCCTTCTACCAAGATACTCGCACCTTGCTCCTCAGCAGCCTGAAGCGCATTCAGATAGCTATCCACTGCGCCTTTATCTATCAATGGACCTACATGGTTTTTACTATCTAATGGATTGCCTATTTTTAACTGGGTATAAGCTTTGGTCAATTTTGATTTTACTTCGTTGTAGATGCTTTCGTGGACGATCAGCCTTCTGGTAGAAGTACATCTTTGACCACAAGTACCAACAGCTCCAAACAAAGCTCCTGTGAGTACAAGATTCAAATCTGCTGAATCAGTAACGATGATGGCATTATTTCCACCCAATTCGAGCAAGCTCCTGCCTAATCTTTCGGCTACAGCGGTACCTACTATCTTACCCATTCTGGTGCTACCAGTGGCACTGATCAATGGCACTCTTTTATCTTGCGTCATCCACTCGCCTACCTGATAATCTCCTGTGACGATACACGACACACCTTCTGGTACTTTATTTGATTTCAGTACTTTATGCAAGATATTTTGACACGCTACGGCACAAAGAGGTGCTTTTTCGCTTGCCTTCCATACACACACATCACCACAAACCATAGCGATCATAGCATTCCAAGACCATACAGCTACTGGAAAATTGAAGGCAGAAATGATACCGACTATACCCAAAGGATGCCATTGCTCATACATACGATGATAAGGCCTTTCGGAGTGCATGGACAGACCATAGAGTTGCCTTGATAACCCAACTGCAAAATCACAAATATCAATCATCTCTTGTACCTCTCCTAAACCTTCTTGAAGAGATTTTCCCATTTCATAAGAGACCAATTGACCCAAATGATCTTTATGTTTTCTCAATTCATCACCATATTGGCGTACTATTTCGCCTCTTTTGGGTGCAGGGATTTCTCTCCATTCTTCAAAAGCTTTTTGAGCAGTTTTGATGACCTTGGCGTAATCTTTTTTGGAAGTGACACTGACACTACCTATCAAATGGCCATCTACAGGTGAGTAAGAGTCGATATATGTGTCTGATTTGTAGGATTTTAAACCAGTCCAGGTACCTTCATTTTTCTTGTGAAGGTCCAATTTTTTTAAGAATGATGTATTCATTTAATTAAGGTTTTGAATATAGTTCTTAGTCAATTTTAAATAACTATGAACAAATAAAATCAATTTATAAAATATGGTGCAAATATACGTAAATTGCCAAGTTGATTTCATTTCAAAGCACAGTAATCTTGTAATAAAAAATAACTCAATGAGTTTTGATGGACTTTAAAAAAGTAGTCTTACATTCTAATATCATTTCCAGTCCATTGTCTGATACAATTCTGATATTGGTTTGGAAATTTCATTATCAGTTTGAAGCATTGTATTAAGAAGCGCTTTGTCCGCTTTACTATCACTAATTTCTTCATATTCTATTTTCATTTTTTTAAAAAATTTTATTCATCTTCACTTTCTTTTTTATTTCTAGTTTTCACGAATATATTGTTCATTCCTATCTTAAATTTTTACCAAACAAAGTCACAATAATTACTCAAATTTTAGCTTTTGTCATTTAGTGAGTTATGAAGATTTGATCCAAGATTTGTCATTAACCATCATCATATTCTTGCTGACTTGCATTGGGAAAGCATTGGGAAACACCTTTGAGAATACTTTTTCGTAATAAGCTGAAGCCTTCTCTTTGTCCGATTTAAAAAATGATAAATGATTGAAAATCAACAGTCCATCAGGATTTAGTAGGTCTTTTACAGATTCTAAAAAGTCCATTGTCAAAAATATCTCAGGTATTTTATCATCAATAAAGATATCGATGCATATCATATCAAAGGTTTCATAACATTGATACACATAGTTATAAGCATCTGCTTGGATCATTTGTATCTCTGAGTCGAGTTCATCAAGTACGTATTTTGATGCTAAATAAATGACACTTTCGTCCAATTCTACACCAGTGAAGGCATATTTTTTGTGAAAAATCGTCTCTAACATGTAAGGTATGCTACCTAAGCCAAAACCCAAAATGAGAACATTCTGAATGGCTGGTTTTGAAGGATTTATTGCAGCAAAACATCGTCTGAAATTATCGTATTTGTCTGCATAAGAGTAGATTGCATTTTTGGTGCATAGTTGGTATCGGCCATTAGACAAAAATACATCCAACTGTTCGTTTTGATCTGAATGTAATGACTCCAAGTGAATGTCTGTGATATAGCTCAAGATTTTCTTGAAGAGATTTTGCTTCATAAGTGCTGATGGAGTTGGATTTTTGAATAGATTACTTGATTCTCTATTTTACGCAAGGACATTGACCTTGACAAGCTTCCAAAGTCTCAAAAGGAACTACGCCATCGCAGCCTCCCCATAGAAATTCTTTACATTTTTGCTCTTTCTGATCAAAGTAGTATCTTTTAAAAGCTGCCTTACATAATCCAGCATCTGGCAACAAACTACAAGATGGATTGGTGCACACTTTTTGGCAACTCAAGGCGGACAGAATGCAAAGTAATAATGACAATACCATTGATTTCATATCTTACTTGACGGTTATTGATTCTGGTCCTGAAATTTTAACCACATGGCAACAGTCATGACCAATTACGAAATTTTCAGCGGCTATTACTTGATCCTTTTCATTGTACGCAGTGAAAATCACTTTGCTACCATCCTTTTTAAGTTTTGACTTTTGACTATCGTCCAAGATGATATAAGGACCGACTGCTATGTCAAATATATTATTAACTATTGGATTTACTTGGCCTTCTATCTCAGTCACAGTTTTAAAGCAGTTGACTATTTCATTATTTGAATTGACAATTTTTACACCAATGCTTACAAACACTTCTGTACAAGCAATATTGTCTGGACATTCTAGAACATCTTTCTTGCTGCATGAAAAAATGGCGATAAGTATCAGCAAACAGATATTTTTAATTATGGTCATGATGTTAAATTTTAAATTTTATCATTTACTGTATTTCTAAAGCGTCTATTTCTATTTCCCCATCAGAAGAGACACAACTTTCGCTGATATGATGATATTTAATACGCACATTGAGCGGATAATTTTTAGAATCATCAATGCCAAAATTTTCGTTCTTTTGGTACCATTGAAAGATTTTACCTCCACCGTCAGATGGATTGACCACCATGCCTCCACAACAAACACATTCTCTGTAGTCATAACCTGCCATCACAGCATCGATCCAATGTAATATCATCTTCTGTACATGAAAACAACGCCAAAGTAGATAAAAATAACCATGCTTTCATTTTGTGTTCAATTGTTGATTATTAATATCTTATCGCTGACTTGGTTTAAAAAAGCTTGTAAATAATCTGGGTTACTTTTAATATCTTTATCAAAAAACCAATGATTTTGTCATACCGTTTTTTTCCATTTGTATCAAAAAACCACCTTGATCGTAACAATCAGGGCATCCAAATACTCTTTTATCATCTTCAAACCAAAGCTCGGTAGGAATCTTAACCAACAAGTCTTTGACTTCACTATGTTTATTTTGAGATAATGACACAAACTGAAATCCATCTATACCCTTGTATTGATCTGTGGTATCTTCATATAATTCACTATCAGTGACTTTGAATGTTTCAATACACTTCTCTCCCATACAAAAACCATGAAATTGTCCGAAAATCAGCATAGATTTTTCATTCGATTCAGCTTTGTGACAAGATGTGAGCATGATAAGTAACAAGAAATGCAAACTAATGATATGTTTCATAAATACCTTTTACAATATAGTAAACGTAAAATCTTATATTTTTGCTGTGTCTATATTTGAAAATTTTGTCACCAAGGATATACTTTCCATTAAAAAGATAATTATTTATAACTTTGCGTTTTTTAAAAAATTTTTTGAATGAGTAGATGTTATCATCCTGAACAATATTGGAGTGATGTCAGCGATTTAATAGGCAATAGGAATGGACAAAATGTGATGGCAGGAGACGACGAACCATACTATCAATACAAGCGTCATAGATTCCTAAAAATGCTTGATACAGTTGACTTTGCAGATAAAAAAGTTTTAGAAGTAGGATCTGGGCCAGGTGGAAACCTATTAGAAGTTCTCAAAAAATCACCTAAGGAACTAACTGCAGTTGATATTTCAGAAAACATGGTCAAATTAGCTACAAAAAATACAAATGGGGTAGTAAAAATTCATAAAATAAATGGGGTAAATTTTCCTTTTGATACATCAGTATTTGATATCGTATTTTCAGCTACTGTACTTCAACATAATACAGATGAAAAAATGTTGATCTCCCTTATTGGAGAAATGTGTAGAGTTTCGCATGAAAAAGTGATTATATTTGAGAGAATTGAATCTTCACTACAAGGCGATGAGTTATGTATGGGACGACCAGTAAAATATTATGAAAATCTATTCAATAAAAATGGATTTGTTTTGGAAACTGTTGCATTCAGCAATATACGCATCAGTTACCTGGTATGTGGCACAATAAGAAAAGTGTTCAACAGTTCTAAGCGAAGTGAAGGCCAGCCTTTGACAAAATTTTCAATTTTTTTACAAAAGTTGACACTGCCTGTTACAAAACAATTAGATAAGATTTTCAAATCAGATACAGATCTCGCTCAACTGGTATTTACAAGGAAATAATTTTATGAAGATCGAATAAATGGTCGTGTACTTACATCCTTAAAAATGGAAGGAGTGGCACGATACATCTATGAGACGACCCTTCAAATGGCTTTGACAAATCCTGAAGATGAATTTGTCCTTTTTCATGACCGTAAGATCGATACTGACTTTAATTTTCCACCCAATGTGTCGTCAGTAGTTGTACCTTGGCATGCCCGTCATCCTATTTTATGGTTTTGGTGGTTTGAGATGATGCTGCCATTTTTTTAAATTGAAAAAATTGACGTCTTTTATTCAGGTGATGGTTATCCTCAGCAAAAGAAGTAAGATTCCAACAGTCTTGGTGATGCATGATTTGGCGTATTTGCACTATCCTGAGCAGATTGCGGCATCAACATTGAAGTATTATCAAAAAAATGTCCCTGAATTTTTGCGAAAAGCAGACAAGGTCATTGCGGTTTCAAATTATGTTAAGCAAGATATTGTTGCACAAATAGGTATAGATGAGACAAAGGTATCTGTAGCTTACAATGCTGTTTCTCCTCCACAAGATGTCGACTATAGTACCTTGCCACCAGATATTTCTGTAGCCATAAACGGGTCAAAATACTTCATATACATTGGCGCAATCCACCCAAGAAAAAACATTATTAGGCTTATAAAAGGATTTGATCTATTTAATAAAAAAATGAATTCTTCTTTTAAACTAGTCATAGCAGGGAGAATGGCTTGGCACACAGACGATATCAAAGATGCCATCAATACTACACCTCAAGTGGTTTATATAGGCATGGTTTCAGAGCCAGTCAAGTACAAATTGATAAAAAATGCTTTAGCAATGACATATATTTCTGTTTTTGAAGGGTTTGGCATACCTATATTAGAAGCTATGAAAATGGGTACTCCTGTCATCACATCCAATGTCACATCTATGCCAGAAGTAGCAGCAGGTGCAGCACTGACTGTCGATCCCAATAGCGAAATCGACATAGCAAATGCAATGACCCAATTGGTTGAAAACGATACTATTCGACAAGAGTTCATCAATAAAGGATTAAATAGATACAAGGATTTTTCATGGCAAAAAAGTGCCGATATCATCTATTCGGCTTTGAAGAATGTAGCCAAGTGAACAATTTGTGACAATTTGTGAAAAAAACCGTTTAATAAATGTGTATTTTGTATTGAATATTTAGAATTTTGACCGATTTTTGTAATTTATTGCTAGTCAACAAAATCTCTCTTTTTTGATTATTTTGTTATAGTAATATTAATTACAATACTGAAAACAAAACACATAGGTGATGCAAAGCGTTATCATTAATGTAATAAAGGAAAAATAATGTTGCAAATTTCCAATTTTAAATATATTGTTATACTTGTTGTCTATACTATGATGACGATGATAGAGCCATTGAGAGCACAAGTACTGAATGATGAGTGTAAATATGCTACCCCGATACTTTCTACAGACAATTACTGTTCGGCTGATGGTGCATTTACCAATGTGGGAGCGACAGCTGATCAGCCATTTTTAACAAATTGCCTTGGGTTTAACTATTCTAATGGAGTTTGGTTTTCGATTGTCCCAAGAGAAACAGCAATACTGGTTAGGGTTTTTGGATCTGGTCAAGGTAATGGTAATTCTATAAAATCACCAAGAATTGCAGTGTTTAGTGATTGTGGTAAATTTCTTTCATGTTCTACTGGTGGCACGGCAGGAATAGAAGAAATTGTTTTAACAGATTTGATTATTGGTAAGAATTATTATATTATGATTGAATCTCAAGTCGGAGGGGAAGGAAGATTTACATTGTGTGTAGATGACTTCAATCCTGTAAAAAATCCTGAATCAGATTGTAAAAAGGCTGTTATCTTATGTTCAAAAGATCCATTCAAGATTCCATCTATCATAGGTACAGGAGATGATCATAATGAGATCGAAAACGGAAATTGTCTTTTTGGAGGAGGAGGAACAGAAGCTGAAACAGCATCTACATGGTACAAATGGACATGTGATAAATCTGGAAGTCTTACATTCACTTTGACCCCAAATGATTTCATTAATAGTAATATTGAAAGTGCGGATTTAGACTTTGCCCTTTATGAATTGCCAAACGGCATAGATGATTGTTCTATAAAGAAAATTCTACGTTGTATGGCAGCAGGCGAGGATCAAGGAACTCCCTTTTCATCTTGGAAAATTTGTAATGGACCTACAGGTCTTCGTGTTGGGGAAACCGATTTGGCTGAACAGGCTGGATGTAAATTAAAAAGTCAGAATAATAATGGATTTGTTGCGCCTTTAGATATGGTTTCTGGTAAATCATACGTCATAATTATAAATAATTTTACAAAGAATAAGGTAGGCTTTTCTATAGAATTCGGTGGTACTGGTACCTTCCTTGGACCAAAACCAGATTTTGAAATCAATGCCAATCAAGCCTTCGAATGCGATAAATCGGTGTTATTTACCAACAAGTCAACTGCGCCTACAGACTCCATAGTCTCTTATTCATGGAATTTTGGAGATAGAGCTGTACCAGATAGAGGCAATGGTGTAGGACCATTCAATGTATTGTACCAGTCATTTGGTGATAAGATAGCGGCTCTTACGGTGGAGAGCTCTCGTGGATGTACTGTGACAAAAATTATTGACTTCTTTGTAGAGCCTTGTTGCAAAGATACTAGTACACTCAGCTTGAATGCTCTTGTCACAGACTTGAAATGTCATGGTATTCCAGAGGGCATCATCTTGGCAGCAGGAAAGAGAGGCGCTCCCGAGTACAAATATAGTATTGATGGAACTGAATTTCGACCTAATCCACAGTTTGGAAATCTAGCTGCAGGTGTATATAAAATAGCCATCCAAGACACCAAAGGATGTAAAGATACCATCGCTGTAACAGTCGAAGAGCCTCCCATCATAGATGTTGATGCAGGGTCAGATTTACAGATCGATTTGGGTGATGACACACTCATAGTCATATCTTACACACCAGTAAAGCCAAAAGATAAGATAGTATGGGAGCCACCATTGACTCGTGTTGATTCAATTCCACCTACTTATTTAGCTAGACCAGTTGTCAATACCAGCTATACTGTCACTGTTATCGATTCTAATGGATGTACCGCCACAGATGTAGTAGAAATAAGAGTAGTAAAAAACCTAAATCTTCATGCTCCAAACATCTTCTCACCACTTAATAAGGACAATAGCAATGACTTCTTCAATGTTTGGGTGACCAAAGGAGTAGATTATATCGAACTGCTTGAGATATATGATAGATGGGGAAATTTGGTGTACCAAGGTGTGGATGGTCGAGATTTTGAACGAAACTCTTTCACAAGTGGTTGGGATGGTAAATTTAAAAATGCTCCAGTCGTACCAGGTGTTTATGTTTGGCGAGCATTGGTCAAATGGTTGGATGGAAGCAAAACCAATCATGCTGGAGACGTGACCGTTTACCGTTGATAGAGATGAAGTTTTTTTACTTTTTTATTATGCTATCTACCATCGTGGCTTGCTCCAACAAAGTGGAGGATATTGATGAATTATTGGCAGAAGGCTTAGATGCCAAGGTCGAAAAGGGGTATAATATTCGAATCATTTACAGTGACTCTGCTCAAATTAAACTGGTGGTCAATGCCCCTGTTATGGAGAGATATGTAGATTATAGCAACAGCAAAGATGTCTTTCCTAAAGGCATCCTGCTCGAGTTTATGGGCGACGACCAAAAAATCAATAGCTGGCTGAAAGCAGAATCTGCAATCTCTGAAGCCAGAACACAAAAAATCACTGCCAAAGTCAATGTAGTTTTTTATAACGAAAAAAATGAGAAACTCGAAACACCAGAACTCATTTTTGATCAAAAAGACAGAATTGTATATACCGACAAATTGGTCAGGATCACCCAAGCCGAAAAAGGAGACACTACCTATGGCTTTGGATTTAAGGCTAATCAAGAGTTTACTCGATTTGAAATAGTAAAAAAAGTACAAGGCAAGATCAATGTTTCAGATTTTGTCAATAAGTTTTGATTACTTTTGCGGATAATTTTTAATCATGGTTTCTACCATCTTACTTGTGATATTGATGTTATTGTTGTCGGCATTTTTTTCTGGTAGCGAAATAGCCTACTTGTCAGCCAATAAACTCAGTGTTGAAGTACTTAAAAATAAAGGTTCCAAAAGAGGACATTTTCTAACACAACTATACAATGATCCCAAGACATTTTTAAGTACCATGTTGGTGGGCAACAATATTGTTTTGGTCATCTACACTATGCTATTTAGTGCCATCGTCAGTCCATTGCTCGAAATGATCTTGCCTGCTGGAAGTTTGATGATTTCACTTTTGACTACTATAATATTGACCATCGTTATCTTGGTTTTCGGAGAGTTTTTACCTAAAACTATTTTTAGACTTTATGCCAATGAATTGATATTTAGGTTGGCACCAGCTCTAAATTTTACCAAATGGATTCTTTTGATTCCAAGTTGGTTTCTTACCAAAACGTCCAATTTGATCATTAAGCTTATCTTTGGCAAAACAGAAACTTTGGAAGATAACAATATAACAAAGCTTGATTTGGAACATTACATCCAGACCAATGTCAATGAAGAAAAGGAAATTGATAAGGAAATATTGACCAATGCACTCAATCTTAATCAATTGAAAGTGCGAGATTGCATGATACCACGCAACGAAATAGTATTTATTGATAAAAATGATGATCTTCAAAATGTAAAAGATGTCTTTGTATCATCCAAACATTCAAGATTGATCGTGGTAGATGGAGATATGGAAAATGTAATTGGTTATTTTCATCATCAACAACTGTTCAAAAACATCACATCTATCAAAAGAAATATTAGAGAAATTGATTTCGTGCCAGATGTCATGAATGTCCAAGATCTCATGCACAAATTTATCAAGGATGGCACCAATATTGCCTGTGTCGTAGATGAGTTTGGTGGTACTGCTGGTATTATCACACTAGAAGACATCTTGGAAGAAATCTTCGGAGAAATTGCTGACGAACATGATGATGAAGATTTTATCGAAAAGGTCATTTCTGAAAATGAATACATCTTTTCTGGTAGATTGGAGCTGGCCTACCTTAACAGTAAATACGAACACTTAGACCTGCCAGAAGAAGACTATGTGACACTTTCAGGCTATATTGTGATGACCCATGGCAGCATACCAGACATTGGAGAAAAAATCCAACTTGAAAATTATATTTTTGAAATCCTATCTAAATCTGATACAAAATTGGAAGAGGTCAAGGTAATAAAAACAACAGACCACTCAGATAAAAATTTGTCATAATAGATTCGTTTATTCATTATAAAAATATAATTGTATAAGCCATTGTTGACAAATAGTTTAGTGCAAATTTTTATTTTAGCATACGAAAGAGATCAATCTACTTTATCCACTCATAAGTAAAGTTTAAACATTTTTCATCGATCAATCGAACAAAATGCACTACTTTTGTATTTAGATTAAATATAATTAAGACAAATTATGTCAGATAATAGGTTGATATACTTAGACAATAACGCTACTACACCTACAGATCCACGAGCGGTGGATGCCATGATGCCATTCTTTTTTGAAGTACCTGGCAATGCTGCAAGTAGGAATCATCCTTATGGCTGGAAGGCAGAAGAAGCAGTAGAATATGCTCGTGAGCAAATAGCCGACCTAATAGACGTAGATCCAAAAGAGATCATATTCACATCTGGAGCCACTGAATCTGACAATTTGGCCATCAAAGGAGTATTTGAAATGTATAACTCCAAAGGCAATCATATCATCACCACCAAAACAGAGCATAAAGCAGTTTTGGACGCATGCAAAAAGGTAGAAAAAATGGGTGGACAAGTCACATATCTGGATGTCCAAAATGATGGAATGATCGATCTGAGTCAATTAGAAGCAGCGATCACAGACAAAACAATCTTGATATCTGTCATGTGGGCCAATAATGAGACAGGAGTCATCCAACGTATGAAAGAAATAGGTGAAATTTGCAAAAAGCATGGAGTACTTTTCATGAGTGATGCCACACAAGCTGTAGGCAAAATCACTGTGCATCCAAAAGAAGTTGGTGTGCATTTGATGGCATTTACATCGCACAAAATGTATGGCCCAAAAGGAGTTGGAGCGCTCTTTGTCAATAGGAAAAATCCAAGGGTTAAAGTCACTGCACAGATGGATGGTGGCGGCCATGAGAGAGGTATGAGGTCAGGTACTCTCAATGTACCTGGTATCGTAGGATTTGGCAAGGCAGCTGCTATAGCAAAAGTAGAAATGGCAAGTGATGCGGAAAGACTTTCCAAATTGAGAGATAAACTCGAAAATGCTTTTCTAAATAATCTCGAAGAAGTATATGTCAATGGCAATGTCAATAGTAGAATGCCACATGTTACCAATATCTCATTCAAACATGTAGAAGGAGAAGGATTGATGATGACTTTCAATCAGAATATTGCAGTTTCATCTGGTTCGGCATGTACTTCAGCATCATTGGAGCCATCTTATGTATTAGTAGCCTTGGGTTTGGGTGATGACTTGGCTCATTCTTCCATCAGATTTAGTTTGGGTAGATTTACCACTGAAGCTGATGTAGATTATGCCATTGAAGCTGTCACCAAAGGAGTCAATCACATGAGAGATTTTGGTACTCAATTTGGGAAATGTATAAAGAAGGTATAGACTTAGACAGCGTGTAGTTTGGTTCGAGCATTAAATATATTTTTATCATCAAAACAAAATATTTATCATGGCATATTCTGAGAAAATTACTTGACCATTTTAAGCATCCTAAAAACGTAGGATCACTCGATAAAGCCAAAAAAAATGTTGGTACAGGATTGGTGGGAGCACCGGAATGTGGTGATGTCATGCGTTTGCAAATAGAAGTGGATGAACATACTGATACTATCATCGACGCCAAATTTAAAACCTTCGGTTGTGGGTCCGCTATTGCCTCATCATCTTTAGCCACAGAATGGTTGAAGGGTAAGACCATAGATCAAGCACTTAGCATTGATAATATGGCCATTGTAGAGGAATTAGCTTTGCCGCCTGTAAAAATCCATTGTTCTGTATTGGCAGAAGATGCTATCAAAAGCGCCATAGCCGATTACAAGAAGAAAAACGAAACAGTAAACGCTTGATATGCTGTACGTAGCAGATAGTGCCAAAGAAAGAATTTCAGAAATCATCAGAGATAAAAACCTTGACAGCAGTTACTTCGTAAGGGTAAGTGTGACAAGTGGTGGTTGCTCTGGCTTGAGCTACAATTTGGATTTTGACAATGAAAACAAGCCAAATGATCAAGTTTTTGATGACAATGGCATAAAAGTAGTGACCGATTTGAAGAGTTTTTTATACTTGTGCAATACTACCTTAGAATTTTCTGGAGGCCTTAATGGCAAAGGATTTTATTTTAACAATCCAAATGCAGCCCGAACTTGTGGTTGTGGTGAGAGTTTTGCAGTTTAATAATTGATCTCATCATACCTAAACTCAAGGTATTATGTTCACCATTCCATTCCAACAGACCACTCAAATTTCTTATCAATAATATAAATTTGAGTGGTATATGTTTTATTTACTTACTTTATTTAATATCTGTGGTACTTCCATCGATGGATATCAAAGCCAGTATGAATGAACATGAAGAGATGGAAGATATAAAGCGTTATGATGAAGCTAATAAATCCAAAGAACCTTCTATTCCTACTGATAATGCCTCCAAAATGATTGAACTAAACGCAAAGTAGCTCGTAAAAGTGTTTTAGATATTTGCTACTGCTGTACAGGCTTTGTTGGGTTTGGCAAATATTTCTTTGAGTTCTCGGTTTGGATACTCAGGTTTTTATTATATTGCAAGGGACAGCATACCATTTTGTTGCGGTTGGGGCGGATGCCGTAGTTATCTTATTTGGAAAATATAGATTTTACTATTTGGATAAATAGTGCATATTTTATCTATTTTAGATAAATTTGCAGTGTAATTCTAAATGTCAATACAATGAGTATAGCAGACAACATAAAGAAGCTCAGGGAAGATAAAGGGCTGATGCAGAAAGAAGTATATAATGAGATTGGTTTAAAACCTGCTCATTACAATAAGCTGGAAAAGGGATTAGTTGAGCCTTCTATTGAGATTTTAGATAAACTGGCTGCCTTTTATGGTGTTTCTATTGATGAGATAGTACACTACAGCAAAGCCACGCCCAAAGCTATTACTGTAGAAGATAAAACGGCTTCGGAACAAGTTCGTTTAATTGCTCAACTTAACGACAAGGATAAAAGCACCGTAATGAATATTATTGATACGATGCTTACTAAACAAAAATTTCAAACTTTCTTTGAACAAAATATTCAAACAGCAAACAGCAAAGTAGTATGAGACACGTAACAGTATATACAACAGATAAGGAATACAGCCACTTTGTAGAACTGGCTAAAAACCTGCATTACGTTAAAAAAATTGAGACGGATGATGAGCCTTCAAAAGCGGATGTTTTGGAAAATATCAAAGCTGGCTTGCAAGAAGTAAAGCTTTTTAAGAAAGGCAAATTAAAAACTACATCCGCTAAAGATTTTTTGAATGAGTTATAGCATTGAACTATCTGCCAACTTTAAAAAGGAAGCCAAAAGGCTTTCTAAAAAATATCCATCGCTAAAAACAGAACTGGCTGAACTCTTTGCTGAACTGGAAGAAAACCCAACTACTGGCACACCGTTGGGCAATGATATTTATAAAATCCGATTGGCTATCGCTTCCAAAAACAAAGGCAAGTCTGGTGGTGCAAGGGTTTTACCTTTTTAAAAGTTACACAAACTACTGTACTGCTTTTTTCCATTTACTCTAAAGGCGAAGTGGACAACCTTACAGACAAGCAAATACAGGAACTTATTAAGGATTATTTATAAAGCAAAACGCCCCTTATTCGGGGCGTTGCTCTTGTAATTCATTATATCTTTTAAATTGGGATGAGTTATTTATAATATGACTTACAGATTCATAATTCAAAGGAACTATTTGCAGTTTTTCATCTAAAATTATCAGTTCATTATAAATACAAAAATCAATAACTCCACGAAGAACCGTTTCAAATTCAGAAGTAAAATCTATTCTTAAAGAAACTGATTTGACATTATCTGTTTGAAGATCAAATAAAACTTCAAGGCAATTTGACTCTTCACTACCAAAAAGATAAATCTCTTTAGACCACGATTTACCTTTCATTAATAGTCTTTCTAATCCTTCAAAATAGTTTTTGTTGATTGGCTCAAACTTCCAATATGGCTCATCATCAAATAGGTTATTTTCGTCAAAAATTTGTATATCATCTTTTAACACACTAAAACTTCTTTTAGGTAAGATTTGAAATGTATATTGCCAAAGAGCCATAATATATTATTTCATAAATTTCCAAAATCCGGGTTGCTTTCCTGGCTCCATCATTAAATCCATAACACCTTTATATCCACCATAAGGTAGTTGAACCTGTTGTACAGGCACATTTTGAATTCCTAATCTTTGAGCCGCATAAAATCTATGATGTCCAGCAACAATATACTTTACACCATTGTGTTCAACATATTTTATTGACTCCTGAATACCATTTACACGAATATCATTCATTAAAGTCTGCATCGCAGTTTTAGACTTCGTAATGTAGTGAGTAGGATTCAAAGAACTTGTAGAAAGATTCGTTACCCCCTTAGCAGCCCAACTTGAATACCTTAATCCTGAACCAAATATTGACAAAAATGGCATTGGGCCAAAAGAAGTAATGATAGGCGTCACAATATTGGCAAAATCTGTTTGAGCAGAAAAGACACTATGTTGCATATAACCAACGGCATGGTTCATGCCATATTTGCCCTGTAACAGATTAATTGCCAAATTACCACTTGCTCCATTGTACAGTTCACGGTAAGTTAAGTGTCTTGTAAAAATTGGATTATTTATTGTAACAGGATAATCACTTTTATTCCTTGACCTACTCTCCATGACAACAGAGTGTACATTTAAAGATGCTAATGGTTTTAATCCATCTTGTTGCATCTTATACTGCCCATTTTTTGCAGTTATAAGTATTTCAGGTAAGTTACCTCCGCAATATGTTGGATTGCCTTCATCTCTGTTTTCAGAGTTCATCCCAGTTGGATCAATTAATCTGATTGGATTGCCCATCACATAATTGAATGGCGAATGACCCGGATACATATCAATCAGTGGATCGACACCGTACCACATACTTATATTAGGATTGTAATACCTCGCTCCATGATAATTGAGTCCCGTATGCTCGTCGGTCTCCTTGCCAGTGTACTTATACCGAGCGTCATATCCACCAGCTTTCTGGTCGAGGAGCGTCTCTGCGAATGGCAAATATAATAAATATTGTCGTGGCTGACCCTTTTCATCCGTCAAAAAAGTAGTTGAGCCGAGGTGATTCCCCATTCATCAGTTACACTTTCACCTTTTACTCCAACTTGAACTTGACTGGAATTGTCATTTTTACATTGACTTTCTTATTGTTTTGACTACCAGGAGACCAAGATTGCAACTTTTTTAACACATTGACTACCGCTTGACCGCATCCACCACCGATATCTCGATTTATTTTAATACCATCTAATGAACCAGACTGACTGATCACAAAGGAAACAATGACGGTACCTTCTATTGTACTTTCTCTGGCAGTTTGTGGATATTCCAGATTAGCATACATAAAAGCTAAGATAGCATTATGAGTACAAGTTCTTCGCTCTGCTTCATTATCTAAATTAACACAATCCAAAATACAAGGCATTTTTTCAGCCATAATGATTATTTCTGGTTCTGATTTCTCGGTTATTTTGATTTTTGGTATAGCAATTTCTGCTTTGTAAGATGTATTGATTGGAGCATCAGAATCGGTGATCTTTGGTTCTAATGGTTCCAAATCTTGTACAACAATTTTTTCATCATGGTTGACAATCTTTAAGGTGGCTTTCAATGGATCTACTACTTTGATTTGCTTGGAAGAAGCTTCTTGTTTTTGAATCTCTGAGTGATTTTTTATTTCTTGAAAAAGCTCCTGTGTCAACAAATCTTCCACGTATGTAGGTGCGTATGAAGGTAAAACAGTTTCATAATTGATGGCTACATTGGCCAAAATCAAAGAAATGACCATGCCGATCCAAAAATGTACACTATGATTTCTATCCCATTTAGGCAAAGTTGTATAAGACATATTATGAATAATTAAAAAGTGAAATGATGATTTAATTATTCAAAGCGCGCGACAGAGAATATGAGCATTCAATTCAATTGTTTATCAAATCATGAATGCTATTTGTGATAAAGATGTATTTTGTAGGGAATTGGTGCATTGGCACAATAGATATGTTACAAAATGTCGCCTTGAATAACTTGGCACAATATTTGTCCTTTCTACTTGTTGAAACTATTTATGAAAAAATTATAGCTACTTATTGAAATTTAAAACTAACCCATCACATTTTTTTACTCTGAACTTATATAGAAATAAATTTTATTATATTTAATTTCATAATTATGATATTCAATCAATTACACACCACTTTTATTGTATATTTTAATTTATTGTAAATATTATTGAAAAAAAAATACCAAAAACAACCCTGTAAAATTTCACTTCCAATTACAATCTCAATATACCTTTGCGTCATTCCCACTCATAAGAGTAAATCTTATTTAAATCTGACCTAAGCCCGAAAGACGCGGGCACGAACTCATTTTTTAACCAAAATTTTTTACCCATGGTAAAACAAGATTTACTTACCCAAAGTAAGGGGATTCCGGTATTACGAAATTCACTGTTGAGTCTCCTGTTGATTTTTCTTTTTTCATCTTTTGGTCATGGTCAAACGCAGATAGTTTGTAATGATCAAGTCCAAGTATCTTTGGATGGTGATTGCCAGGCAGTCATCAGGCCAGACATGATATTGGAAGGTCCGTTGCTTCAGTATGCACCACCTTTCCGTATTAAAATTAGTGGCTCAGGTATTCTAAACAATAATACCAATGCTCCTATTGTTACTAGCCCTGGTAATTATACCGTTACAGTTACTAACTCTACAGGCAATTCATGTTGGGGCAATATGAAGGTAGAGGACAAATTAGGACCAGTAGTTGATTGTGCTTGTCCTAGAGGAAACACCGACCCATTGTGCGAATTGTTATGTACTGATGAAGCTGGCTTTTTCGCTGGTACTTACACTGACTATCCAAAACCAGAAGCAGAAGATGCATGTACCTCAGTTACCACAACTTTTCATGATGAAGTTGTAGTGCATGGTGTCAATGGTTGTGGTGGTAAGACCATCTACAGAACTTGGGTTTACACAGATGCTTTTGGCAACAAAAACGAATCGTGTGTGTCTGAGTACAGGATTTTACCTGCTGATTTAGATGATGTGGATTTAAGTACACCTTACAATACACCTCAATTGACTTGTGGTGCTGACGTATCGATGACAGGAGTTTTCAACTTTTATAAAGCAAAATTGTATGCTCAGTATCTCCCTTCTTACCTAGCATTGGTACCTGGGACTTACTCTACAGCGGCAAAAGCTGAGCAAGCTGCTAATGCTGCTGCTACTGCAGAAGCATACAGATATGCTTATCCTACTATTAATGGCAAGCCTATCAATGGCAATGTGTGCAACCTATTGGCTGCAAAAGCTGATACAGAGATTCCTGTTTGTAATGCATCTTGCTCAAATAGCAAAAAAGTGATCAGACTTTGGACTGTTTTGGACTGGTGTAGCAGTGGAACGAGGACATTTACTCAGATCATAAAAGCAACTGACGAAGAAGCGCCTACTGTATCTGCTCCAGATGTGACTGTCAGTGTTGACCCTTGGTCTTGTACCGCCAATTTCTTGATGCCACTACCAGATGTATTGCATGACAATTGTGATGCCAATCCTACCTATCGTGTTGAAGTACCTTTTGGTGTTAGTGTAAAATATGATGCACCAAGCAAAAGATACTTAGTAACTGGTGCACCAAAAGGATCACATACCTTTACATATATTGCTACTGACTGTTGTGGTCACGAAGGTAGATATGAAGTAGATGTCAATGTAGTGGATAGGACTGCTCCCGTGGCCATTGCTAAACAAAATATAGTAATATCTTTGACAACAGGTGGTGAGAATGACGGTATCGCAAAAATATTTGCCAATAGTGTTGACAATGGATCTTATGACAGTTGTACACCTATTCACATCGAGTTGAGAAGAGAAGACAATCCAAACAGAGATAATGATGGTTGTGGTTATACAGGTAATAAAACATACAATGCTGATGGGCATCCAAATGATGGATCATCAAACCCAACCAAGGCAGATTACGATCCAGACAATGGTCAGTATGTAAAATTCTGTTGTGATGACATCACCAATACAGAAGGTGCTACTCCTTACGGTATCGTAAAAGTGTGGATGAGAGTATGGGATGATGGTGATATGAATGGAGAATTTGGTACTGCAGGTGACAATTATAATGAAACTTGGGTTGATGTGAGAGTAGAAGATAAGTTGACTCCACAGATAGTTTGTCCACCAAATGTTACTATTGATTGTGATGACGATAGAAATGATTTGACAGTGACTGGTAAGGCAAGAGCTTTCTCCAACTGTTTGGATCTGGAGACAGAATATACTGATAGAAATTTCCTTACTACTTGTAATGTTGGATACATTGAGCGTACTTGGAGAATCAAGAGCAAGCCTACTATCATCTGTACTCAATATGTTTACCTTAGAAATGTAGGCGGAGAGTTTGATGAAAACGATATTGACTGGCCTGCAGATGTCACAACAGACTGTGCCAATGATGCAGCACAACAAAAACCAACATGGACAGCCGGTCCTTGTGACTTGATAGGTTTGAGCCTCAAGAGCGATACATTCTACTTTGAAGGCAATGCTTGTATGAAAATATTGAACAAATGGTCTGTCATCAACTGGTGTACTTATGATCCTAATGATACAGAGTCAGATGGTTATTTCTCACACGTACAAGTAGTAAAAATCATTGACCAACAAAAACCAGTATTGGCAAGTTGTGCAGACAGAATGTTTGAAATCGACGATCATGGTGATGCTGACGGAGATGGCAATAGATGTGAGACTAAAAACCTTATGTTGACCATGACAGCGACCGACCAAGGTCAATGTGCATCAGACTGGTTGAAGTGGATAGTATTTGTTGACCTTTGGGGCGATGGCACCAATGACTATGAGTACTCTTCTTTCTTACCTTCTACTGATGTCAACTTTAACGATAGCAATGGAAATGGTATCAAAGATAGATATGTAGCTCCAACAGGTCAAGGTGGCGAAGTAAAAGTAACCATACCTGAAGATATAACTGGTAGCATGTCAAATCATAAAGTAACTTGGAAAGTGGTTGATGGTTGCGGCAATGTGACATCTTGTACACAAAACTTCATGGTTGTTGATAAAAAGAAACCAACTCCATACTGCTTGAATATCAGCTCTGCTTTGATGAAAAATGGCCAAGTAGAACTTTGGGCTGTTGACTTCAACATTGGATCATTTGACAATTGTACTTCTAAAAACAATTTGACTTATACATTTAACGAAGCCAGTCCAGTACCGTCAAAAATCAATACCACTCACTACTTCAAAGCAAATGGACAAAATGCAACTGAAGCAGAATACAATGCAGGTAATGCACAAAAATGGTTGCCAGCTACTAAGAGTTCAGGTATGATCTTCAATTGTGATGATTTGCCATCTGTAGATGTAAAAATGACCGTTTGGGACGAAAAAGGAAATTATGATTTCTGTGTCGTAACCTTAGAATTGGCAGATAACCAAGGTGCTTGTGGGCAACAACTCACCACAACTGTATCTGGTAAACTATTGACAAATGCAGGACAATCTGTATCCAATGCTGAAATCATACTTGACAATGGGGTCAAAGAAATGTTGCAAACAACTCTTTCAGAAACAACAGGTAACTTCAACTTTGCAGCAGCAAAAATGCACTATAATTACGCTGTAAGTGGTAAAAAAATTGATGATTATCTCAATGGTGTAAGTACTCTTGACCTTGTATTGATACAAAGACACTTATTGGATCTTAACAAATTGACAAGTCCATTTGATGTGATAGCGGCAGATATTAACAGCGATAGCAAAGTGACTGCTTCTGACCTTACCGAGCTTAGAAAGTTGATCTTGGGCATCTATAATGTATTGCCTACCAATGACAGTTGGAGATTTGTGAACAGTGCGACACCATTTGTTAACGCTTCAAATCCATTCCCATTCAATGAGAAATTGACAATTGACAACCTTTCTCATGCCATGATCAATCAAGACTTTATAGCTGTAAAAGTTGGTGACGTCAATGGTTCAGCTATTGGTAATCTAAATGACAAGGCAACAGATGCGAGAAGCACTGTAGTATTGAATGCAGAAAATGTATCTTTGAAAGCTAATGAGGTACAAGCAATCACATTTGATGCAGATATAGATGCAGTTTATGGTATGCAGTTTACACTTAAAATCAACAATGCCGATCTTGGAGATATTTATGTTGGAAACACCAAATTGCCAGAAACAAACATAGCTAAAATTTCTGACAATACTTACACTATAAGCTGGAACGATGTCATTGCCATCAATGGTAAACAAATGTTGACCATCAACGTAGCACCAAAAGCAAATGCCAATGTTGCTGATGTGATTTCAATATCATCTGACAAAGTAAGTGCTGAATTGTATGCAGGTGAGTCTTTAAACACTGGTAAATTGTCCCTAAGATTTGCCAATGCAGACCACGCTGCCAACTTCGAATTATATCAAAACGAACCTAACCCGTTTGCTGACAAAACATCAATCTCATTCAATTTGCCAGAAGCCGGCGAAGCTACCCTAAAAGTCTTCGATGTGAATGGTAAAATAGTATATACAAATAAAGGATCTTTCGGTAAAGGTATCAATACATTTACACTTTCTAAAAATGATCTAAACACCAGAGGTGTTATGATCTACCAAGTGGAATGTGGAGCAAATACTGCTACTAAAAAGATGATCGGCCTCGAGTAACAACAATTTGCTTAAATTAATTCCTTAGGGATGCATCGAAGGGTGCATCCCTTTTTGAGTTTATATCTGAATTTCATTGCAAGGCGACTCATTCAATAAATAAGCGTAAGTCACCATCTCACATATTATTGTATCTTTGCCATCATCAAAACATCATCAACATGGAAGACAAAAGGCTTTTTTTGCTTGACGGACACGCCTTAGTGTATAGGGCTCACTTTGCTTTTATTACAAGGCCTCTTATCAACTCCAAAGGGCTCAATACTTCAGCAATCACTGGTTTTGTACGCACTCTGTGGGATCTGATGACCAATCAAAAACCTACCCACATAGCTGTGGCTTTTGACCCGAAAGGTGGTACTTTTCGGCATGAATATTATCCTGAGTACAAAGCCAATAGAGATGCACAACCCGAAGATATCACCATAGCGATGAAGTATATACCAGACATCATCGAGGCATTCAATATTCCTGTGGTCATGGTACCCAATTATGAAGCTGATGATGTCATAGGTACTTTGGCAAAACAAGCTGAAAAAGAAGGCTATACAGTATATATGGTGACACCTGACAAGGATTATGCACAATTGGTTTCACCCAATATTTACATGTACAAACCTGGCAGACAAGGCAATGAAATTGAAATTTTGGGTGAAAAAGAAGTCTTGGCTAATTGGGAAATTTCTCGTGTAGATCAAGTGATCGATGTATTGGGATTGCAAGGTGATAGCGTTGACAATATACCAGGAGTACCAGGAATTGGACCAAAGACAGCTGTAGCACTACTTAAAGAATATGGATCTGTCGAAAACATCATAGCCAATGCAGAAAATCTGAAAGGAAAACAAAAAGAAAATGTCATCAATTTTGCCGATCAGGCATTACTATCAAAGAGATTGGCAACCATCGATATCAACTCTCCTATTCAGTTTGATGCAGAAAAGTTTACCCTTGATCCAATCAACAAAGAGAAGATAAAAGAAATATTTCTTGAATTAGAATTCAGGACTTTGGCACAACAAATCTTGGGAAGTGATTCAATAGGTCAATCCAATAGCGGTAAAGCGGTACAACAATCTTTATTTGGTGACGAAGTAATCACTACTGTTAGCAATACACCTACGCCACCAGAATACCAGATTGCCAAAAAGAATATTGAAAATACGCCTCATACCTACCATCTGGTTCAGACCGATGATGAAATAACAAACTTGGTCACAATTTTGGAAAATCATCAGCAAATAAGTTTTGATACTGAAACTACTGGTATTGATGCCCATGAAGCTGAGTTGGTAGGCTTGTCTTTCTCGGTAAAGGCAGGTGAAGCTTATTATGTTCCAATGCCAAAAGACCAAGTTGAATGCAAAAGAAAGCTCTTTTACTTTAAGAATGTCTTAGAAAATCCCAATATCACCAAGATAGGTCAAAATATAAAATATGATATGACCATGATGAAGTGGTATGGTATTGAATTACAAGGGCCAATGTACGATACTATGATTACACATTATTTGGTCGAGCCTGATTTGCGCCACAAACTAGACTATCTCACTGAGTCATACTTGGATTACAAAATGGTGCCAATTGAAGATTTGATAGGAAAAGGCGGTAAAAACCAACTCTCCATGCGAGATGTATCTTTGGAAAAAATTAAGGAATATGCAGGTGAAGATGCTGATTTGACTCTTCAGATGGTGCCCGTACTCCAAAAAATGATGGAAGAAAACGAATTAAATCATTTATACAATACCATCGAAGAGCCATTGATCAGAGTACTTTGTGATATGGAGTATGAAGGTATTAAAATAAATGGTGACTTCCTAAAAGAATATTCCAAGGAATTGGACAAAATGATTCTAGAAAAAGAGCAGGAGATTTACAAAAATGCTGGTGTTCATTTTAATATTTCATCACCACGACAAGTAGGTGAAGTCTTGTTTGATAGGCTGAAAGTACCGTACAGATGGAAAAAAACTTCTTCAGGACAATATTCCACAGACTTTGATAAGTTGACCGAATTGGCTGGTGAGCACATAGTAATTGATGCTATATTGGAACATAGAAAGTTCAGTAAATTGAAGTCCACTTATGTAGATGCCTTGCCCAACATGATCAACCCAAGGACTGGTCGAGTTCATTCCAATTTTAATCAAGCTCGTGCTGCAACAGGAAGGTTAAGTTCTGAAAATCCAAATCTTCAAAACATTCCTATAAAAGACGAAGCTGGTAGAGAAATACGCAAGGCCTTTGTACCAAGAGATGATGATCATATCTTGCTTGCTGCCGATTATTCTCAGATTGAACTCCGTATCATTGCAGACATCAGCGATGATAAGTCTATGTTGGATGCATTTATAGCTGGCAATGATTTTCACAAAGCGACAGCTGCCAAAGTATATGGCGTACCATACGATGAAGTGACTGCCCAGCAAAGACGTAATGCCAAAACAGTCAACTTTTCTATCACTTATGGAGCTGGTGCTACCAATCTTTCAAGACAATTGGGCATATCGCGCAAAGAAGCCACTGAATTGATACAAAGTTATTTCAGAGAGTTTAAAGGTTTGAAAAATTATATGGATACCACTGTGAATAGTGCGAGAGAGCTGGGATATGTCAAAACAATGCTGGGTAGAAGGCGAAATTTGAGAGACATCAATTCCAGAAATTCACTCACTGCATCGAATGCCGAACGCGTGGCCATCAATACTCCTATACAAGGTACTGCAGCAGATATGATCAAGATAGCAATGATCCACATCCATGATGCCTTCAGAAGTGAAGGATTGGCATCACGTATGGTACTGCAAGTACACGACGAATTGGTTTTTGATGTGTATAAACCAGAATTGGAGAAGGTAAAATCCATTATAAGCGACAAAATGCGAAATGCCATTCCAAATCTTAAAGTACCTATTTTGGTAGAAATGGGTGTAGGCACCAATTGGTTGGAGGCACATTAATGGATCAATTCTTAAAGCAAAAAATATGAATGATGAGATATTAAATCATCTGAAACAAGATGATAAGCTCGCCTTTATTATTGACCAATGTACCCTTACGATCCATAAAGAACCAATCAAGGTGTTTGACGACTTATTGAGATCTATAGTTTCACAACAATTGAGTACTTCAGCTGCAGCCACGATTTATGGGAGATTTATCAATCTTTTTGATACATCACATAATATTTCTCAGCAAATACTCAACCTTAACATTGAGCAGCTACGTAGCGTTGGTCTTTCTGCCCAAAAAGCACAATACATTCAGAATGTTTGCCGACATTTTGACGAAAACACATTACATGATACAAATTGGGATACTTGGTCTGATGAAGATATCATCGCCGAATTGACCAAAATTAAAGGTGTTGGAAAATGGACCGTTGAGATGATTCTTATGTTTTCGTTGCATAGACCCGATGTTTTGCCTTTGGATGACCTGATCATCAGGACAAAAATGGTAGAGTTATACGGTGTTACTTCTGAAAAGAAGGCCTTGATAGAAGATCTTATTCAGATTGCAGAAAGTTGGAGACCATACAGATCTTATGCCTGCAGATATCTTTGGGCTTCAAAAGACTTGAAGTTATGAAATCATTTTACACCATTGTATTATTGATTATTTCCAATATTTTCATGACATTGGCATGGTATGGCCATTTGAAGATCGCCGAATGGAAATGGGGCGCCAAACTTGGGCTATTTGCGATCATTATGCTGAGTTGGGGCATTGCTTTTTTTGAATATTGTTTCCAAGTTCCTGCCAATAAAATTGGCTATAAAGGCAATGGTGGACCATTCAATCTGTGGGAGCTAAAAGTGATTCAAGAAGTAGTCTCTTTGACGGTATTTTCGCTTTTTGTCATTTTAATATTTAAAACCGAACAATTCCGAATCAATCACTTGATAGGCTTTTGTTTTTTGGTACTTGCTGTTTATTTTATTTTCAAAAAGTAAAAAGCCGCACCCTATTCTATAAGATGCGGCTTTATAAATAATATGAAATGGGTACTACTATTATTTCACAAATTCAAGACTTCGGCTTATAAAAGCTGACAACTCTTCTCCATTGAGCATATTTTGGTTGAGCAAAGCCAAATCATGCAAGTAGTTTGCAAAATCAGCTTTCTTTTCTTCACTCTTCATTTTGATCAGTTTATCGGCTATCAATGGATGATTGGTATTGATGACAACATTGTGACTATCAGGAAACATATTCATATCCATACCTTGCAATGCTTGCATCTCCTTCATCCTTCTCATAAATTCTGGTTTAGTGATGACTACAGGATGATCATTTGGAGACATGGCCTTCAACTCAATATGTCCCATACCAAGGTTTTTGACCGAATTGGTAAAGATATCTTTTACTTTGTCTTGCTCAGCTTGACTCAGTACTGATTCCTTGGTTTCGTCTTTCTGTACCAGATTGTCAGGAGTTTCAGAGTCCACCCTTACGAAGGTCAAATCCTGGCCTTTGTACTCAAGATGTTGCATGAAGTGATTGTCAATGATGGTGTCCATCTCCAATACATCATAACCATAATCCTTCGCTGCTTTGATATAACTGTGTTGACCTTTGAGATCATTGGCATAGATGCAGATGAGCTTATTGTGCTTGTCGGTTTGATTGGCTTTTATCTTTTCTTTATATTCTTCAATAGTGAAATATTGATTGTCAATATTGCGGAGTAAAGCAAAAGACATAGCTTTTTCATTGAATTTTTCGTCAGAAATCATTCCGTATTTGACAAAGGTGCTGATTTCTTTCCATTTTTCTTCAAATCCTAGCCTATCATTTTCAAACAGTGATTGCAACTTCTCAGCAACTTTTTTTGATATGTAAGTATTTATTTTTTTGACATTGGCATCTGATTGGAGATAACTCCTCGATACATTGAGTGGTATATCTGGCGAATCAATAACGCCATGTAGCAACATCAAAAATTCTGGTACAATCTCCTTGACATCATCTGTGATGAATACTTGATTGCTGTAAAGTTGGATCTTGTTTTTCTGTACTTCAAAGCTATTGTTGAGTTTTGGAAAGTACAGGATACCTGTCAGATTGAATGGATAGTCAATATTCAGATGGATCCAAAATAATGGTGGCTGACTGAATGGGTGCAATTCTTGATAAAACTTCTTATAATCTTCATCCGTCAACTCGCTAGGTTTTTGCTTCCAAATAGGATGCGGATTGTTGATAATGTCATCAACCTCTGTTTTTATTTCTTTTTTGTCATCTCCTTCACCTTCCCAGGTTGATTCTGTTTTGGTGCCAAATTTGATTTCAACTGGCAAGAATTTACAGTATTTATTGAGCAACTCTCTGATGCGATGCTCTTCGAGATATTCGGCATTTTCTTCGTTGATATGAAGGATTATTTCTGTGCCTCTAGTGGTTTTGTCACTGGGATCGATGGTGTATTCTGGATTGCCATCGCATTCCCATTTTACGGCTGTAGCATCTGCTTTGTAGGATTTGGTGATCACTTCTACCTTATCAGCTACCATAAATGCTGAATAAAACCCAAGACCAAAGTGCCCAATGATGGTAGCATCGTCTTTGTATTTTGCCAAAAACTCTTCAGCAGACGAAAAAGCTCCTTGATTGAGATATCGATTTACCTCATCTTCTGTCATACCGATACCATGGTCTATGACATGCAGCGTTTTGTTTTCTTTGTTGATTTTGACTTCGATTTTAGTATCTCCCAATTCACCTTTGAACTCACCTTTCAGTGCCAAAGTTTTTAATTTTGTTGTAGCATCGACGGCATTTGAGACCAATTCTCTTAAGAAAATTTCATGGTCTGAATAAAGAAACTTTTTAATAATAGGAAAAATATTTTCCGCTTGTACTGATATATTACCTTTCGACATGATAGAATATTTTTGTTTAATACCTTTGGATTTGTCAAAGTTTGTGCCATTATAAGATTTGCGCCAATTTGGCAGTAATACAATAAAATTTCTGACATTTTTATACCAAAAATAAAAAACCCGAAGATCAAATTATCTGCCTTCGGGTTTTTATTAGAATATTATTGGAAGTAAATCAATGGTGATGATCTTCTTCCTCCTCTTTATGCTCTGCAATGAGTTTGCTTTGGATATCGGATGGCACTGCTACATAATCAGCAAATTTTCTTGTAAATTTAGCTTTACCTTGCGACAAAGATCTCAATGTAGATGAATATTGGTACATCTCCGCTATAGGCACTCGAGCTTTTATTTTTTGATAGTGCCCGTCAGAGTCCATACCCATGATGATGGCTCTCCTGGTCTGAAGGTCGCCCATGATATCGCCCATAGCTGAGTCAGAACAAGTGATGTCCACATCATAAATTGGTTCTAAAATTTGCGCACCTGCATTTTTGAATGCTGCTCTGAAGGCACCTATACTTGCCAGCATAAATGCCATATCATTGGAGTCAACTGGGTGCATTTTACCATCATATATAGAGACTCTGATGTCTTGACAGTTGGATCCTGTCAATGGCCCTTCGGTCATTTTTTGCATGATACCTTTTTTGATGGCGCTCGAATATTTGGCATCAATGGTGCCGCCTACGATACACCAGTAGAATGCCAGTTTTCCGCCCCAATCGAGATCGTCAATCTCCACATGCTTGACGGTGAGGCCTTCAGGATTTGGCATTCCTTCGTAGTATGGCTCGATCCTCATGTGTACTTCACCAAACTGACCAGCTCCACCACTTTGTTTTTTGTGGCGATATACCTCGTTGGCAGCTCGAGTGATGGTCTCTCTGTAAGGGATGCGCGGCCTTTCAAAATCCATGTGGACGCCAAAATTTTTCTCGATCCTATATCTGATGAGATCCAAATGCAGCTGACCTTGTCCGTGGATAATGGTTTGCTTCAAGGTGGCATTTTGCTCTACGATGAGTGTTGGGTCTTCCTCTTCTATCTGATGGAGAGCTTTGATTAGCTTTTCCATATCTGCCTTGCTCGGTGGCACTACCGCTGTGCGGATACGAGGCTCTGGAAAATGTATTGGGTCAATTTCGAAACTTACTCCCTTTGTCGAAAGTGTATTATTAGTATGGGAGTTTTTCAGCTTAAGTGTGACACCAATATCGCCTGCTTGTAAGTAATCTATGGTATTGCGCACCTTACCTTCTGATTCGAATACTTGAGAAATGCGCTCATGCGTGCCATTTTTTGCATTGATCAATTCATCACCTGCTCGTACGGTACCAGAATACACTTTAAAGTAACTCACTAAACCAACTTGAGGCTCAGATATTGTTTTATAGATGAAAATTGAAGCAGGTGCTTTGGCATCGTAAGTCATCGTCTTACCACCCACCAACTCAAAAGGCGGCACATCAGCTGGAGAAGGAGCTACATCATTGATAAATCCCATGACACGTCCACTACCCTTGTCTTGGAGAGCTGAGCAGCAAAATACTGGAAAAATCTGTTGATGAGCCAATGCTATTCTCAGTCCAGCTGTCATGTCTTCTTCGCTGAGAGTACCTTGCTCAAAAAATTTCTCCATCAATCCCTCTTCATTTTCAGCGGCTGCTTCGACAAGTGCGTTGTGAAGATCCATTGCTTTGGCCATTTCAGAATCTGGGATTGGTTTCTTCTCTGGTTTGCCCCATTAGGCCCAAATTCATACATCACCATACGCACAGCATCAATAATAGCATTGAATCCTGTACTCTTGGTTGATAGGGTATTGAGCGGCTTACTTTTGGGCCAAATCTTCTTTGGCTTGCTCCAGCGTAGTGTCAAAATCTGATTTTTCGTGGTCCAACTGACTAATGACAAAAATAGTTGGCGTCTTAAAATCATTGACATAATCCCAAAGAATCTCAGTGCCTACTTCAACACCATGAGCACTATTGAGTACCATCAATGCTGTATCAGCTACTTTGAGGGAGCAGACTACTTCGCCAATGAAATCATCAAAACCTGGTGTGTCCAAAATATTGATTTTGCAATCGCGCCATTTGACATGCATCAGTGAAGAAAATAGCGAATTGCCTCTTTCTTGCTCAATTGCCGTGTAATCTGACATTGTGTTTCCGCCAGCCACAGTGCCCATTCTATTGATGGCACCTGATTCGAAGAGCATTGCTTCAGCCAGCGTTGTTTTCCCGCATCCGGAATGGCCCAAGAGGACGACATTCCGGATATTTTTTGTATCTACACTCATAATAATGATTTTTTGTTATTTATTAATATGTCGGTTTAGCAAAATATTATAATTAGGGTAAAAGGTACAACCAATTTAAGTATCATTTTAATTTTAGGAAACAAAAATTTATATTAATACTTAATTTTTTTAAAATAATAATACCTATAATATTTAATTTGTATATTATCAATAAATTATCTCCATCAATATCTTATCCATCAAACGTCGATTGGTATTATTTATAATCAAGGGTAATGAAATGTACTTTTACAAAACATGGGGAAAGGTAGCATCTATATATGGGCAACAATAAGATAATTATCAGATGATACATTGATTTATGTCATTTCATCATTTTAAATACATCAAAATACCTTTAGAATTAACCAGTTAACTGCCATAATGGCATATTTTCAAAACAAAAAGTGTCATTATGTCATTGATTTGTTGTGCCATCTGTCATTTTGGTGCAAAAAATTGGATTGGAATACCAATTGCAATATAGTGCTTGTAATCATTCATTAATAGCAAAAAATAAAATTTTTAAAATGACACACACAATATTTAGACCTGGTATCAGAAGATCAAGTGAGGACTTCAACAGACATTTTGGAGAGTTTTTTCATAAGCCAATGCAACAAATTGTACAAGAGATGAAGACGGCTTCTTCTCCTGCTTACGCTAATATTTCAGAAACAGAAACAGGATTTAACATCCAACTTGCTGTACCTGGATTTAGCAAAGAAGACATCCAAATCACATTGGAAGACAATAAGATCAAAGTATCTGGTAAAAAAGAAATTGCTGAAAGCACAAAATTTGTCAAAAGGGAATTCAATTATTCTACATTTGAAAGAGTGTTTACCTTACCGGAGCATGTAAATGCTGACCAAATCAATGCTTCAAGTGACAATGGGATATTGAGCATCGTGGTGCCAAAACCAGAGGTAAAATCACCGTTGAGTATTAAAATTCAATAACAATTTTTTTCATAAACCATTTAAAAATATAACCATGAATATAGTAAAAGTAAATCCATTTTTGCAAGGAAGGACATTGACCAATATCCTTGATGATGTGTTCAATCGAAGTATTTCGGACATCGTAGGGTCAGATTATGCAGTGACCACTCCTTCGGTCAACATATCAGAAAATGACGAAAATTTTGTAATGGACATCGCAGCTCCTGGCCTAGACAAGAATGATTTTAATATCCAAATAGAGAATGACCAACTGATCATTTCATCAGCAAAGACAAACGAATCTGAAGAAAAACAAGAAGGCAAATGGACTAGAAAAGAGTTCAATTACACTTCATTTAAGAGGTCGTTTCATCTCTCTGACAAGGTGAATGTTGACAAAATCCATGCTGAATATCAACATGGCATCCTTACTTTGACTTTACCGAAAAAGGAGGAAGCCATTGCTAAAGGACCAAAATCAATAGCGATCAATTAGTTAGTTTACGAATAGTTTCAGTTCCTAAGTGTGAGGGCATTGATCCGTTAAGATCAAAGCCCTTTTTTATATCTTTCAAAGTCAAATAACAAAAAATAATTGCCGAATCATATGAAAATCAAAATATCAAAATACCCATATTTTGCGATTATATTCTAATAAAAAGTACTAATTTTGTGAATTATGTCAAAAAATTTAGGAAAAATTGCTTTTTAATTTGAAAGAATAATCCTTTAAAACCAGCGATTTGTTTTAGTATGGCATAAGCCGCCATCTTCTTTTTTAAGTGTTGTAATAGTAATGACTTACTCTTCATGATGTAAAGTTATAATTTGACTTTTATCACACAAATGGAAAGCAATATATTGACTAATGCAAATTTTTGTTAAATTATAGGTTGACAATATTTATTTAAAAAATAACAGAAACAAAGCTAAAGCTGATATCTAAATCAATCTATTCACTATCTTAATTATATTGCTCTTACAGACCTTAAAACAACGTACATCAAACGTCCAAAGCTTTTATTTTAAAAAAATTTTAAAATTTTATTTTTATTTAAAATTTAATCTTATTTTTGTTTTGAAAATTAGAAATTTTAATCTTAATAAAGCTTTTATTATGAAATCCGTCATTACATTTTTCTTCAGTCTGATTTTGTTTTCTTCATTTGGTCAAGGACATCATTTAGAAAAAGAATATTTTTTCAATAAACAAATTTCAGAATCGCAATTTATCGACTCACTGACAAAAAAACTCAAAAATCAACATTTACACATTAGTTTTGAAAAGATAAAATCTAAAAATGACAGATCGTCCAATACACATACGAAATACAAACAAACCATCAATCATTTAAGAGTCAATAATGCAACCATTGTATTGCATTCAAAAAATGGTATTATAAAAAAGAAAAGTGGCCATGATTATAGCGCATCAAGAATAACTAATAGTCACCTGATGGATGAAAAAATGGCATCTCAATCTGCAAAAACCCAATTTAAGGACTATATCAAGGAAAATTTTTCTGATAAAATCAATGATTCAGACATATCTTTATTAAAAATTGAAAAGACATATAGCGACAAAAATTATCCTGATTTTACCGACATTTTGATACCTACTTATAATGTGGAAATGGAACACCTTGGCAAAAATATTCATGTTGAGATGATTATAGATGCCATGACTGGGTTACTGCTATTTACCGAACAAAAAATCAAACATCAAAATGTACCAGGTAAAGGTGTCAGCAATTATTATGGTAATGTGGATATCAACCTTGACTCCATTTCGCCCAATAAGATAGTTTTTCAAGATAATACACGTGATGCCACTATCACAGTCAATGATTTTTATACCAATGAAGTAGTCGAAACCAATCAATCAACTGTGGACTTTAATGACCCTTGGAAAAATGCAGCCATTGATGTTCTGTTTGGGACTGGTAAATTTTACGATTTCATGAAAGAAAAATTTGACTTAAAGAGCCTTGATGACAATAATATACCTTTGGTGGCCAATGTGGGTAAGTTGCTCTATAACAATGCATATTGGAATGGAAAAAGTACCAATTATGGCAGTGGAGATTGTCAGGATTACAGTCCGTTTACATCCATAGATATAGTGGGTCATGAGTTTGCTCATGGTATCACCGATTACAGTTCAGATCTTATCTACCAAGGCGAATCAGGTGCACTCAATGAATCTTTTAGTGACATCATAGGCAAAGCATTGGAAAAATGGGCATTCCCAGAAAATTTTTCTTGGGTAATGGGCGAACCAATATTTAGAGGGGCAAGTCCTTTTAGGACGATGAATGCACCTTTTCAACACAATCATCCATCTGTATATAAAGGTGAAAATTGGGAAGATCTTGTGTTTTTAAGCTTTGGAGTGCATACCAATAGTGCTATATCAAATTTATGGTTTACAATGCTCTGTGATGGCAAAAAAGGGGCAAATGAACTTGGTTGGGTGTATGATGTAAAGCCTATAGGCATGGATCGTGCTCTTGATATTGTTTTTCATACTCATCAATCTTATTTATCTCCTTCAAGTGGATATTTTGATATGTTTCAATACTCTCTTGAGGCAGCAGACGACCTTTTCCCTGGCGACGTTGTTGTCAGAAATTCTATTTTAGAAGCCTGGAAAGCAGTAGGCATTACTCCTGAGATAATCAATGCTGAATCAGAATCCGCAAGCTTTCAAATTTCTATCAATGGTGGCAATAGTGGTATGAGAATATGTGATAGAAAATTCAAACAAATAAATGTAGATTTAAAATATGATGGGAAACATGAAATTCCAGCCAATACACCTATAAATATTTTGATTGATATCATTTATACAAAGATTTTGAATGGTAGCCTCACCCAAATCAATGACACCATTTACAATGCTGTTTACTTACCTTCAGAGAATATCAAAAGGAGAAAAATATCCTTGTTGATTGATAATACTGCCAACTTTGATTCAATATTTTTGGAGTCAATTTTTATTCAACCATAAGTTATCATTCTCAAAATGAAAATGTCAGATTCGAAACTGAGTTTTTCAGCGTCCATGTTGCCAACACAAATTTAGCTGCTAAAGATATTTTTAGGCCAGGCACTCAAAGGGTCATCATACCCAATGATGTTTGTAATCCTTCATTAGGTATTTCTTACGTGTACTATGATTTAATAGGAAATATTTGTGACTCTACATCCATTCCGTTCAATATATTAATCAAAGAAGGCCAAGAAACGCATTCATTTACCTACTATGCCAATTCCAACGCTTCTTCAACAGGTCAGTTACAAATTTCAAATATTCAAAGTTATTTTAATGACTTTGAAGTTAAAAATATTGAGCAAGCCATAGTAGAAATCTATTCCAATGTCAATAATGAAGAATTTCTTGAAGTTTCTGATACTTTAAGCAGGTATTTTGGCAAACACTTATCTATCAATGAGAAAGTGACATTTGACGACAATTTGGATCATCCTTCGGTCATAGTTGACGAATGCTTGTTTTGCGACAAAACTATAATAAGTAAGCAACTCTCCATAAAAACAAATGAATTTGAATCCAGCATAGATGATTGTGTAGATCCTGAAGCTCATTTTGCATTTAATTCGGATAACAGTTTCAACTTATCGACCGCTAAAGTCTGTATTAATGCAGGTGATGATGAAAATGTAACTCTCCATTTTGATACACGTTTTGGCACATCAAATGAATATTACAATTATTTAAAAATCCATGATGGTACCTCCTACTTACCAGATTTTGCCATTTTTGATACCGATAATTCATTGAAATCATACAGTATTCCTATTCAAAAAAAAGGAAAATTTGGACTTTCACTCAATTGTCTCTTGTTTAATTCCTCATGGAAGCTTGACAATATCAGCATTCAAAAAACATCATCAACTTTCAAAAATCCTGATCTCTCTGGCATAATGACATCCAATAATCCAGTTGATGACATCTTACGCATCAAACTAAAGGAAGAACTCATAGGAAGTCAAATCGAAATGATTAGAATAACAGGAGAAGTTTACTATACCACCAAGATTCGCAATGTTGATCTGGAAATACCAGTATATAATTGGCCTTCAGGCATTTATATCGCCAATCTTCAAAGCAAAAAAGGAAATATCACCCAAAAAATAGTGGTGAGTCATTAGAAAGTTTATTTGGTGAAATGTAATCTTGAAAATGGTTTGGTATAAGATGTTTAGTGACATTTCATATCTAGCATTGATAGAAGTCGTTGAAAATATTCAAAGCCTTAAACCAAAATTCAAAGCTATTAAAATTTGTAATAAAAAGTTTCAGTTTAT
The DNA here is from genome assembly GCA_046329385.1 of Saprospiraceae bacterium. Taxonomy (GTDB): domain Bacteria; phylum Bacteroidota; class Bacteroidia; order Chitinophagales; family Saprospiraceae; genus OLB9. The sequence continues at coordinate 181,733 of JAXLUT010000001.1, forward strand.
AAGAACGAGGGCATTGATTTTAACGGATCAATGCCCTTATTTTATTAATTGGTAAATCAAATGCTGGAAAAGCAGATCCTTACATTTTACTTTTTGATCATAGGCATATACTGATCTTTACTATCTAAGATCGCCCATAATATGACCAATAAGAAGAGAGGCACTGGACCTTGTATCAAATCTCCCATGTGAAAATGATGTGCAACTATACCTATGATGATAGGAAAAAGAACTATTGCTCCCAAAGCCCTAGTTTTTGGCCAAGCGAGTAGGATGCCGCCTACGATCTCTGCAATGGCTACCAAGGGCATGAGCCAACCTATACCCATAAAATGGTTGAACATCTCTTGAGCCGCTTGTGGCATCTCTGGCATTGGCAAAAAATTTAGAAACTTGTTGAGTCCAAAAACTACCATTGCGAGACCTACCAAGCCGCACAATCCCATTAGAATTTTGTCTTTCATGATTTAAATGTTTTGTTTGTTGTAACAAAGATAACAGTGTTTTGTAAATATAGTATTTCCAAAAGGAATTATTTTATATTTTGGTAGAATTTAAAATTAAAATATTGAATAAACATCTAACAAGGTAATTGCTATGGCTTGGTAAAAAATGAGTCTATCAAAGTTTTTTGTATGTATTTACCTTTATTGGATACTAAGTAAGTATTGTGTAAAGCATCAGTCTGTTTTCATTTTATGATTCATGCTGACCAACTTTTGTTACTTTACCATTCTCGAAATAGATGTCCAATAAATCTGGATCTATTTTAAATATTCTTGGGACAAATCCTAAGTAAAAAGCGATGTGATTTTCATTGTAGTTATAATATTCATTGCCTAAAAGGTTAATAACTTCATCCTTAGTTTTACCGATCAACATATTATTACTAATTATATATTCCGACATTTTGTATCTCTCATCTTTGTTTGATTCCCATTTTTGCTTATTAAAGTCAATTTTTGGATAATACGTTATCGAAAATATCCAAATTATAATAATTCCAAAATAAATTATTGGACTGAAAATAATTGTTGCCATGATAGCTAAAATTTTCCTGTTTTCTTCCTTCTCAATTTTAAATTTATTTACAATCCAAATAGATAAAAGGTAAACAGGAATAGCTAAAATAACTAAAAGCAATATAATTATGGTAGATTTAATGTCTATATTAGTCCAAAAATACATCAATTAGTTGTTTTATTAAAAAGTTTAAAAAGTTTATAAATTAAACTAGCCAATGTTTTGATGTTAATACCTTCTCAAGCAATCAATAATTTAGATCAGTGGCGATAGGCTTGGTATGCCCAGACATATATGTGTACAAGGCTGGTATTACAAAAAGTGTCAATATCAGCGAAAACATAAGACCACCAATGATGGCAATACCCATAGACACTCTTGAAGAGGAAGCGGCACCCAAAGCTAACGCTATCGGTAATGCACCCAGCACAGTGGCAAGACTTGTCATCAAGATAGGCCGCAACCTGGAGACAGCAGCGTCCTTGACCGCATCAATTGTAGATAAACCTTCTTCCTTGCGTTGATTGGCAAACTCCACGATCAAAATACCATTTTTGGTCACAATACCCACCAAAACTATGATACCTATTTGACTGAAAATATTGAGGGTAGAGTCTGTGTACCAAAGCGCCAAAATGGCTCCTGCCAAAGCTAATGGTACTGTAAGCATGATGATCAATGGATCTTTGAAGCTTTCAAACTGAGCTGATAGGATTAAATAAACCAATAGTAATGCCAAGATGAAGGCAAACAATAAAGTAGAAGAACTTTCTTCCAATTCCTTGGATGGTCCCGATAAATCTGTAGTATAATTGTCATCCAAAACTTCTGTGCCGATCTCTTTCATTGTCTCAATACCTTGACCCAAGGAAACTCCTGGAGCTGTTCCAGCTGATATAGTGGCCGACACATATCTATTGAACCTGTACAATTGTGGCGGATTGCTCTGTTCCGACATGGTGATCACATTGTCCAGCTGTATCATTTGACCTTTGTTGTTTCTGACATAGATACCTTTCAAATCAGATGGATCATCTCTATTTTCAAGGTTTGCCATACCGATGACTTGGTATTGTTTGCCATTTTTAATGAAGAAACCCAAACGTTGCTCGGCAAAATACAATTGAAGTGTCTGTGCTATGTCCATGACAGATACACCCAATGCTTGCGCTCTATTGCGATCAATATCAATTTTTAACTCAGGCTTGTTAAATTTTAAATTGATGTCCACAGCCTGAAATTTATCACTAGCTCTAGCTTTTTCAAGAAATGAAGGAATCACTTTTTTAAGCATCTCAAAGTTTGGAGCCATGATGACATATTGGACCGGTAATCCTCCACGCCTATCGCCTATGGTTTGCTCTTGATTGACAAAGACCCTTGCTTCAGAATATTTTTTTATAGTATTTGCCAATTCATCAGCTATTTCCATTTGAGATCTTGTCCTCTTTTCTGGTTCGACCAATGAAATACGAACAAAACCTGTATTGGAAGCTTGGGATGCACCAAAACCAGGAGCAGTCACAGATAAGATAGATTCTTTTTCTGGTATTTGCTCTACATCATTGATCACTTTTGTTAAGAAATTATTCATGTATTCAAATGAAGTACCCTCAGGAGCTGTTGCATTGACACTAAATCTACCCTTATCTTCCAATGGAGCCAATTCTGAAGGCAAGCCTTTGCCCAAAGTATAGATCATCCATGCAGATATCAACATCAATATGATGGCCATCCATCTGACTCTAAAAAATCCATTGAGACCTTTGGCATACCAATTGGTCATACCTTCAAAAAACCCTTCTGACCATTTATAAAAACCTCGCTCGTGGTCGCCAGATTTCAATAATCGAGAGCTCATCATCGGTGTCAATGTTAATGATACGAAGGCTGAAATCAAAACCGAACCAGCTACTACTACTCCAAACTCTCTAAACAATCTGCCTGTCAGTCCCTGCAAAAACATAATAGGCAAAAACACTGCTACCAAGGTAACTGTAGTAGATACTATGGCAAAAAAGATTTCTTCTGAACCTTTAAAAGCTGCCTCTCTTGGAGACATACCTTGTTCTATTTTTTGATATATGTTTTCTAAAACAACTATGGCGTCATCCACCACTAGACCTGTTGCCAAAACTATGCCGAGCAGTGTCAAAATATTGATGGAGTATCCTGCCAAATACATAATGAAAAATGCACTTATCAGTGATATTGGTATGGCTATGACTGGTATAAGCGTGGATCTCCAGTTTCTTAAAAATAAAAATATGACCAATACGACCAATCCAAAAGAAATAAAAATCGTCTCTTCTACCTCCAAAATAGCGTTTTTAATACCAATAGTCGTATCAAGTGCCATTCCCAATTTGAGATCTGCTGGCAACTCTTTTTTAATATCTTCAAGCCTTTTATAAAATTCATCCGCTATAGCTACATAGTTGGCTCCAGGCTGAGGCGTCACTGCTACACCGATCATGGGTACTGCGCCATTGCCTCTCAACAAAGAGCGCTCGTTTTCAGGTCTCATCTCGGCACGTCCTACATCTTTAAAACGTATGACTGAACCATTCATATCACGTATGATCAGGTTATTAAATTCTTCAACAGTTTCGATTCTGCCCACTGTTCTGATGGTAAGTTCTGTATCATTTCCATCTATCCGACCTGTGGGCAATTCAACATTGGCATTGGTAAGTGCACTCCTGACATCAATAGGTGTAATACCTTGTGCAGACATGAGTTTGGGATCCATGATCAGCTTCATGCTGTATCTTTTCTCTCCCCAAATATTGACACCACTCACTCCAGGTATAGTTTGCATCCTTTCATTAAATAGGTTATTGCCTATTTCTGTGAGTTCCAATAGTGAGCGTTGGTCGCTTTGCACTGTCAATGATAGTATAGGTTGTGCCGTTGCATCGGCTTTACTTACGATAGGAGGATTGGCATCTGGAGGTAGATTGCGTTGTGCTCTTGATACTCTATCTCTTACATCATTGGCCGCAGTCTCCAGATCAACTTCCAAGTCAAACTCTACAGTGATAGTACTGCGTCCATCACTCGATGTAGAAGTGATCGTTTTGATACCATCTATACCATTGATTGATTCTTCTATCGGTTCTGTGATTTGTGAGATGATGACATCAGAATTGGCACCTGTATAGGTAGTACTTACTGTGATTACAGGTGGATCAACGCTAGGATAATCTCTGATACCTAAGTAAAAAAATCCAATGATACCAAAAAGTACAATCACAATGGACATGACTGTGGCTAATACCGGTCTCTTGATGCTGATTTCTGACAAACTCATATTGGTAATCTTTTAGTCAGCTTTATTAATGATTTTCACACTCACTGGTGATTTGGGTTTGAGCTGTAAGATGCCTGTAGTCAATACAGTATCACCGGGATTAATGCCTTCAGTAATCTGTATGGCAGATGCAGTCCTGATGCCAGCTTTGACTGGAACACTCACTGCTTGCCCACCTTTTGATACAAATACCTTAGCACCTGAAATATCTGGTATATATGCTATGGTGGGTATCATGAGTGCATTTTCGTCATTACCGAGCGGAATGACTACTTCGGCAAACGATCCTGGTGAAAGCTGATTACCTGGATTTGAAAACTGAGCTCGCATTTTTGCTGTCCTACTGTCAGCATCTATTTTCGGTTCTTTTGCATAAATGATAGCAGTATAAGTTTTGGCGCTGCCTATTACTTTAAAAGCTACTTTTGTGCCTACTTTGAGTGAAGTATTGTATTTTTCAGGCACCGTAAAGTCCAGTTTCAAGGGTTGAATACTTTGTATGGAAGAGATAACTGTAGCCGTAGTGATAAAGGCACCTGGGCTTACATTTTTCAAACCAACAATTCCAGTAAACGGTGCAGTAATTCTTGTTTTTTCAATACTAGTTTTGATGATGGCAACATTGGCTTTTAGCAAATTGAGATTGGTCAAAATGACATCATATTCTTCTTTACTGATGGCTGATGATGCCAAAAGTTGCTTATGTCTTTTTTCTTTATCATCTGCTAGTTTTATTTCGATTTCCAATTTGTTGACTTGAGCTTGCAAATCATCATCATTAAGTTTTACTAATAGCTGCCCTTTGTTTACAGTCTGCCCTTCTTTAAAATAAATGCCAATAATCTTTCCAGGAACTTCGCTTTTAATTTCTACCTCTTCATTGGCCAATATAGTGCCAGATGTCGAGATGGTACCCGAAATCTTCTCATATCTTGCTATCAAGCCCTCTACACTGATAGGTTTGGCTGGTGAACCAGTATTTGGGGTATTTTGCTTTACTCCTGATCCTTCTTTTTTACAAGATATAAAAATCATCAATAGACTCATCAGGTATATTTGTACAAGCTTCATTACTAAAATTTGTGTTTTGCTATATAATAAACTAATATTCGACAAAATAGATCACATAATGATCAGCGATTCAGATTTAAAAATAAAATATTAAAAAAGACCAAATTATAAATCCCAAAAAACCTCTTTACAGATTTGGCTCTTACAAATACATAGAGTACAAATATTAAACAAATGAAGCAATTAACCAAGCAAAAGCACCAAAAACTGTTTGTGGATGTATAAACTAGCAAGAAATCAAGTACAAGCCAAATAAATAAACTTTCAGATCATATTGAAGGATGGCATTAGATGTCATTTAACATTTTATGTAATAAATCTTAGATTTTATATACCTTGGCCTGAAATACATAGATTTATAAGCAAATTTGATGATGATATTTGGAAATAGCAGCAAATAAATTACCTTTGTGGCACTTTTCGCAAAATATAAGTATAAAGCATTTTTAATAAGTAAATCAGATATTTAAATTTCAATAAGATACTATGGCTTTAATAGGAAAGATCAGAAAACACATGTGGTTGGTCGTCATTTTATTGGCACTGGCATTGGCTGGTTTTATCATCATGGATATGACCAATGGCAATAATGGTAGCGGTATGGGTTCGAAAACCACCATCGGTGAGGTAGATGGGCAAAAAATTGATTATATGGATTTCCAGAGGACTGAAGAAGCATTGTACAGTGGCTCTGGTGACGTTTATGGTAGAAGAAACTCCTTATGGAATTACTTCATCGAAAATGCCATAGTCAACGAGATTTCAGATGAAACAGGCATCGGTGTTGGGGCTGATGAACTCAATGAATTGGAATTTGGCACCAACTTAAGTCCAATGATTCAGTCATTTTACCGCAACCCACAGACTGGACAAGTGGATAGAGAGCAATTGAATGAAATCAAAAAGGCCATCGACGAAGGCACTGTTACCAATCCTGAATTTGCTAATAGATTTAACGAATTGAGGAAGCAAGTCATCAAACAACAAAAGCAAACCAAACTGAACAACTTGGTAGCGAAAGCTATTTATACTCCTACTTGGTATGCAGAAGCGATGAACAAGCTGAACAACGAAACAGCTACTTTCGATTATGTCAAAATTCCTTTTGATGTGGTGACTGATGCAGAAATTAAAGTAACAGATGAAGATTACGCTACCTATATCAAGGAGCATGAATCTCAATATACCAATAAAGAAGAGGTAAGAAACGTAGCATACTTGGTCTTTGATGTCAAGCCAACCAAAGAAGACTCTATAGCACTGAGGGATAAAATGGTCAAGAGCGCTGCGGATTTCTTAGCATCTACCAACGACTCTCTTTTTGCAGCAAATAATGGTGGCTTTTTGCCTAATGCATATACCAAAAAAGGAGATTTGGCAGGTTTGATGAAAGACACTGTCTCCTATTTGAGCGTTGGTCAAGTATTTGGTCCATATATCAATGAAGGTGTCTATACAGTCGCAAAATTGGTGGACAAAAAGATAGAAGCTGACTCAGCCAAAGCGTCTCATATCTTGAGAAGCGTGGCCAATGGTGACCCAGTTCAATTGGCGGCTGCCCAAAAATATATCGACAGTCTTAAGACAGCGATCACAAGTGGAGCGATCAGTTTTGCGGATGCAGCAACTGCCAATAGTCAAGATCCTGGTTCAGCTGCAAAAGGTGGAGATTTAGGATCATTTGCTCCAGGTACTATGGTGCCACAGTTCAATGATGCAGTATTCAACGGTAAGCCGGGAAATATGTATGTTGTGACGACACAGTTTGGAGTACACTTGATAAAAGTAGGAAGCCATATCTTCAAAACCAATGAAATGAAGTACAAAGTTGCTTACATTGGCGAGCCAATCGTTCCATCTGAAGGCACTCAAAATGCAGTTGAAGATAAAGTTTTAGCACTTTTAGAGTCCACTAAGACCATAGATGATCTCAACAAATTGGCTAAAGGTGACCTCAAAGTAGAGGTAGCTGGTGGATTGAAAAAGAATGATTTCACTATTGGCACACTAGGCAGTGGCCAGACTTCAAGAGACATCGTCAAATGGGCTTTTGAAGAAGGAGAAATAGGAGCTGTTTCTCCAACACTGTACACCTATACTGACGAAAATTTATATTATAACAACAAACAAGTGATAGCAGGACTGAAGTCTGTGGACAAACCTGGCTTAGCCACTGTTGAATCAGCAAAATCAAAAATTGAATTGGCTGTAAAAAATATGAAAAAAGGAGAGCAAATCAAATCTAGGATATCTGGACAAGATTTGGACTTGATAGCAACGACTTTCGGACAGAAAAAAGCATTGGCTGAAAATGTCAATTTTGGTTCGGCCATGATACCAGATGGTGGACAAGAACCTAAAGTAATAGGAGCTATTTTTTCTAACAATGCAGATGCTAATATCGCACCAGTTATTGGTAATAGTGGTGTTTATGTAGCTAAGTTGATCAATAAAACTCCTGCTCCTGCAGATAGTGGTGCATTTGGACAGAAAATGCAATTGACACAGACAGCAAGGATGCAAGTCAATTATAAACTGATGGAAGCATTGAAAAAATTGAGAAAAGTGGATGACAATAGATCTACTTTCTTCTGATAATATTAACATTGAAGGTAAAAAAACGGGTTGGTAATAAATTTATCAACCCGTTTTTTATATATACCAAAATGTAAGTAACCTGCGTTATATACAAAATGTCAAACCAATAAACATGAAATATTATTTTCTATTAATTCTCCTTGTTTATCTAAGTAGTTGTGGACTAAAAAAAGTGGAAAACAAATTTCCAAATGGGAATATCCAAGAGACCTACACCGTCAATGATAAGGGCGAGAAAGAAGGCAAATATCAATCATATACTGAAGATGGTAAGCTGCACGAAGAGTCAACTTACAAAAATGACCAACTTACAGGTAAACGGATCATTTTTTTCGCCAACGGTAAGCCAGAAATTGAAGAAATATATATTGATGGTGGCATCATACATGGACCATACAAATCTTATTATGAAAATGGTCAAATTAAAATAGAAAAGATATTTGAAAATAATATACTTACAGGTATTACCAAAGTTTATTACCCTTCTGGCAAAGTCAAAGAAGTAGTAACCATGTCAAACAATCAGGAAAATGGACCTTTTACCGAATATTATGAAAATGGTCAAATTCATTGGAAAGGTAGTTATCTTGATGGTGACAATGAGTTTGGACTTTTGGAAGAATGGGACTCTTTGGGATCGATGATTAAAAGGATGAAATGCGATTCGATGGCAATATGTCGCACTTTCTGGAGACCTGGTATGCCTGAAGTCAATTACGACACTTTAAAAACTTTACCACCCTTGAAATTTTAATACAATGAATAAACTCATAACATATACTATTTTATGCATATTTTTTGTGTCCAATATGCAAGCTCAGACTGGAGGACATGATGCTTATACCTTTTTAAATCTTCCTGCTGGCGCTCGTCAAACAGCTTTGGGTGGTTATCTACCATCAGTAATGGACGAAGATATAACACTGGGTCTGAACAATCCTGCATCTCTCAATGATAAAATGAACAATAGGATCTCTTTTTCGCACAATTTTCATTTTGCTGATGTGCAGAATGGGTATGTAGCTTATGGACGACACCTTGCCAAGTGGGATATTAATGCCCATTTTGGCATCCAATATATCAATTATGGAGATTTCAAATACAGCGATATCTTGGGCAATCAGGATGGAAACTTTAGTGCGAAAGAGACGGCATTCGTCCTCGGTGCATCAAAGCAAGTAGCAGAGCGAATCTCCGTTGGTGCCAATATAAAAGGTGTATTTAGCAATTTGGAAGCATATTCGTCCACAGGTATAGTGATGGATTTGGGTGTGAACTATTTTAAAGATTCTTCCAATTTCATTTTGTCGTTTGTCATTAAAAATTTTGGAACAGAATTGACCACATATACTGGCACCCGATATGGTGCACCATTGGATATTCAGATTGGTCTATCCAAGCGATTGAAATATCTTCCATTTAGAATATCGGTGTTGGCTCATCATTTGCAAAAGGGCAATTATAGATATGACGACCCAAATACACAACAACAAACGGATATTTTTGGCGACCCTATCAAAGAAAACAAATTTGCCAACAGCATCGATAATATATTTAGACACATCATCATCAGTGGTGAGTTTTTGTTGGGGAAAAACGAAAACCTCAGACTGAGAGCTGGTTACAATCACTTGCGGCGCAAAGAACTTTCTATCAGCACGTTTAGGAGTTTGGCTGGGTTTAGCTTAGGTTTTGGTATCAAAATCAATGCCTTTAAGTTGGACTATGGAGTTGGTTACCACCATTTGGCTGGCGCTACCAATCATATCAGTATCAGCACCGATTTAGGCAAATTTTTCAAAAAACTTTAAGGTTATTTACTCGCTGAGACTGGCCATCATTCGTTTGATCTTTGATGTCCACTTTTGCCAAAATGTAATTTGGTAGGACGATGGGATACCGTCCCAATTTTGTCCTGTTTGTAAATATTGTTTTGAAAAAGTATGGGCAGAAATTCCCCATTTCAAAATAAATGTCTTTCTACCTTTGTTTTTTCTAACTCGTTTTGTGGATTTTGACCCAAAATGATACACCATACTATCTCCTACACCTTTGAAGTGCCTGACGCCAGCTTGATACAATTTCATACTTAGATCTGGATCAGAATACATACCCGGACTAAACTCTATGCTCATGCCACCTACCAAATCCCAAACATCTTTATGCATGACATTGGGTGGCCAAGTGCTTCCTTTCCAGTCGGATTTGAAATGATTTTGATATTGGTTAAGCAATTTTTTTTCATCAAATGTATCAAGTGTTTTACCATAATTCCCTATAGAAACACACGAGTTGCCTGTATCATCTGGCTCTATCATAGTAGATGAGAGCATAAAAGCGTGATGTCCCAAATTTCTGATTTCATTCATTAATTTTACATCCCATTTTGGCAAAAAATACATATCATCATTGGCGTAAACGATGTAGTCTGATAATATGATTTCTCTTGCTGCATTCAGTGCGTAGCATATTCCGACATTTTGTGCAGCGTGTACAAAATCAAAGCCCGATTCTTTTGCCCATAATAAGGTTCCATCCACGCCTTCATTGACTATGAGTACTACTTGGATGCGCAAAGTTGAGTGCTGCTGAAGGCTTCTAACACAATTTTTTATGAAAGGCAGATTGTTCCAGGTAGGTATCAAAACCGAAAAGTCATACAAAGCATCAGTGGAGGCTCTATGTTTTATAAGTTCAATCATATTTTATCTGAATTAAAATTTAAGGTATCGCCTACATGTATAAGGCCAGTTTGCAGGCACACCAAGTTGATACCAAAAAATACGCTATTACCCACTTTTCTATATTGGCTAAGTGTTTTTAGTGGTTCTGATCCACCTATTGCCGTTTCTTGGTTGATAGTGATGACTTGGCATCTACCGCAAGGTTTTATATTTTGGAAAGTGGCATCACCTATTGTGATAGTATTCCATTTATCCTCTTCATGTGGATATTGCGAAGCCACAACTATATTGGGACGAAACCGATTAACGCCAATAGATTGGTCAAGTTTTTGGTTCAGGTATTCAAGACTGGCTTGTCCTACCAAAAGATAAGGGTAACCGTCAGCCAAACTTACTGCATATTTCTTATTATTTTGTGAAGATATATGCATCCTCGAATTGTCATCTTTGAGTCGGACCAATCTTACTTTCTGATCCAAACAATGTGAAAACCATTGGTCAATAACTGGATCAACGGCAAGTGTGATAGCAGTATCATCAAATACTTTGGAATGTATTTCCTCTCCAGTGTTTTGATGGAGTGGAATGTGCGCTACATCACCATTAAAATTTACGATTATTTGGTTATCGACAATATTAGTTTTAAATTTTGCCAATGTCGCCAATTGACGCTGGGTGATGAATTGATTGTTTCGGTCTATCAACATAAATCTTCTATCATGTGCGAAACCTATGTTATATGCAAAACTACTTGTCGCGCTGATGCCTCCCAAACCTTTGATAGGATAGATAAATAATTGCGTGACTTGAAACGACATTTAGTTAATTTTTTCAAATATGTCTAATTCGGGCTCAATCCTCCCGCCAATCTATTTAATGCCAGCATAGCTATTTTAGCAGTATATGAAGCTTGGATTTTTCTGAACTGTGCTTCAGTGACATTGAGTTGTGCTTGTCTGAGCTCAAGGTCATTGATAGTACCAAATCTCATCCTTTCATTTGTAATATCAAGTGTTTGCTGAGCGACAGATATATTTTTGTCTTCTTGCCCACTTATTAGCTGTGCATTGACATACTCATTGTATAAGGTATAAATGTCTGCCTCCAACTGAGCACTTAAGTTTTCTTTATTCAGTTTTTCGGTTTCCAAATTTAATTTAGCTACTTGAATTTCTCTTTTATTATTCCATCCATTAAATATATTCCATCGTCCAGTCAAGCCATAATTTATGCCTGCATTTTGATTAAATTTAATGAGGCCAATTTCAGCATTCATTCTTGTAAAATTATATCCAAGGTTTATGTCTAAAGTAGGATACTGGTTGGTTTGCCATTGCTTGATAGTCAATTTTGAAATCTCAATATTTTTTTCCGATAGCATGAGTTGTTTATTTCTCTGGTTGGCCATGATAACGATGTCTTGAATATTCGGCACAGAGATATCTTGAGTAGCCATTACTTTAAAGTCATTGTCGGCATCAGTTGCCATCAATCTGTTGAGATTGATCTTTAAATTTTTTAAAACCATCTCTTGGTTGATCAGATTGGAACTATCGGCATTGATATCTACTTCTGCTTGCAAAACTGGAATACCTGAGCCTGTGCCTGCTTCTTTTTTGAGTTTGGCGAGGGCAAGTCTATCCCTGGATATACCTATGGCTTGGTGAATCGTTTCTATTCTTCTCATCTGATGCTCGATAGCGTAGTATGTTGACATGACATCAGAAATAGTATTTTCTATTTGCAGCTGAAGATTGATCTTACCAAAATTTTCTATTTGTTCGAGTCTATCTTTGGTGACAAACATACGCATTCCATCAAAAACTGTCCAATTGGCTTGCACATTGGCATTTAGATTTCGCGATTGTGCGCCATTTCCTTGTCTGATCTCTCCATTGGCCAATTCTTGTTTGGTATTATTGATATTGAAAGTTTGACCGAAATTTAATGCCACATCTGGCAGCATCCCTGCATTGCCGCGAGTATTATTTACTCCTTGGATAACGGCATTGTTTTGTGCTATTCTTATATTGAAATTATTTTCAATAGCTGTTTTGACAGCATCTTCAAGCGTAAGCGAAATTTGTCCATAATTGACAGTAGCCAATAAATGGAAGGAAATCATTAATGCTATATACTTCATAAAAACGATTCTATTATTCATCGAGTGTTACTCATTTCAAATAGTGACAATAAAAGAAAAATATCCGACAGCCGAAAAGAAAAAGTGGTATTTATTGACTCGAATGAGTAAAAATTTACATCAAAATATTTACCATTGCAAAGAAAATTACAAAGATAAACTATTCATTGATCAAACTCAAAAATTCTGCTTCTGTCATGATTTGCACTGTACCCAATTCTTGTGCTTTTTTGAGTTTGGAGCCTGCTTTTTCGCCCACTACTAAAATATTAAGATTGGAGCTAACTGCCGAAATATTTCTTGCACCTGCTTTGGCTGCTTTTTCTTCGGCTTCCTTCCTACCCATTTCCACTAACGTACCTGTAAATAAGATGGTTTTGCCTGAGAAAATGGCTCCTTCAGCAACTTGCAGTGGTTTATCTTCCTCTGTTTGGGAGAGATTGACGCCATAATTTTCCATTTTTTCTAGCATAGCAATATTGGTAGGATTTGACATCCAAGCGCTGACATTTTGCCACTACAGGACCTATATCCTTGATCTCAAGGTAACGCCTGTATCCCAATCTTTTAGGTCGAATACATGATTGATTTGCTCAGCTATAAGTTTAGCTGCTTTCTTACCAAGATGATGGATACTTAAACTGTGCAAAAGTCTGTGAATAGGGTTTTTCTTTGCCTTCTCTACAGCAGATCTGATATTCTCAGCAGATCTTACTCCAAAACCATCCAAAGCTGCGATTTTTTCATAATCTAAGTTGTAAATATCGCTGATGTCATGCAGCCAACCTAAGTCATAAAATCGCTCTACATAAGACTTGCCAAAGCCATCAATATCCATCGCTTCTTTTGAGACATGGAAGATCATACGTTGGAGATCTTGTGCTCCACATACACAATTCGGACATCTCCAAGCGGCTTCACCTTCTTCTTTGACCAAGTTGATAGCATGATCGGTGTCATTGATAGGACACAAAGTGGGAAAATTGATGATTTCTTCTATTCCAGTCCTTAATTCAGGAAAGGATTTGACAATATAAGGAATGACATCTCCTGCTCTTTCAACCAGCACGGTATCTGAGAGCCTGAGATCTTTAAGTCTGATAAACTCTTCGTTATGTAGCGAGATAGATGATACAGTCACTCCTGCCAAATAAACGGGTTCGATCTTAGCAACAGGAGTGATAGAGCCAATTTTTCCTACTTGATATTCTACAGACAAGAGCTTGCTGGTTGCTTGTTTTGCTTTAAATTTATAGGCGATGGCCCATCTCGGATGATGCGCTGTGAAGCCACATTTTTCTTGCATCTCCAATTGATTAACCTTAATGACCATGCCATCTATTTCGTAAGCATAGTTATCTCTTTTCTCTTCCCATTTTTGGACAAATTGGTGGACAGCTGCGATATTTTTACATACTGATTTTTCTTCATTAGGAATCTTAAATCCCAATTCTCCCAGCAGATTTATTCCTTTAACATGAGTAATCAGGTTTGGTAACACTGAGTTGCCATCCTTGTCAATAGCATAAGCCAATTGATACACAAAAGCTTCGAGTTTTCGCTTGCGAGTTTCGTTGGCATCTTTAGTACGAAGTCCACCAGTGGCGGCATTTCTTGGATTTGCAAAGAGGGTCAAGCCATCCTTTTCTCTTTCTTTATTTATTTTTTCAAAATTGTCTTTTCTAATCAACGCTTCACCACGCAGTTCAGCCTTGACGATGCCATATTTTGAAAAAGCTGCATTCAATGGTATGCTCGGCATAGTTCGTGCATTGGGCGTCATTTCTTCGCCAAAACTACCGTTGCCTCGTGTAGCAGCTCTCACTAAAACATCATTTTCATATACCAATGCGATGCTTCCACCATCAAATTTTGGCTCAACACAATATTCCACATCTAGATTGGAATCTAGATTGCACAATTTTTTTATGCTTGTATCAAAATCATTCAAATCATCTTCATTGTACGAATTTTCTAACGACAGCATTGGCACAGTATGCTGCACTGGAGGAAAATCACCTGATAAATCAGTGCTCACTCTCTGCGTAGGCGAATCAAGTGTCACCAAAGTTGGGTTTTGATCTTCCAAAGCTTGTAGTTGCTTGAATAAAATATCGTATTCGTAGTCAGAAATCAACGGATTATCTTCTATGTAATACTTCCGCTCATGAAAAATCAATACATCTCGCAAGGTTTTAATATCATCAATCGTAGCAGAAGATTGCAAAAACTGCTTGCTGCTATTCATCAAATGCTGTTGTTCGGTAGGTGCGTACATATTAACTTAATACTTTGAGTGACAAAAGTAAGCCAATAATGATCATCCAAAGTACTATTCTAATGAAATTGATATGTCTTTAGTACTTTATTCTTCAAACTCTGATAAAATTGGAAAAACTTATCTGTCCACACCTTGTTGAATATTGAAAATAAAATTGTACCCATAATGCACGCTTCTATCATGACCATTGGTGACGAAATATTGATTGGCCAAGTTGTGGATACCAACTCATCATGGATAAGTAAGGCGCTTTCGGATATAGGGATTGCTGTCAAAAAAATGTGGTCGGTAGGAGATGAAAGTGATGAGATCATTTTAGGTTTGGAACAAGCATTGGCTGAAACCGACCTCTTGTTCATCACTGGTGGCTTAGGCCCTACCAAAGACGACATCACCAAAAAAACCATTGCATCCTTTCTTGGTCAAGAGATGGTATTTCATGAAGAGACGCATCAAAGGATTTTAAAAATTTTCCAACGATTGGATAGACCTATGTCGCCGAGCCTTAAAGATCAATGCTGGATGCCAGTCGGAGCAGAAATCCTCCACAATAGTATGGGTACTGCTCCAGGTATGTGGTTTGACCATCGAGGTAAGATCATCATCTCAATGCCTGGTGTGCCCTATGAAATGAAAGCCATTATGCAAGAGGAAGTATTACCAAGATTGGCTACTCTTTCTGGTAAAACCATCATCCATAAGACGATACTTACCGCTTGTACTGGCGAAACAATCATTGAAAACAAGATAAGCAATATCATCGCACAAATGCCGCCTTATATCAAAGTAGCTTATTTACCAGCAATTGCCAGCGTGAGAGTGCGACTCAGTGGAATGCAAGTAGGCGATCAAGCCATACAAAATGAAGTAGAGCATTTTACAAATCTTATCGTGGATGAACTGGGAGACATTGTATATGGCTATGATGACTCAAGTTTAGAAAATGAGATTTTGAAAATCTGTGTAGCCAAAAACATAAAAGTTTCGACAGCAGAAAGTTGTACTGGAGGCGCCATAGCTGCCAAATTGGTGACTATACCAGGATCTTCAGCATATTTTAATGGAGGCATAGTGGCTTATGACAATGTGATCAAAGAGCAAGTACTGAGCGTAAACCCAAGTATTTTGGCATCTTATGGTGCAGTGAGCGAACAGACTGTCATAGCCATGGTAAAAGGTGGCAATCAAATGATGCAAACCGATGTATGCGTTGCCATCTCAGGCATAGCAGGACCTGATGGAGGCTCAGCAGAAAAACCCGTCGGAACAATGTGGATTTGTGTGGGTAATAACGATATTCAGTCATCCTTCTTGCTCAAAGCAGGTAAAGATAGGATTAAAAATATCGAAACAGCAACCATTTATGCCTTATTCAATTTGAGAAAATTTATTTTGGACAATTATTGATGTTCAGAATTTCAGGCCTTCACGCCAATTGCCATATTTCAAAAATAAATAGCTTGGTATAAACAATACCACCCAATAGACCCATTCACTCATCCAAGCAAGTTCTAAGCTAAGGTGCATCACTTCTATTACTATCCATACATAGATAAGGTATGCCAAAATACCACCTACTTCTATCCAAAATACTACCTTTGTTTTGCCTGTGGCCACTACAGCATTGAGCCAAATGACACCTACACACAATATAAGCATTGCGGCACTAACTACTCTAAGCGGACCTATGCCAATGCTCGTAAAGTCTTCATTTTGACCAAAAATATTGAAAAAGAAATTTGGAAATAAATTTAAAAAACAAACTAACATAAACATACCACCTACACTGATGAGTACCATTTTTTTGATGATGACAAACATCTCTTCTTGCCTTCCTTGGCCTATCATATTCGAAATAATGGTATTGGCAGATGCACCAAATGCCCATGAAAATACACCACCCAATCCGAAAAGATTGCGCATGGTCTGAGAAACTGCTTGTTGTTGCTCTGGAAAATTTCTACTTACTAATATAAAAAATATCCACCATGATCCAGTGCTGATGGCCAATTGGCTCATCAATGGAAACCCTTGAGTAAATACTAGCTTGAGCGTAGGTAATTTGACATCAAATCTTGGAATGATGCCATAATTATTCTCAATTTTTAGCATCATGATCACCAAGGATACTGTCACAAGTCCCACCATTTCAGATATGACAGATGCTAAAGCAGCTCCATTGAATCCCAAATTTGGAAATCCAAAATGGCCAAAAATCAGACCATAATCCATCAACAAATTGGTCAATGCCTGGATAAGTGCAATAACAACTAAGAGCTTTGACTTCTGGATGCTTATCAAAAAAGCGTTTTGCATCTGTAAGCTATACAAGAAAAATAGGCCACAAATGCGAATATTTAGAAAATCTCCGGCCATTTTTGCTCCGTTTGGATCAATACCAGCCCAATGCATGATCGGATATACGGTAGTCCATGTCAAGGAGACGAAGACTGTAGCTAAAATCAATCCAAGTAAGAGTCCGTGCCAAAGCGTTGAGAAGATTTCATTGCGGTTATCTTCGCCAGCTCTTCGAGACATAATAGAGAGCAGTGCATTATTTAAACCATATCCTATAGCTGCAAATATTAAGTAATAAACACCTGTTATACCAGCCAAAGCCAACTCCTTACCACCCAAATGCCCAAGAAAAGCTGCATTAAATAGGTAGTTAAGCTCTGGTATCAGTTTGGCCATGCTGATGGGCAAGGTCAATAAAATGATGCCCTTTAAGGAAGTATCAACTTTGAGCGAAGGCGATCCAGCTTGCATAGTTTTAATCCTTGGTCGTGCATTTTGGGCTGATTCCCAAGATGTAATTATTTAATATATCTAATTTTGTTGCTGTTTCGCAACCTAAGAAGCCTTTGATCAAAGTATTATTTATTTTTACTTTTGCCTGCTTAGTGATTTCATTTGAAATTGGGATATAAGTCCAATGCCATTTTTCTTCAAAATAGCCCGAATCTCTATCGCTTCCCATTGCAGTATATGGTTGACAAAACCCAAAACTTGCTGCATTTTTTTGCAACCAGCTGTATAATTTCAGGCCTTCACCTTTTTCAAACCACTCATTGGTCAAATGATTGAAATCCATATCAGTACCCCAATGATGCCTTGATGTGCCTGGCATAGAGCTGTATTGTAGGATCTTTTTGGCTCTACTTACATCATCTTTGATGTCTTTCGCCGCATTGATATTACCTTCGAGCAGTGTTTTGCCAAGCCATTTATTTTCCCAAATTCTTTTTTGAGCATAAAAGTTTCTTGTGGCAGAAATGATGACCAATTTGATGCCGTCTTTGGCCGCAGCTTCATACATTTTTATAAATGCATTCAATACATCTTTTCTAATATATCTCAACTCTTCGTCTCTATATTGACTTGGAATCAATACAAAATGAGAATCAAGAGCTGGATCAAACTGACCCATGATGTACTCGATTTTGTAATCTGGAGCGTCTGCTTTCAATGTATCTTGTACAGAAAATGATTGCTCTACTTCCTTTTTGTCGGTGTACGCTTTGCAAGATGAAAACAATATCAATGCCAATACAATAGTCAATGTGTATTTCATGTCCTTTTTTTTGATAGTTCTATGCTCTTCATCAACAAAAATACAGAAGAAACGATCCCTGTGATGCTCATGATGCCAAAATAAATCGTGGTGTCAATATTGCTATGTTGGTATTGATCAGCAGCCATTTTTACAGTAAAACCAACGCCAAATACTGTGATAATAAATGCAGCCCAAATCTGGCTTTTGATATGGTAAAGTACACCATTGTTGAGCGAAAGCAAAACCACTCCAAAAACCAGGGGTATTACCAAACCAAAATCTTTACTGATTGAATCATAATATGCCCAAAAACTGAGCACAATCAAAGTAGTAGCATTGATAAGGTTAGTCTTATGATGAAGCATTGGCTATGTATTTCAAGATCTCAATTAATATTAATTTACAATTTAGTATCCATAATATTTACAACTTTTCAAATATAAAATTGGTCATTTTTGTGTACAAATGGATGGTAGCGTTATCACCATAAATACCATGATTCCTGTTTGGATAATAATAGGTATCAAATTGCTTGTTGGCTTTGATCAAGGCATTGGCCATCTCTACAGAATTTTGAAAATGGACATTATCATCTGCCATACCATGTACCAATAGGTAATTGCCTTTGAGCTTATCAGCAAAATAAACTGGTGAGTTTTCAGCATAACCTTTAGCATTTTCATCTGTGGTGCGCATATATCTCTCAGTATAGACGCTATCATACCATTTCCAGTTGGTGACTGGCGCTACAGCAATGGCCGATTTGAATACATCGTTCCCTTTCAAAATGCACAAAGATGACATATATCCACCATAACTCCAACCAAAAATACCAATACGCGCCTTGTCCACATAAGGCAATGTGCCCATATATTTGGCGGTTTCTATTTGGTCAATGGTCTCGTAATGACCCAATTGAAGATAAGTCATTTTTTTGAATTCTTCACCTCGGCCACCCGTTCCTCTTCCATCGACACAGACCACAATATAACCTGCTTGGGCGATCATTTGGTTCCACCAATAGCTGGTTCCATTCCACCTATCTAATACCGACTGACTGCCTGGTCCACTATACTGTGTCATGAATACTGGGTACTTTCTTGTAGGATTGAAGTCTCTTGGTTTGATCATCCAGCCATTCAACTTTACATTTTCAGAAGTTGTAAAAGTGAAAAACTCAACAGGAGAAACTCCATATTCCTCTTGTATTTTTGGATAATTGACATTGTCTTCAATGGTTCTTACTTTTTTGCCAAATCTGTCATATACTGTATAAGTAGGTGCAGTATTGATAGTGCTATGATTGTTGATAAAATAATCAAAGGTACTGCTGAACTGTGCTGAGTTACACCCTGATAATGAAGGTGTCAAATTGACCAAATTTTTACCATCCAAGTCCACGCTAAATATTTGCTTGTTTAGTGGAGACTTTTCTTCAGCCTGAAAATATATTTTCTTATTTTTTTCATCAACACCATAAAAAGTAGTGACATCATATGATCCAGTTGTAAGTTTTACCGATTGTTTACCATCCATATTCATGAGGTACAATTGATTAAATCCTTCTTTTTCTGAGGACCAAATAAAATGTTTCTTATCACTGAGGAATGTCAGATCGTCTGTAATGTCGATGTAGTATTTATTGGCCTCTTCGTAAAAGACTGAGGATTTGTAAGACTTAATGTCAACCTTGTAAAGTTGGAGCTTGTTTTGGTGTCTATTCATCTTAAACACGCACAGTTCATTATGATCATTGGTCCACTTCATGCGTGGCAGATACGTATCGGTCATATCACCCAAATCAATTTTAACCGCCTTTCCTCTTGCCGTTTCATAAACCCAAGCAGAGACATCTGAATTTTTTTCGCCCACTTTTGGATATTTAAAAGTTTCATTGATTGGGTAAGCTTCATCGTTATAGATTTGCATGGTAAACTCAGGCACATTTGACTCATCAAAACGAATAAAGGCTATCTTTTTGCTGTCTGATGACCAATAAAATGCTCTGGTGAAACTAAACTCTTCTTCATATACCCAATCACACATACCATTGATGATGGCATTTTTTGCTCCATCAGTTGTGATTTGTGTGACATTATTGTTTTTGAGATTGGTAGTATAGAGATTGTTATTATAAACAAAAGCGACCTGCTGACCATCAGGCGAAAAGTAAGGATTGACTATCTTGCCGTGTGGATATACTCTACTCAAAGTCTTGGATTTGATATCATACACATGACAATTGACCTTGGATGAGTTTCTATAAATTTGTTCAGATTCAGACTCTATTAAAATTTTTGACTCGTCATCACTAAATGTATAGCCATCAATAGAACCTTTAAAATCAGCTTTGCCATCAAAGTCTTTAGCATTGAAAATGGTCTCAGTCAGCGAACCGGAAGTGATGTCCATCTTTCTGATGCTTTCATCTTTAAGCTCTGAATAATGCTTGCCATCTTTCATAAAGTTGAAGCCTGGTACGCTCTTTGTTCTGAAGGCGTACTTGGCAAAGATGTCATCAATGGTGATGGCTTTTTGAGCGGAGATGGTTATGCTAAATGCTAAAATTAATGTAGTAATGATTGAAAAATGCTTCATGATATTTTTTATAAAAGTTTACAAAATTTCTATTTGGTGACAATGAATAAGCGTAAATGAGATTAACAATATTATATTTCTTTCAACCAATTTTCAGCCCATTGTTGACTTGTCTTTCTGGTCGCAACAGAGTCACTTCCTTGTCACAACCTACAACTCCCAATACTAAGCACTCAGACATAAAATCTGCTATCTGCTTGGGCGGAAAATTGACCACAGCGATAACTTGCTCGCCCAAAATTTGCTCTTTACTGTAAAGCTTAGTAATCTGTGCAGAACTGCGCAAGATTCCCAACTCTCCAAAATCAATAGTGAGCTTGTAAGCTTGATTTTTTGCCTTTGGAAAATCATTTATCTCAATAATTGTACCAACTCTGATGTCTATTTTTTCGAAGTCCGACCAAGAAATCATGCCCAAGTTTGAATAAATTAATTGCAAAAATATCTCATTTTTACCAATCTGATCAATAAAACTTACCTTTGTATCATGGATGGTCAAAAGAAAGATATCAGAAAGCTTAGCTTGCCGCAAATTAAAGATGCTTTGGTAGCATTTGGTGAGCAGAGTTTCAGAGCTAAACAAATTTATGAATGGTTGTGGCAAAAGTCGGCTACCAGTTTTGATGAAATGACCAATCTTTCAAAAAATCTTAGACTTGTACTAGATCAGCATTTTGAGATTTTGCCTATCAAGATCGACAAGGTGCAAAGGAGTTTTGACGGTACTATCAAAAGCAGATTTACACTATATGACGGGCACAAGATAGAATCGGTATTGATCCCTGTACCCGATGAATCGCGATTTACAGTATGTGTATCGACGCAAGTGGGTTGCAGCCTCACGTGTAAGTTTTGTGCCACTGGACAAATGAAAAGGGTAAGAAATCTCGATCCTGCTGAGATCTACGATCAGTATGTATTGGTCAATCGTCAATGTCTGGAGACTTTTGGCAATCCACTCACCAACGTGGTGTATATGGGCATGGGAGAGCCACTTTTAGCATATTCAAGTACCATCGAAAGTATAGCTTTACTGACCGAACCTTCAGGTTTGAATATTTCGCCAAAGCGCATCACTGTCAGCACTGCAGGGATAGCCAAAATGATAAAAAAGATGGCTGACGAAGGCGTGAAATTCAATTTAGCCCTTTCATTACATGCAGCTGATGATGGCAAAAGAAATGAAATAATGCCAATCAACGAGCAAAATAATCTGGAAGTTTTGATGGATTCATTAAAGTACTTTTATGATAAAACAGGTAATAAAATCAGTTATGAATACATTGCTTTCCAAAATTTTAACGACAATATAGAAGATGCAAAAAATTTGCTCAAACTTTGTAAAAGTTTTCCTGTCAAGGTCAATATCATAGAGTATAACCCAATAGATGGATCTGCTTATCGCAAAGCTGATGAGGATAAAATCAATGAATTTTCAAAATATCTTCGCAATCACGATGTCATGTGTACCGTAAGACGTAGCAGAGGCAAAGACATAGATGCTGCTTGCGGCCAATTGGCCAATAAAGAATAAATATCATCATATCATGACCAACGTAGATATCACACAATTACTGAAGAAAAATGAAGTATCTCTTCAGCAGCTTTTTATAGAGAGAAGTCCAGACTTTTGGGAACTACAACCAGAAGGCAAATGGTCAGCTGGACAACACGTCATCCACTTGGTACAATCCACCAAACCATTGCTCAAAGCGCTACAATTACCCAATTTTATAGTCAAATGGAGATTTGGTAAAAGCAATAGACCGTCCAGATCGTATGTTGAAGTCATCAATAGGTATATTGAGAAACTATCTACTGTTGGTCCTGGAGTAGTTGGTCCGTTTTCGAGAGTGATGCCTACATCTCCATCTAGCGAGGCTACAAAATGGCTCACTGAGTTGTCAGAATTAAATTCCAAAATAAACAAGCTTACTTTAGGTTATTCTACCAAAAATCTTGAGACTATGTTGCTACCTCATCCTCTGATGGGAAAAATGACACTTCAAGAAATTCTTATGTGGAATGCATACCACACAGAGCATCATATTAACGTTTTAAAACAAAAATACATTTAATTTTATGTATAAACACGACATCAATACCCTTCCAAAATATTTTGATCGATACATCAATTTGGTTCCAGATCTTGATTTGATTGATGCTATGCATAAGTATGGAGCTTCATATATGGATACAGAAAAGCCACATTTTTTGACATTGGGTGACAAGGTATATGCAGAAGATAAATGGACAATAAAAACCATCCTTCAACATTTGATTGATGCCGAGCGAATCTTTACATATAGGGCGCTGAGATTTGCACGTAACGACAAAACACCATTGTCTGGTTTTGACGAAAATGAATACGCCAAAGCAAATGTATCTATGCGCACGATAGAAGACTTATTGATTGAGTTTGCGGCGGTAAGACAGGCTACTTTGGGTTTATATTTGGGTTTTGATGATGACATTATGCAACGACAAGGCACGGCATCTGGCAATGAGATATCTGTCTTAGCCCTTGGATTTACCATCATTGGCCATGTCATACATCATACCATTGTGATAAGAGAAAGATATTATCCTCTGATTTCACAATGATTTATACAGAAGGCTGAACTTGCTCCTGATCTGGGTTAAAGCCTACTGGGTTGAAGCCTATAGTATTTAATTTTTGGCTCTGTTCGTCATCATAATCTTCCCAATCAGAAATATCTTTGAGAAAGGCTTCCATGTGTCTGATGATAAAAGGAGCCTTCAATTCGTCTGGTCTTAGTATTTCTATTGTCATTGGCGGCTTAGGTTGTCCATAACCTTCTATAAAAGGACTCATGATCATCACCATGATTTTACCATTAAAAAGTTGTTGATAAATCAATGCCCCATTAGACTTGATCATGGTGCGTTTCACACCAGAATCTTCTACGTTTTCCGCAATGCCACTGCTCGACCTACCTAAATCTAAGGTAACAGATTCTAGGTTTTCAATGTTATCTCTGACCACTACCTCAGCTTTTGGAAGGTCAGCATCTTTGATGATATCTCCTAAGGTAGCAGTTAATAATGGTTTGATGTTATCATTCCATGCTGCCCTGTAATTGTCGGTATTTTGTAAGATTTGCTTATATCGATTTACTTTAGTCAATAGTGTGCCTGTGTCCATTGTTCTTGAAGGATTGATGTGGAAAATTTCTGAATTCATTTACTTTTTGATTACAATTTACTGGTCATGAGCAAGTCGAGACTAGTATATTTTAGACCGAAACGCTTACTTAAATATTCGTTGGTGATGCATCCTTTGTAAGTATAACATCCATTTCGGATACCACTATTTTCATAAAGGATATTGTCAAAATGCAGACCACTACCCATTTTTAATAATAGTGGTGTGATGATATTGCTGACAGCCAATGAAGATGTCCTACTCACTTTTGATGCAATATTTGGTACACAATAGTGAATGACACCATGCTTGATATAACTTGGATCATCAAGTGTCGTCATGTGAGATGTTTCGATGCAGCCACCTTGATCTATGCTAACGTCAATGATGACAGCACCATCTTTCATTTTTGATACCATCTCTTCCGTGACGATGATAGGTGTGCGACCACTTTTTGAGTGAATGGCTCCTATCACTACATCGGCACTGGTCAATTGATATGCCAAATATACAGGATTTATTGATGATGTGTGTAGGTGACGACCCACAGCATTTTGCAATCTCATGAGCTTGGTGATATCATTATCAAACACTCTAACCGAAGCTCCGAGGCCTATAGCTACTTTGATAGCCGACTCAGCAACAACTCCTGCTCCCAAGATGACGATTTTGGCAGGCGGTACACCTGAGATACCGCCCAAAAGCAGACCTCTGCCTCCTTTTCTTGTATTGTTAAGGTATTCGGCTGCAGTCAGAATAGCACAATTGCCCGCTATCTCGCTCATGATGCGCACTATTGGGTAATTGCCATCATCTGAACGTAGATACTCCATGGCCAATGCTGTGATGCGCTTGTTTTTGAGTTTGACAAGATAGTCATCTTTTAATACTGGCAGTTGAAGAGGCGAAATCAAGATTTGATCCGTTTGCATCAGTTCAATCTCCTCGCTGGTTGGTGGCGCTATCTTGACCAATACTTGTGATTTAAATACTTCTTCTTTGCTTGCTGTGACCAAGGCTCCTGCTTCTGAATAATGGTGATCTGTAAAATTTGAATTTAGTCCAGCGCCCTCTTCAATGACTACCTTATGGCCGTATCCCACCAAAGTTCTTATAGAATGTGGCACCAAAGCCACTCTATGTTCATTTAATATGGTCTCTTTAGGTAAGCCAATAGTCAAGCTTCCAGATTTATCTTGATTGACTAAAGCTTGAACTTCAGTTTCATATTGGCCTTTGGTAAAAAAGTCAGAAAAAATGATCGGATTATTCAGCTTACTCATGCATTGGTGTCAATATACTTTACAAAACTATAAATAATTTTTGAATGGTCAAGCATGATCAAAGATTTCTATTTTTCTCCCTTGATCAGGCAATACTTCTATCTTTATGTGTATGTGTTGATCTAATAACAAATCTTCTGCTATTTGAGGCCACTCAATCAGGCAAAATTGACCACTTTCTAAGTATTCTTCCAGACCGATATCATACAATTCTTCCACTCTATTGATTCTATATAAGTCCATGTGGTAGATGACGCCATTTGATAAACTATATTCATTGATTAACGCAAAAGTTGGGCTGGTGACATCGCCTCGATACCCGAGATACCAACACAATGCCTTGATGAGAGAAGTCTTGCCCGCTCCTAAAGCTCCTTCAAAAGTAAATATTTTTATTCCCTTACTATGGTCAATGATTCGATCACACACTAGTGGCAAATCATCCAAACTTTTAGAATATAGTATCTTGGGCTTTGATTGTTTCATCCTACCAAATTACCTTCATCATCCCACACAGCAACTTTTGATTGATCTTCTATTTTCAAGCAAACATCTAAAGTGCGTTGATCGTATTCAAGTTCATATTTTTTCAAAACATCATCTGGCACTCCATTCCATTGATTGGGTCTATTGCCTACATATCCAAGGTCATTAATTCCCATTTGAGATGTAAAAAATCCAGTACAAGTCAAATTTCGCATCAGATTAAAGAACTTAACTCCATTTTTCATGGATACTTCTGCAGTGTCTGGATAAGCGATATGATCAATGATACTTATCCTTTGTTCAGGTGTGAGATCAATAAAAGATTTGTCAAAATTGGCTGTGGATTGATTTTCGAGCCACATCAATCCACCTCTCATCGGTACTTGAAATTTTGGATAATCTTTCATCATAAATTCGATAAAGTCAGGTACTCCAGCATCGGTAGCGCTTCCAGATTTTTCATCTTTTGGTATGATGATATCCGAGAGAATGGCGACCATATTCTTTTCCTTCTCTGTAAAAAAGCTATTGCTTATCATTTCCTCATCGTGTTGGATTTCTTCAGGTGTTCTCCCGTATAATCCAATATTTGAAAGCTGAGTAGAAGTTTGGTCTACTTCGGGTTTGCATCCAGTGCTTAGCAAAAACCCAGTAGCTATGGTACTAGAAAGCATCAATTTTATATTTTCTCTCCTATCCATGATCAGATATTTTGTTTTTTTAATTGGTCAATGATGTATTCTGACGTCCTCCAAGACAAAGCTAAGATAGTCCATGTTGGGTTTTTGTCAGCTTGCGATACAAATGAGCCGCCATCCACCACAAAGACATTCTTACAAGTGTGTGCCTGAGCATATTTGTTGAGTACTGATGTCTTTGGATCATCGCCCATTCTTGTTGTTCCTACTTCGTGTATGATGCGCCCTGGTGCTGCAATTCCATAATTGGTGTCGGCTTCGGGTTTTTTGCCCAAGATAACGGCGCCCATCCCCGTCAAAATCTCTTCAAAGGTATCGTGCATGTGTTTGGCTTGCTTTATTTCGTGATCCGTCCATTTATAATGAAATTTTAGCACTGGAATGCCGTATTTATCCACGGTATCTGGGTCTATGGTGCAATAATTGTCGTATTGAGGGATGCTTTCGCCTCTACCTGACATACCACAAGTGGCGCCATAGATCCGTCTAATGTCATTTTTGAGGGATGCGCCATATCCGCCATTGGCAGTAGGTTTGCCAAACTGATCACTTATATATTGTCGCATGGTGTCCATTCCAAACCCAAACCCATAAGATGGCATACCCATTCCTCCCCAATATTCTATATGATATCCTCGTGGAAAATCCAGTTTCTTATTGTCTAACCACCAAGGCGAATAGACGTGCAAGCCACCCACACCATCTTCATTATATCTCGGTCTATCTATCAATTCAGGCAAAACTGCCATTCTATCAGTGCCAGTACTATCGTGCAAATATCTACCCACCACTCCAGAATCATTGGATAATCCATTGGGATGAGCTTTCGATCTAGAGTTGAGCATGATACGAGCTGACTCACATGCTGATGCTGCCAATACTACCACTTTGGCACCTAGTTTATATTCCTTCAGATCTTTTTTGTCAATGTAAACAATGCCAGTTGCAAGACCTTGGTCGTTGGTGATCACTTCTCTCACCATAGCATGTGTATATAATTCTACTTTACCTTTTTGCATAGCTGGTTTCACTAGACAAGTCGATGAAGAAAAATCTGCATATACTTGGCAAGCTCTATTGCACTGTGCACAGAAAAAGCAAACACCTCGCTCATTGCTTATTTTTCTTGTCAATATTGACAACCTTGATGGGATGACAGGAACCTTGGCATGAGCCGCACCTTTTTTGACAAACAATTCATGCAATCTAGGTTTGGGTGGAGGCAAGAAAAATCCATCTGGCTCATTGTAGATGCCTTCTTTGCTACCAAAAACTCCTATAAGCTTATCCACCTTATCATAATATGGCTTGACATCATCGTAAGAGATGGGCCAATTATCACCCAATCCGTCCTGATCCTTTCTCTTAAAATCCAATGGGCCAAACCGTAAAGAAATTCTGCCCCAATGATTGGTTCGTCCACCCAACATCCTGGATCTGAACCAATCGAATTGAGTGCCTTCTGCTCTTGTATAAGGCTCACCATCAATGTCCCAGCCTCCCCATGCTGCATCAAAATCGCCAAAAGCACGTTGGGTATTGGCTCCTCTTCGGGGAGATTCCCAAGGCCATTTCAGTTGCGTACGAAACTCCTCTTTGGCAGGGTCAAAATCGCCACCTGCTTCCATTACTGCTACTGAAAGACCCGCTTCGGCGAGGATTTTGGCGGCCATACCACCACCAGCACCTGATCCTACGATACACACATCGTATTTCTTATCTTGCTCTTTAATTTGAAAAGGCATTGCTATGTATTATTCGGTAAAAATACATTTTTTCAATCAAATGTTAAAAATAATTGGATAATATATGGTGGAGCCTTATCCTTGTATTGTGCCAATGAAGACAATCAAATGGATGAATAATCGACTTTAGTTTATTTTCGCTAACAATAAAGTGATGATCTCTTGTACAAAACTTGATACATATATTTCCATTTTTTATCAACTATCCATGTTTATCTTTTACCTTTGTTTTTATAAGTATATCTCTACATCATGCCACAGTCATACTCACTCTTTGAACTTAATGAATACATCAGAAGGGTTATTGCTCTCAACTTTGCCGAACCAATATGGGTAAATGCCGAAATATCACAAGTCAAAGAAGTGCGTGGCAATGTATATCTCGATCTGGTGTATCATGATGAAAAAACCAATGAAATCACAGCACAGATTTCAGCAGGGATTTGGTACAAATCTTATCTTTTTTTAAAAAATAAATTGGGACATTTGCTCCCATCATTGCTCAGTGTTGGTACTCATGTGCTCGTAAAGGTGCAAGTAGAGTTTACTGAGAGATATGGAATGAAACTGATTATCGAAGATTTGGATCCTTCATTTACCATCGGGCAAATGGAAATGAACAGACAAAAAATACTTCAAAAACTACACGATGAAGGTTTGACCCAACTCAACAAATTGAAGTCTCTGCCAACGGTCGTACAGAATATAGCTGTTTTGTCATCTGAAATAGCTGCTGGTTATATCGACTTCATCAATCACTTGACGCACAATATATATAATTATCAGTTCACCATCAAACTGTATCCCGTGGCGATGCAAGGACAAAATACAGAGCGCGAGGTGTGTCAAGCTCTAGACATGATATCTTCTCAAGATGAAAAATTCGATTGTGTATTGATCATCCGAGGCGGCGGCTCAAAATTAGATTTGGCTTGGTTTGACAATTACAATATCGGTTCTAAAATAGCACATTCAAAGATACCAGTCATCACAGGCATTGGTCACGACATTGACTCTACCGTGGCTGATGTGGTCAGTCATACCTCTTTAAAAACACCTACTGCAGTAGCTGATTTCATCATTCATCACAATGCGGATTTTGAATCTCAGATTGTGGAAGCCATGCATTGGATCACACAAATGGCTACTAGATCCGTGCGAGAAAACCAAATGTCGCTCCAACAAACTATCCAATATCTTAAGTATTTGCCCAAAGAATTATTAAAATCAAATGCCTTGAAACTCGACCTACTACAACAACAACTTACAATGGCATGCAGCAATAAAATTAGAAATCATAAGGATTTATTGCGCAATGCACAAAAACAAATCGACCTTCAAGACCCAAGAAATATTATGAGAAAAGGTTACACCATTGTTCGCCAAAATGGCAAAATTGTACAGTATTCCAAAAAATATAATG
Organism: Saprospiraceae bacterium; assembly: GCA_046329385.1. GTDB lineage: Bacteria > Bacteroidota > Bacteroidia > Chitinophagales > Saprospiraceae > OLB9. The sequence continues at coordinate 211,801 of JAXLUT010000001.1, forward strand.
TATCACTTTCTACTGAGATAGAGTTTTTTGATGGAAAAATTTCTATTTAAGCGATTCCATTCTATATTTTTGCAAAATTATTATAAACCCAATCAGATATGTCCAAAAAAATGACTTATGATACTGCTTTTGCAGAATTGAATAAAATCCTTGTTGCTCTACAATCTGACGAAACCGGTCTAGATGACCTAAGCGAAAAACTTAAAAGAGCAGCAGAATTGGCAGAATTTTGCAAAACAAAGCTAAGAAGCATTGAAGATGATCTTGAAAAAATAAACCCTATAACTCCAAATAATTAATTTGCCACAACAAAGTATCAATCTTTTTCATTTTGCTTCCTAATCGCAACTATCATTGATCGATTAATTCTTTCTCCTAATTTCCATAACTTCTTCAATTTTCTAAGAAGTGGTTTTCATTGTGATCACTATGTTTGATTTATCGCTCATTCCACACGGAAAATTAGTATTTTTGCACCACCTAACCATTTTACACCATGATAGAAGAACAAATTTATTCGCCAACCAACAAGATCAGGATTGTTACAGCTGGCTCTCTTTTTGATGGCCACGATGCAGCTATCAACATCATGCGTCGCATCATGCAGCGATCTGGTGCCGAGATCATCCATCTGGGTCACAATAGATCAGCCCAAGAAATAGTTGAAACAGCCATTCAAGAAGATGTACAAGGTATAGCTATCACTTCGTATCAAGGTGGCCACAATGAGTTTTTCAAATATATCTACGACCTTTTGGCTCAAAAAGGTTGTGGACACATCAAGATATTTGGCGGCGGCGGCGGCACTATACTTCCTACAGAAATAGAAGATTTGCATCAATACGGTATCACTCGCATCTACTCACCAGATGATGGACGGAGCATGGGCCTTCAAGGTATGATCAACGACCTTCTTAAAAAATGCGATTACCCTATAGGCGCACATTTGAATGGAGAAGTAAAAAATCTACATAAACAGCATAGCCATGATATCGCTTCAGTTATTTCTTCAATAGAAAACTTTCCAGACTTACATCAAGACATTTTAAAAGACATCGCTGTCAATATTAAAAATGTACCCGTATTGGGTATCACTGGGACTGGTGGAGCTGGCAAATCGAGTATGGTAGATGAGATTGTAAGGAGATTTTTGTTGGATTTTAAAGATAAAAAAATAGCCATAGTATCTGTAGATCCTTCCAAAAGAAAAACGGGTGGTGCATTATTAGGTGACCGTATCAGGATGAATGCCATCAACAATGATAGGGTCTATATGAGATCGTTGGCCACTCGCCAGTCCAATCTTGCCTTATCTAAATATGTGCAAGGAGCAGTGAATGTGCTGAAAACAGCCAATTTTGACCTCATCATTTTGGAGACATCTGGTATTGGACAATCGGATACAGAGATTGTTGATCACTCAGATGTTTCTATGTATATCATGACACCAGAATTTGGTGCTGCCAGTCAGTTGGAAAAAATAGATATGTTGGATTTTGCTGATATTATTGCCATCAACAAATTTGATAAAAAAGGTGCTGTTGACGCATTGAGAGATGTCAGAAAACAATACCAACGTAACCATAATCTTTGGGACACAGATCCAGAACAAATGCCAGTTTTTGGCACCATTGCATCACAGTTCAATGATCCTGGTACCAATACGTTATACAAACATTTGTTAAATACAATCAATAAAAAAACGGGATCCAATTTTATATCTTCTCTTGTTTTGCCTTACGGCGAAAGTGAAAAAATATACATCATACCACCTCAAAGAGTAAGGTATCTTTCAGAAATAGCAGAAAATAATAGAAATTATGATAAAATAGCAGAAAATCAAGGTAATACAGCATCCAATGCCTACAATCTCTATGAAGCAGCAAAGCTCGTAGATGAAGATTCCAAATCCATAATCAATGACAAGTATCAAAAAATATGGGATGATCTCTCTGGAGACAATAAGCGAATTTTAGAAAATTGGCAAGAAACAAAATCAAAATATGCAGCAGATGAATTTGTTTATCAAGTCAGGGGCAAAGACATCAAAATCATACCATTCACCAAATCGTTATCACAAACTAGAATCTCAAAAGTTTGCCTTCCTCAATATAAAGATTGGGGAGATATTCTCAAATGGAATTTGCAAGAAAACGTCCCTGGAGAATTTCCATATACAGCAGGAGTTTTCCCATTCAAACGCGAAGGAGAAGACCCAACTCGTATGTTTGCTGGTGAAGGTGGACCAGAGCGCACTAATAAGCGATTTCACTACGTATCTTTAGGAATGCCCGCCAAAAGACTTTCAACTGCCTTTGATTCTGTCACACTATATGGCGAAGATCCTGACTACAGGCCCGATATTTATGGTAAAATCGGAAACTCTGGAGTGAGTATTTGCTGTCTTGATGATGCCAAAATTTTGTATTCTGGGTTTGATCTGTGTGATCCATCTACGTCTGTGTCCATGACTATCAATGGACCAGCGGCTACGATCTGTGCATTTTTTATGAATGCGGCCATCGACCAACAGTGCGAAAAGTATATCATTGAGCATGGTCTCCAAGCAAAGGTAGAGCAAAAACTCAATGACAAATATGACGATAAAGGATTAAAAAGGCCAAAATATACAGGCAGATTGCCTGAAGGAAATGACGGATTAGGTACCTTACTCTTAGGTATCACAGGAGATGAAGTTTTACCTAAAGATGTTTATCAATTACTCAAACAAAAAGCACTTAGTGCCGTAAGAGGTACTGTACAAGCCGACATTTTGAAAGAAGATCAAGCGCAAAATACTTGCATCTTTAGCACAGAGTTTTCATTAAGGCTGATGGGTGATGTACAGAAATATTTCATTGACCATAGTGTGCGAAATTTTTACTCGGTTTCTATTTCTGGGTATCATATTGCTGAGGCTGGAGCCAATCCTATTTCTCAATTGGCTTTCACATTGTCCAATGGTTTTACTTTTGTAGAGTATTACTTGAGTCGCGGTATGCACATAGATGATTTTGCACCCAATCTTTCTTTTTTCTTTAGCAATGGTGTAGATCCTGAGTATGCTGTAATAGGTAGAGTAGCTAGACGTATTTGGGCAAAGGCTATTAAATACAAATATGGAGGAAATGCACGATCACAGATGTTGAAATATCACATACAGACTTCTGGTAGATCATTGCACGCTCAGGAGATAGCCTTCAATGACATAAGGACGACACTTCAAGCCCTATATGCCATATATGACAATTGCAACTCTTTGCATACTAATGCTTATGACGAGGCCATCACCACACCAACAGAAGAAAGTGTCCGCCGTGCTATGGCAATTCAATTGATCATCAATAAAGAATTGGGACTCGCAAAAAATGAAAATCCACTGCAAGGTTCATTCATTATAGAAGAGTTGACAGATCTGGTAGAGGAAGCGGTCTTGTCAGAGTTTGATAGATTGACCGAAAGAGGCGGCGTTTTGGGAGCCATGGAGACCATGTACCAACGCAGCAAAATACAAGAAGAATCTCTCTACTACGAAACCCTGAAACACACAGGTGAGTTTCCTATCATCGGTGTCAATACATTTTTGTCAAAAGAAGGTTCGCCTACTATCATCCCTTCAGAGGTAATACGTGCCACTGAAGAAGAAAAAATAACGCAAATCAACACCGTACAAAACATCAAACAAAGAGAACCAGAGTTTGCAAGTCAAAAGTTGCAACAACTGCAAAAAGCGGCTATTGCCAATCAAAACTTATTTGAAGAGTTGATGGAGACAGTCAAAGTCTGCACACTGGGTCAGATCACCAATGCACTTTACGATGTGGGAGGTAAGTATAGGAGAAATATGTAGAGCAAAATATTTAATAAATGACCAACCACCAAAATAGTCTTATACTGCATCTAACCAATAAACTCAGGAAGCTGAGTGACAAAACATATTTATTTTTGGCTTCTTTTTGGACAATATTGACATTATACTTGTCACTAATATCAGCCCGTCAAGCCGCCAAATTTAATGTGTGGGATATAGTAGGAGTGGACAAATTGGGGCATTTAGTGTTTTATACAATTTTTGCTTTTTTATGGTGTATGGCACTTGCAAGAAGTCGAACATCCAAAAAAAATATTTTAATTTTTTCGATTTCGTTTGGTGTATTTATGGAAATTTGTCAACTTTACCTTTTCAACGGAAGATCTTTTGAACTTTATGATATTTTGGCTAATATTATAGGTTCATATATCGGAGTGATATTATTTAAAAATTTTATTAATTAACAGCTTATGTTCAAAGAATTAGAAGTCTCTGGTGCAGGTGTAGCTATTTTTTTGGTACTCCTTGTGTTATTGACTATTGGTTTGATCATCTTTTTCAAACGAAAGTACAAAGGTTATAATGTACAGAGTTTGATTGATGCTAATAAGGATGTAAAGGCAAAAGAATTGAGTAGTCGTACCAAGTTTCCAGAAATGGATGTCTTCAAAAATTCGAGCTCTTTCTTCAATTATGGCATGGCTGCCGCAGTAGCATTGTCGTTGGTTGCTATGAGTTGGACCACTTACCAAAAGAAAATCACTGTAGATTTGAATGATTTGGTATTGGAAGATGAAGTAGAAGTGGATATACCTCGCACTGCTGAGCCCCCGCCACCACCACCACCACCACCACCACCTGTGATTCAGGAAGTACCTGATACTGAGATCATCGAAGATCAACCTGATTTTGAAAGTCAAGACGCTACAGAGGATGAAAAAGTGGTGGCACCAGTTGAAGTCAAAAAGGCGGCACCACCACCACCACCACCACCACCACCGCCAGCACCAGTAGAGGAGGAAATCTTTAAGGTGGTTGAGCAAATGCCTAGATTCCCAGGTTGTGAAGATAAGGGAACCGAAAAGGAAAAGGAAGATTGTGCTAAGACCAAAATGTTGGAATATATATATAGTAACCTTAAATATCCAGCTATTGCACGAGAAAATGGTGTAGAAGGTCAGGTAGTACTTCAGTTTGTAGTGGATAAAGATGGTTCTATCACTGATACCAAGGTCGTGCGTGACATCGGAGCTGGATGTGGTGAAGCTGCTTCAAAAGTAGTGGATGGTATGAACAATATGGGGAAGAAATGGCTTCCTGGCAAACAAAGAGGAAGACCAGTAAGGGTACTTTACACTCTTCCTGTCAAATTCAAACTCGAAGGATAAGATTGATAACTTAAAGAATCAGAATAAAGTGTTTTTAGAAGGGGCAAAAATTAAGTTTTTTGTCCCTTCTTTTTTATAAGTATGCAATTTTTATTGCTTCCACTTAATATTGCATCCTGCTCCAGGATATTGTTTTTCTAAGGGCTTTTCTCCTCTTAATAATAACTCAAGTGCTAGTCTCAAGTCTTTTCCTGTCAAAGGTTTTTGATTTCCTGGGCGAGATTCGTCCAATCTTCCTCGATAATACAACTTTTCTTCTCCATTAAATAAATACAAGTCTGGTGTGCAAGCTGCATTATATGCCTTAGCCACGTCTTGACTTTCGTCATATAGGTACGGAAATGGATACATTAACACCTTGGCTACAAGCTTCATTTTGTCTGGTGTGTCATCTGGATAATTTACCACATCGTTGCTGCTGATAGCCACAAACCCAATCCCTTTTGATGAATACTCATTGGCAATTTTTATCAATTCGCTATTGACGTGTATTACATACGGACAATGATTGCACAAGAACATGACAACTGTACCATTACTACCTTTGATATCCTTCCAACTCTTGATACTATTGTCCACTGTATTTGGAAGTGAAAATTCAGGTGCTTTTATGCCAAGCGAAATCATTTTTGATTCTGTGAGTGCCATACTTATCTATTTTTTGTTGAAAAATAAAAATATAAGTCCTTTCAAATACAAAAGACCCATCACTAATACAGTAATGGGCCTTTTTTGTTTATCAGTATATAAATAAATACTATTGGACTGGTGCTGTAGCTGGAGCGTCAGTTTTAGCTTCCACCATGATTTGGATGACGATATTGTCATCAATAAATTTATCGCCTAAATCTTTGAAGAAACTTTTTGAGCCGTACTTGATGCCCCAATCTGTTCTATTGATGTTAAAAGCATTGCTTGTCACTACCACTGAACCATCGGTCACAGTTATATTGGCAAGAAAGCTAATTTCTTTTGAAACATCTTTGATGGTCAAATTACCTTTAACCATAGAGTTGACTCCACCTTCAGTGGTAGGAGTTACACTAACGATGTCAAATTTGGCTGTTGGAAACTTAGTCACGCTAAAAAAGTCATCTGCACCTTCTGCACCTGTACCTTTGAGATGCTCTTCCAATCCAGCCTTGTCATCTCCTGTCAAATCTGTTACAGTAATACTATTCATGTCTATGACAAATGATCCAGATGTAACTGCACCATTTGCAACTGTTACATCACCAGACGATACATTGATAGTACCCACATGCTTACCTCCTGGTTTTGATCCTTCCCAAGAAATTTTTGCAGCATCGGGAGCTACAGTGTATTTTGCACCTTCTGCTACAGCAGCTGTTTGAGTTGCATCAGCTGCATTGGCAGCTTTATCCTTGCAAGAAAAAATTGCTACTGAAAGAAACAATGCAAAAGATAAATTTAAAATACTTTTCATTTTTAATTTTGTTATTTTAGAAAAATTTAAATTTTCAACTTTGAAAATATGATGATTAAAACGATATATCATTTTGAAATGTTTTTTACAATTTTTAAAATAATCACAACAATTTGTTAAGCAATTGGGCCAAAATTTTATAAAAACACACTTATAAATCAAATTTAACAAATAAAATATTAATAATTGCTTACTTTTGGTTCATTTAATAAATAGAACATAGGTGAAATATTTACTGATGGCCATCTCAATGGTAGCTTTTGTATGTGTAATCAATGGTCAAAGTTATTGGTTTGGAGCAAAAGGCGGTTTGGGGTATAATAATCAAAGTTGGGGAAATGGTGGTACTGGCGTCAGCTTCAACAGAAATCCATTGTTTAGTTTTAATGGAGATATTTTTGTCGAAACCTATGATGAGTTAAAAAAAGGTGCTCTATATGCTCAGTTTGGCTATCATACCAGAGGTAGTGGCCTTAGAATTTTTAATCAATTTAGCGCCTTCAATACTGTAGCAAAATACAAATTCAATAATTTAGTTCTTGAATTGGGTGCGAAAAAATCACTGAATCTAGGTAAAGAGGTGGATCCATATTTTATCTTGGGAGTAAGAGGTGAATATACAGTGAGCAACAATTTAGGTAATTTCAATTCACTGGTATCTATTGTCGATCCACAATTCGTAAGAAAATTTAATTATGGCGTCACAATAGGTGGAGGCTTTGAGATGCAAATGTCCGAATTGAGCAATGTGTTTCTTGAGTTTTCTGTCCAACCAGATTTTTCATTTCAATATGAACAATTTCCTATTGACAATATTCTTAGCCCTTGGGGAACCAACGAATACATTACTTTACCTCTTACGCAAGTCAAAAACTTATCAATTGAAGCAAAAGTAGGTGTCAAATTTTTAAGAAAAGTAGAATACATAGATTAAAAAGAAAGAAAATGAAATATTTAAGCCTTTTGTTTGTTTTGTCAGCTATCCACCTTGGATTGAATGCACAGATAACTATTACTAACAGTACATTTCCAGTAGTTGGCGATAAGTTAAAGTTGGTAAATAAAAGTTCATTGACGGGCAGTCTCAATATGGGTAATGTCAGTGGTCCACAAGTTTGGGATTTCAGTGCTCTCAATTCAGGTGCAAAATATACCGAAGAGTACAAAAGTGCGAGTACGGGTCAAGATGCAGCATCTTTTACTGATGCACAAATGGTCGTAAGCCTTGATAATCAAGAGGAATACTTCAAGTCATCGGCCACAGCTATCACCTCGCTTGGATTAGGAGGGCAAAACCCGCTTTTGGGTTCAGCTGTCGTTGTAAGATATACCAAGCAACCTACCTACAGGTCGGCGCCTCTTACTTTCATAGGCGCCACCAAATCTGACGGTGCTTTCAATATCAAATTATCTACTAATATTTTTCCTGATTCATTGCTTGCTAGTTTAGGTTCTTTCAAACCAGATAGTGTGCGCATAGAGTTTACCACAACATCTACTGGTCTTATGGATGCGTATGGCACTTTAAAAATGCAAGGCAAAGACATCGAAGTATTGCGTGAAAAATCAGCAGTTACCACTAAAACAAATGTATTCTTGAAAGTTCCATTATTGGGCTGGCAAAGTTTAGACTTACTATTGCAAATTGCGCAAGCTTCCATTCCTGATTTTATTAAAGGCTTAATAGGAAGTAGAAAATATACCGACTACAAATTTTATAGTAATAGTCATAAAGAAGTATTAGTTTCTGCTCGATATGATTCATTGAATGTATTGGATGAGTTGATTTTTGCAGATTTGGGAGGCGTGACTTCTGTGAAAGATCAAAAAGAAATTGACGCTTTCAATTTGTTTCCAAATCCATCTGCTGAATTGATCAACATTGATATACCTGATACTTGGAAAGAAGGCAGTTACCTGATCACAATCACTGATCTTGCAGGTCAATCAGTCTATGCCGAGCCTTGCCAATTGACTCCTGGACAAAGCAAGCAAATAAAAACAAATAGTTTTGCAAAAGGCGTGTATTTTCTGACATTACGTGATCAGTTCAATACATTCACAGCAACCACAAAATTTGTCAGAGATTAAGCAAACAGGTTCGATTTCAGACTTTTTGAATATAAAATTTTGTCCAAGGCTCAAGACTGTCTTTTGGATCATAGTTGCGTTGTGGATTAATATTCCTGTATTTGCACAACAAAAACCATCATTTCTTACGGATTACAATCACAAATGGGTTGACTCTGTGTTCCAAAGCCTTACTTTGGATGAAAAAATCGGACAATTATTGATGCCTCGTGGCAACTATTCTGGAAAACCTCATGATGTAGCTACTCTTAAATCATGGGTAAAGGACTATAAGATAGGTGGCATTGTTTATTTTGCTGGTCCTCCACATGATCAGGTAAGATTGACCAATGAATTGCAAGAATTGACTACTGTACCACTGATGATTGGTCAAGATTTTGAATGGGGACTTGGTATGAGGTTGGATAGTACAGATAGATTTCCTTATGCGGTGGCCATTGGAGCCGTACAAGGAAATGACAAGATCATAGAGGAAATGGGCAAGGAAATTGCTCAACAATGCAGACGTATAGGAGTACATATCAATTATGCGCCAGTAGTGGATGTCAATAACAATCCTGAAAATCCAGTCATCAACTTCAGAGCTTACGGTGCGGATAAGCTCAATGTCACTGCCAAAAGCTTGGCGTATATGCGCGGAATGCAAAGTCAACATATCCTCTGCACCGCCAAACATTTTCCAGGTCATGGTGATACAGACGTAGATTCTCATTTGGACTTACCCTTGATATCCCATGATATTAAGCGCCTCCAAGAAATCGAACTTTATCCTTTTAAGAAATTGATAGACAATGGTTTAAGTGGTATAATGACAGCTCATCTCAATATCCCATCTTTAGAAGCCAAAAATGGGCTTGCATCTACTTTCTCGTACAATATCATTTCAAAACTATTGAGAGAAGAGATGAAATTTGAAGGCCTGGCTTTCACCGATGCGATGGAGATGAAAGGTGCTATCAAAAACTTTCCGAAAGGTGAGGCCATGGTGAGAGCTCTTTTGGCTGGCAATGATGTGTTAGAGACTTTTATGGATGTACCAGAGACAGTAGAGGCCATAAAAAAAGCTATCAAAAGCGGTATGTTGTCTATGGAAATGATTGATAACAAAGTTAAAAAAATTCTGAAAGCTAAATCTTGGGTTGGTTTGGATCGATACCAATCTGCCCCTTTAAACCAATTGAATCAAGACTTAAATACTTTTAATGCAGATTATATCAACCAACTATTGACAGAAAAAAGTATCACCTGTCTCAATAACGAACTGGGACTGCTGCCGATCATTAATCTGAATCAAAAAATCGCCGTACTCAACATAGAGGGAGACAGCCTTTCTGATTTTAAGCAAATGGCTGACCAATATGCTAAAACCGATTATTTTAGGTTGAAAAAAAATGCACCTGATGATTTGATAGATAGTATGCTTTCGGTACTTAGTCAATATGACATTGTAATCGCAGCTTTTCATTTGATAGATATAAGGTCTTCCAAAAATTATGGTTTAAATCCTTCCAACATTAAACTTTTCAACATTCTTTCTCAAAAAAATAATGCCGTCATCTGTATTTTAGGCAATCCATTTATATTGAAAAAAGTTCCTGCCCTTGTACAAGCTAAAACATTGATGATGGCTTATCAGCAGAACAAATATACAGAGAGAGTCTTACCTCAAGTAATATTCGGTGGGCTATCTTGTGAAGGAAAATTTCCAATGCTTATCAATGACAAATTCAGCTTGGGCAAAGGTCTGTCTTGGTCATCTTTGGATAGGTTGAATTACGGTACACCAGAACAAGTCAATATCAATAGGCGCTCTTTATACAATGGCTTGGATTCTATCATTTACCAAGGACTCAAACAAAAAGCATTTCCAGGCTGTGTACTAATGGTAGCCAAGGACAGCAAAGTAATATTTAGCAAAGCATACGGTACTCATACTTATATTGCTGTGGACTCCCTGACTGAAAACATTGGTTGGAGCAATTACAAGTCTATTGATGATGCTATGGATAATGCCAATGACTTCAAAGCAACAGAAAAAACAAAAAATTTGACACTAAAAGCTACTAAAGGCATGGTCAAAACTGATGATGTTTATGATTTTGCATCAATTACAAAAATTAGCGCTTCTATGCTTGCTGTCATGCAGCTCATGTCAATAGGAAAACTAAAACTCGACGACACGCTTGGAGCTATTTGTCCTTCTATGAAAAATAGCAATAAATCATCATTAAAATGGAGAGATTTGCTCACTCATCGAGCAGGATTACAGGCTTGGATACCTTTTTGGAAAAATGCAATAGACACCACGGCCACAATAGAGAAAGCACTTAAAATACATCCCCAATTAGAATCAAAATTTATAGTTACTACTCATCGGCCAAGTTTTTTCAAAAGACTTTTTGGAAAAAAATCAACCAAAACCATACATTATTTTCAAAGTCTGGATGCGGATATCAGCCTTTGGAGTCAAGTACTTTTACCAGAATCAAGGACTTGGAAACCAAACATATTTGCCAGAAAGCCCGATACCACATTTACCATACCCGTTGCATTTGACATGTTTTTAAATAAGAACTATTACAAAAAAATACTTAAACAAATTGCCGATTCTCCATTGGATACCACCAAAAAATATATTTACAGCGACTTGCATTTTTACCTTTATCCAGAGATGGTATCCCAGCTCACAAATACGGATTTTAATTCCTATCTTCAGAAAACATACCAACAGATTGGAGCAAATAGTTTAGTTTTTAATCCGTGGAAAGATGATCTTACTAATGTTATTCCTACGGAGTATGATAGTATATTTAGACAGCAACTTTTGCATGGTTACGTCCATGACGAAGGCGCTGCTTTGACTGGTGGCATATCAGGTCATGCAGGTCTTTTTGGCAATGCCAATGACTTGATGAAAATAATGCAAATGTATCTCCAAAATGGTAAATATGGTCATGTTAGTTTTATCAATTCTGATGTGATCAGTGAATGCACTTCATATCAATTTCCAAACGAAAAAAATAGAAGAGGCATAGGCTTTGATAAAAAAGATTTTAACCCACAGACAACCAATGCTCCATCACTATCATCAGACTCAAGTTTTGGCCATTCTGGATACACAGGTACTTATACTTGGGTTGATCCTAAATACAATATAGTCTATGTTTTTTTGAGCAATAGAGTTAACCCATCAAGAACAAATACAAAAATAAGCACGCTTAATATTCGGCCAGCTATTGGTGATCACATTATCAAATCCATCACGAGAGGAATTTAGAGGATATGTATTTGCCCAAAGTTTCACTTAGTCATTCCCATTCTACTTCATTTTTATTACTTCCACAATAAAAATGCTTTTTTATACATGACCTTTGATTTGCCGCATAGCTAATGTTCATATAGGCTACAGCACTTTTTAGCCTTCAAAATGTCTATTAAATCCAAATTGTCAAAGTAGTTGTCAATATTCAAAAAAAAAATTGCCACTTGAAAGACTATTCAAGTGGCAATTGACTTTATTAAATTAAACTTTATCTTTCGGAAAGTCTTATTTTTTCCAAGGAAGATTATTGACAGTACGGCCTATCTCTGTACCATATCTCATACCTTCTTCAGCATCCATTCTGAAATGCACTCCAAGTGGAACCCTTGACCAAGCATTTTCTAATGCCATCTCGTAGAAGCTTCCAAATGCTCTTGGGTAACCAGAAAACTCTGCCCTATTTTTATGACAATTGTCTGTCATTCCATAAGCATATCCAAATACACTTGCAATCACTTCAGCTGAAGCTGCTCCAAAAGTAGAGTGGCCTGATGGATAAGCTGGAAATGAAGGTGATATACCTTGGTCTCCAGTGATAGGATTGTCAAGATTTGGCTCCCATGTTGGGTCGATGACTCTCTTGATATAAGACTCTGGTCTCTCTAAATTATAATAAAACTTTGAATTCCAGCATCCAATAGCCGCATCATGCAATGCTAAACCTATCTTTGCATTACAAACTATTGCTTCTTCAAGACTGGCTTTTTCGTTGACGTAAACTTGATCTACAATAGCAATCCATCTTGATGGTGGTGAAAAAGTAAGCTCTAATAAATCATCACTCCAAAACTCTCCAACCCATTCGGTTTGGTATGTCAATGAAGGTGTGTTTTGAGACATTACTTCTATAGCTTGGGCATACAATCCTGAATTATTTGCTTCACTAAATGGACCAACATAACTTGTATAAGGTTTGCAAATCTTTTGGTCATCTTTGATAGCTAAAGTCCTACCTTTGCCCCAGTATGCAAACATACCTTCTCCTGGTCCTGGTACAGTAGGTGTCCATGCACCTGGTTGGTTCACGCGGTCTCGCCAAGTATTTTCCTTGAATGGATCTTTATATCCATCAAAAGTGGCAACATCCGTTTTCATCCATTCCCACACAGCGGCAGCAACTGCTTCACCGTGATTCTTAGATCTTAAGAAGATCTCTTGATTTGTTTCAGACAAAAATTGTTTTTCGTAATTGTTTGACAATGTTTTAATTCTAGCGTATAATGCAGGATTGACTTCTGGAAAGAATCTTTCATACATATAGCCATTAACTGCATTGACCACTGTAGGCCAATGATATTCTTTGTCGTTCACTGCTTTGGGTATCGAAAGTCCATCATATCTAGACGCTATGGATTGATATTCAGGCATACCAGCAACAGTGGCCTCATAATTGGCCAAACCTACATATCCCAATGCATTGGCAGTGGGACACGGACGGTAACCAGCAGCATATCTTTCCAAATCAGTCCACATATTATTCCATTCGTGCACTATTTGATGGTCATACTGGCTTACAGTTTTGAAAGCAGCAGATTGTTCATCGCTTACATCCTTCTTACATGCACTGACGAACAAGATAGCGCCAAACATGAGCAAGATAGGGAAATTAAAAAATCTCTTTGTGTTCATATCGAAATGTTTAATAAATAATTAAGAAAATGTTACATCTTAAAAAGGGGTACAAATTTATTGCCAAAGTTTATAGATTCCAAATTATTTTAAAATTTTATACAAAAATTATTGAAAAATGTCATTATTTTGACAGTTGTATGATTTCAGTCATACTAAACAATATAAAACGGCAAAAGTATATAAACACATTTTTTTATTTTGTAATATTTGAAATTTCATATATGTAGTCATTCTGTAAATCTTCATGAACTGAAGGCAACAATTTTTTTATTTTTTCTATTGTTTGGTGAAAAATGAGCTGAATTGGTTTCGGACAGTAGTGTTGACCACATTTTGTCCTTACCACCTTACAGAAGTGGACCAATAGTTCTACCTCAGCATCTTTTGATGCCATAAATTTACTGTACTTCGTTATACTTCTTAAGCATTTTTTGAGTCCTCTTTTTGAATGAAAACCTTCTCTGAAGTCTAATTGAGAGATAATTTCGTCTATTTCCATCTTTATTAATGATAAAAATTCAGCTATATCATCAGCATCAAAAAGTAAATAAGAGACAAGTTCTTTATTCTCTACCTTGTGCTTCATCAATCTAATGATCAGTTCTATCATTTGATTGGGAGAATATTCGGCTAATTCTTTTTTTATTTGTGAAAGGCTTGCAGATTTCATTTATGAGTACTTTTCGATTGTTTCAAATAAAGCATCTAACTGCTCATACGATTTAAGTCCGATTTTTTCTTCTTCTCCACCACGCAAGATCAGTCCATAAGCAGGCAGAATTTCCATCATCGGTAGTAACTCTGAGTGCCCAAAAGCTATATCTAAAAACACTGGTCTCTCATTTATAATGCCTTGAATGACAGAAATTTCAGCTGGTGACAAAGATTCAAAATTCTTTTCTGTTCTGATAACTGGAAAATCAACATCTTCCATGGATGCATTGGCAAGATTTTCTAGAATATAATCCTTAAAAACTGGACAAGAAAAAGTAGAGTTGTATGTGGCAAAAGCGCCAAAATGCAATGCTTGGCCAAGGCCCGTTGTAACTATTTCATTTATTTCTTCAGCCGATTGCCAACCATCCATTTCCAACACATAATCAGGACCAACTACCCATTCTGTGATCTCTTTGATTTTAGATGGAGCACAGTATAGTTCCGCACCCACATTGCAACAAAAACCAAGATAATCGGCACCCATTGCGGCAAAATACCTTGCATCGGTGAGATTGCTGACCTTGCTGATTTTTATTTTTATTTTGGACATTGTGATTAATTTTGTGCAAAAGTATAAAGTCTTATGCCCACAAAAAAGCCTTCTTCAACCAAAGATATATCTTCAGACCATTATTTTTTTAGAGTCTATGATGTCACTCGTTTGATCCCTATTGGCAGGGTGACCAATTATGGGGCTATTGCTGATTTTTTGGCTTTGGGTTCTGCAAGGATGGTAGGTTGGGCTCTCAATCATTGTCATCAAGGTGGCGAAAATATACCTGCACATCGTGTGGTCAATAGACTTGGAGAGCTTTCTGGAAGAATGCATTTTGCTTATCCGACCCTCATGCAAGAAAGATTAGAAGCTGAGGGCATCAAGGTAGAAAATAACAAAGTAGTACAAATGGAAAAAGTTTTTTGGCACCCACGTGAACTTGATAATTATTGATATTGTTTAACAAGCTGTAATTAAAAACACATCAAAAATGATTAAAAAATTCATCCTTTTTGCTTTGATATTGATTGTTCAGCAAGCATTTGGACAAAGTCCGATCGGCATTTGGAAAAATATTGATGACGAAGATGGTAAAGAGAAATCTTATATTGAAATCTATGAAAAAAACGGTAAGCTCTATGGTAAAGTCATCAAGCTATTGCCCGCTGCTACTATCACTAAATGCAACGAATGCAAGGGCGATCGTAAAGGTAAGAGCCTTGTAGGCATGGATATACTCTGGGATATGAGCAAGAGTGGTGACAAATGGGACAATGGCGAAATCATAGACCCCAAAAGTGGAAAAATTTATTCATGCAAATTAGAACTTGATGGCAAAGACAAGCTAAAAGTAAGAGGATATTTAGGATTTGCACTCATAGGTAGGACACAGACTTGGTACAAGGTAAAATAATTATCTTGTTGTACAATAAATAACTGTAAACGTGTGTTATAAGTGAGTATTCAACATTTATTCATGTTCTAAATTTACTGAATGGCACACAATTACACTGACCACAACATCATCAGGTTTATTTATAAAGAATGCGATCTTTTTGAAAAGCTAGAAATGGAATTCGCTATGGAGGAAGATAGCACTTTATTGGAAGCATATACAGACCTGAAGCAAGGATTCAACATCTTACCCAAAGTGGCTTTCAGCCCACGTAAGTCAGTGTTGGATAATATTTTGGAGTACAGCAAAGCCGCTGCTTTATAAGGCATTCCCATTTTCTTACCTTAATTTATGTCAAAATTTCACATTTTTGTGGAGCATATTTTGTCATTTGGCAAGAATGAAGTATCATTGTCAATCTTTTTTCAACATCAATTATTTTGTAAAATATGAAATGGGAAGGTCGTCGTCAAAGTGAAAACCTCGAAGATAGGAGAGGCATGGGTACAGCTGGCAAGGTTGTAGCAGGTGGAGGCGCTATTGGTTTGATTTTTTTAATTGTCCAGCTGTTTTTGGGTGGAGGAGATAATGGACAGTTGGTTCAAGCATTAGAAAACCAAATGACCCAAAGTGCTGCACCTCAACAATCTACACAGCTCACAGCAGAAGAAAAAGTAGTTGGAGATTTCGTTTCAACAATATTGGCATCAACTGAGGATACTTGGCATCAGCTGTTTCGGCAAAAAGGTATGCAGTATCGTGAGCCTAAGATGGTGCTTTTTAGAGATGTGACCAATTCGGCATGTGGTGGTGCCAATGGCAATACTGGGCCATTTTATTGTCCAGGTGATGAGACTTTGTATATGGATATGTCATTTTTCAATACCTTGAAAGATCGCTTTGGAGCAGAAGGTGGAGATTTTGCTATCGCCTATGTCATCGCTCACGAAGTAGGCCATCATGTACAAAATCTATTGGGCATCCTAGAGAAAACACACAATGTCAAGAGTCAAATGAGCCAAACTCAAGGCAATCAAGTGCAAGTAGCTACAGAGCTTCAAGCTGATTTCTTTGCTGGTGTTTGGGCGCATTATGAAAATAAATATTTAGAACCTGGTGATGTAGAAGAGGCCATCAATGCCGCCGCTGCCGTGGGTGATGATAATATTCAAAATACCACTCAAGGATACACTAGGCCAGAAACCTATACACATGGCACATCGCAGCAAAGGATGCAGTGGTTTACTAAAGGATATAAAACTGGAGACTTTACTGCTGGTGATACTTTTAGTGAATTATGATTTGTAAAATGTTTTCAAAATAAACACTTTTTTCAAAATCAATTCTTGTAAAAAACTTTTTTTTGCCAGAACAACATTTCGACAATCTTTTCGTTTGACTGTAATAAGCCTTAAGGTTATGAGATATATTTACTTAGCTATTTTTTATTTACTGAGTTGGAGTATCGTAAATGGTCAAGAGACTACTTCCCATAATGAATTTTATATTTTCAAAAACGAAATTGGTATCAATGTGACCAATATATTGGGCAATGTATTGAGTCTGAATCCTAACAATGCCAATTCGCCCTATGGTATGACCTACAGAAAACATCTTAACAATTGGACATTTAGGTCAGCATTCAATATTGGTATCAATAATACATCAACTGATGAATTTTCATCTGGAAGCTTCTTGACAAGAGACCTGAATACATTGACTACAGATGTGAGATTAGGCGCAGAAAAACATTTAGTATTGACCAAAAAAGTTTTATTTTCTTATGGTTTAGATCTTTTGCTTGGGTATGCCAATGAAAAGTCTATCGTTCAAGAATTCAACTTTGGTGGTACCATTTTTGAAAATATACAAAAAACACTTGGAGCTGGTATAGGTCCGATGTTGAGATTTGAATATAAGCTATCAGATCGTATTTTTTTCAGTACAGAATGCTCTCTCTATGGCTACTATAGTAAGTCCACAGACCAACTATATATCAACGGATCACTTAGCGAAGATCCTGAAAATACCAATTTAAGTCTTAAACTTACGCTTCCTCAGTCATTGTTTATTAATATTGCATTTTGATGATGAAGAAAGCAAGCTGGATTATGGTATTATTGAGCATGGTGATAATAAGTAACCTACAAGCTCAAAAACCAACTAAGAATAAAGAAGATGTCTATAATTTGGAAGATCTGTACGACGATGATCCTTATTATTGGTCTTACACCAAAGAGATCGGAGTCAACTTTACACCTTTGATTTCAAAGTTTGTGCCCTTCAATCTCGGCCAAAACAATGCTGGATTGATTGGTTTGAAGTGGAAAAAATATTATTCAAAAAGAGCATTTAGGATCAATTTTGGTGCAAACATCAATGAAATCAATGTTGATTCCGAAGAAAATTTGTTTTTATATTTTGGTCTGGGAATTGAGACAAGACATCCTATAACTAAAGATAAAAAGTGGGCCTACACCAGCTCATTTGATTTATTTCTCAGGGCAGCAGGTGAGGTAGGTATCCTTGGTTTATCAAAAGGTTATGGTTTTGAATATCATTTTACCAAAAGGATTTTCATCTCAACAGAGGCAGCTCTCAATGTGGGATTAGATTTCGATCAAGAAGTTCCAATCATCGAATTTCAGCTTCCATTGGCCATTTTTGTTAATGTTAGACTGTATTAGTGTTAAAATTTTTACAAAATGTTGACAATATCAAAATTTCGATATATTTTTGGATTAAATTTTAAAATTCTTTTCATTTAAAAATCAATACGTTATGAAGTTAATTCACTTTTTTATTTTTGGACTCTGCTTGACGATGTTTTCTTGCGAAGATAAGCCTTTGGTCATAGCAGAAGAGGAAACTCCTACGCTACCTACAGTACCTTACGACTATAAAACCTTAAATCTTCCAATAGGCACTCAAGCCGCTGGTATCATTTTTACAGATTTTGAGATAATCAATGGTATTCCAGTTTTTACTAACTCTAGTATGGGTATCACCAATGAAGGAGCTAGTTTAGGTAGAGTTTTGTTTTATGACAAGAAGTTGTCGCTCAACAATACTGTATCTTGTGGCACGTGCCATCATCAAGACAAGGGCTTCGCTGATGGCAAACAATTTAGCACAGGATTTGAAGGCAGAGTCACTACACGAAATAGTATGTCTATAGCCAATCCTATTACACAAAATAATTTATTTTGGGATTCGAGGTCAAAGACTATTCACGATTTGTCCTTACAACCAGTACAAAACCACATAGAAATGGGTATGGAAAACCTTGATAGATTGGTGGAGAAATTGGAAAATACTGAATATTATAAACCTCTCTTTGCTGCTGCTTATGGAAATAGTGAAGTGACCCCAGAAAAAATTTCAATCGCATTGTCACAATTTGTTGGCTCAATTACCACAAATAGATCAAAATTGGACATTGGTATGCAAGAAGGATTTAGTAATTTTACAGAGCTTGAAATTATGGGTCGTGAACTCTTCCATAGTGACAGAGCAAAGTGTTCTTCATGTCATGGCGGTAATAATTTTAGCGCATTGGATGGCCCATCTGACCCTTATGGTGGTGGAGGAGGCGGATCAGCATCAAGCGACCTTAGAGGTGCTGCCAATATTGGCTTAGATTTAGTATATGCTGACAATGGATTTGGAGATGGAAAATTCAAAATTCCTGGCCTTCGCAATGTAGAGTTGACAGCTCCATATATGCATGATGGAAGGTTTAATACACTTGAAGAAGTTGTCAATCATTATAGCGAAGGAATTAAGCCACACAAAGCATTGGATGTCAAATTTACCGACGGTAAAGGCAATGTCAAGCCTCTACATCTTAACTCAATAGAAAAGAAAGCTTTGGTGGCTTTCTTAAAGACATTGACTGATAAGGAAATGGCTGCAAATCCAAAATGGAGCAACCCATTCAAGAAATAGTAGAGAATACTGAATCTTTGACCTGTGGGCGTTAATATGATGCCTTATTAAAATAAAAATAAGTTTAGTAGATAAGAAAAGCCCTTGACTCAGCGAATCAAGGGCTTTTTTTATGCGTATATTTCGATTCAAACCCTTTGCGAAAGTATTTGAAAGGAAACTATAAATTAATATCTGTAATAATCTGGTTTGAAAGGTCCTTCTACTTTGACTCCGATATAATCAGCTTGGTCTTTGCTCAAAGTTTCTAACTCAACACCGATTTTGGCAAGGTGCAATTTAGCCACTTTTTCATCCAAATGTTTAGGAAGTGTATAAACCTTGTTTTCGTATTTGTCAGCATGTTGCCACAATTCCAATTGAGCCAATACTTGGTTGGTAAAGCTATTGGACATCACAAATGATGGATGACCTGTTGCACAACCCAAATTGACCAATCTACCTTCTGCCAAGATAATGATGTCTTTACCGTCAATATTGAAAAGATCAACTTGTGGTTTGATTTGATTTTTGGTATGGCCATAGTTTTTATTCAACCATGCCATATCTATCTCATTGTCAAAGTGTCCAATATTACATACGATGGTCTTATCATTCATCTTCTTGAAGTGCTCTTCGCGAATGATGTTTTTGTTACCAGTAGCAGTCACGACGATGCTGGCTTCTGCAAGCGCATTGTCCATTTTCTTCACTGCAAATCCATCCATAGCAGCTTGCAATGCACAGATTGGGTCTATTTCTGTCACGATGACACGGCAACCTGCTCCTCTCAATGATGCAGCAGATCCTTTACCTACGTCGCCATATCCAGCTACCACAGCTACTTTACCAGCCATCATGATGTCTGTAGCTCGTCTGATAGAATCTACCAATGATTCTTTACATCCGTACTTATTGTCAAATTTTGACTTAGTCACAGAGTCATTGATATTGATAGCTGGAAGCACCAAAGTACCATTTTTTTCTCTCTCATATAGACGATGTACACCTGTGGTAGTTTCTTCAGACAAGCCTCTGATACCCGCTACAAGTTCTGGATATTTATCAAAAACCATATTGGTCAAGTCACCACCATCATCAAGGATCATATTGAGTGGCTTGCCATCTTCAAAAGCAAAAAGCGTCTGCTCAATACACCAATCAAACTCTTGCTCATTCATGCCTTTCCAAGCGAAAACAGGAATGCCTTCAGCAGCAATTGCAGCCGCGGCATGGTCTTGTGTTGAAAAAATATTGCACGAAGACCAAGAAACTTCTGCTCCCAACTCTTTGAGTGTCTCGATGAGTACAGCAGTCTGAATCGTCATGTGTAAGCAGCCAGCTATTCTGGCACCTTTGAGTGGTTTGGTAGCGCCAAATTCTTCTCTGATAGACATTAGACCAGGCATCTCAGCTTCTGCAAGGGTGATTTCTTTTCTTCCCCAATCAGCCAGCTTGATGTCTTTTACCTTATAGGTCAAATTCGCTTCAGTATTTACCATTATTATTAAAGTTTAAAATTTTATTTGAAGGCACAAAGGTAAGTAAATGCACGATTATTTTTATCCATTGTACACGGTATTAACTAATTGTGAACAAATAAAATGCTTAATATTTCAAATTTATTGCCATATAACTCATATTAGTCGAAGGATGGCTTTACCTTTGTGCGTTATAGACGCTTCATTGCACGTAAAATTATGATGGATCAATTAATAAAAAAATTTCCGAGCCAGCTCAGAGAGGCTATTGAGATTGGTGAGGCAGCCAATATTAGACCTTATCATTTTG
The DNA here is from genome assembly GCA_046329385.1 of Saprospiraceae bacterium. Lineage (GTDB taxonomy): Bacteria > Bacteroidota > Bacteroidia > Chitinophagales > Saprospiraceae > OLB9. The sequence continues at coordinate 233,318 of JAXLUT010000001.1, forward strand.
GTATCCATCAAGTGGTATTGGTGGGCATGGGAGGCTCAGCCATTGGTGGAGCTTATGTGGCAGATTTGATAGCTGATGAGGCCAAATGCCCATATATCGTGTGTAACTCATACACGGTACCTGCATACGTAGATAAGCATACCTTAGTGATTGTTTCTTCTTATTCGGGCAATACAGAGGAATCTATCTCGGCATTAGAAATGGCTTTAACTCGTGATGCTAAGGTGGTTTGTATGTCTTCTGGTGGAAAACTTAAAGCTATTGCCGATCGAAAAGATCTTGATTTCATTGCACTACCAAGCGGTTGGCCTTCACCACGTGCATGTGTGGGATATTCTATTGTGTGTCAATTGTTTGTATTGTATCATTTAGGATTGATCTCAAAGACAGTTATAGAAAATGTCAAAATAGCCTCAGATTTATTATTATTTGAGCAAGAAGACATCATCTCCAAAGCAGATAAGCTCGCAGATGTCATTGTGAAGCATTTACCGGTCATTTATACCTCAGATAGGATGGCTTCTGTTGCTGTAAGATGGCGCCAACAAATCAACGAAAATGCCAAAATGTTGGCCTGGCACCATGTATTGCCTGAGATGAATCACAACGAATTGGTGGGATGGAAGCAGCAAAATGAGAATATGGTCGTCATTTTCTTGAGGTATAAAGATGACCTGCGACAAGTACAATTGAGGACAGATTTGACCAAAAAAATCATCACACCTTTGGCCCACCATGTCATTGAGATCTTTGCTAAAGGGCAATCAATGGCTGAGAAGATGATGTATATGACCCATTTGGGCGATTGGCTGAGTTGGTCACTAGCACAAAAAAATCATGTAGATGCATCGGAAATAGATGTTATTGATACCCTTAAGAGGGAACTCGAAAGTTCAAAAATCTAATTTTAGCCTACATAAAATTCGTCATAGACCACTTTTTCAACAGATTTACGATAGTTGTTGGGGCTTTGTCCAGTCTTTTGCTTGAAGAGTCTATTGAAGTGTGAAAAATTATTGAATCCACTTTCAAAGCATACTTCAGCTATGGTGTGCCTCTCTTCGCTCAGGAGCTTGCAAGCGTGAACTATCCTGAATTCATTGACAAATTCTGTAAAAGTCTTGCCTGTCACTCGCTTAAAGTATCTACAAAATGAAGGCACAGTCATATTGACCATGCTTGCTATGTCTTCAAGAAGGATCAACTCTGTAAAGTGCGACCTGACATATTTATATATAGTATCGATCCTATCGGTATCTTGACCCTGCACGATAAGTGTGACGCCGCTGGCATTGAGTACATTATACTCTTTGGAATTGGCCAAAATCTGAAGTATTTTCAAAAATTCCATCAACTTATCAAATTCATCCATATAAAACATATCGGTAAGCCTTGCTCCTACCTCATCTCTAGTATTCCCATAAAAAGATAGACCAGATTTTGACCTTTCAAACAGTTGCTGGATATTGGCCATCTCTGGCAAGGTAAAAAAGTTCTTACCCAAAAATGTCTCCTTCATTTGCACCACTATTTCCGAATTGTCTCCCGACAGCCTATCTGTAAACCCATAATGCGGTAGGTTTGGTCCCAAAAAGATCAAATCACCACCATTATAATATGAGATGTGATTGCCTATATGTCTTTTGCCACTACCATGTTTGATATATACTATTTCGAGTTCAGGATGAAAATGCCAAAATGGAACCAAATTGGGATTGATATCTTCAAATTTTCGCAAGGTGAAAGAATGTCCAAAATTGGGAACAATCTTTTCTAATGATGGAACTGCTGTATAAGATCTCTGCATAACACTGATTTGTGCTTACAAAGTTATACTAAAAACAGTATTAAAATTGGTTGGTTAAGAATCATTTGTATTTAATTAACTCAATTTTAACACATATTAATAATTTGGGTTAATTTAATATCAATATAGGGTAAAATAAAAGTAGCATTCAGGTAATCTATGCCCATATCTTTGCACTGCAATTTTGATTTTATAATCTGTAAACATATTTTAAACATGAAAACACAGTTGTTTATTCTAATTTTTTCGGTCTTTTCTTTAGCTATTTTTGCCAACGGAATCACCAAATTTAATGAAACGCCAAAATCTATCATCGTGTCTACATCTGAGTGGAAGGCACCTCAAGTCAATGTTTTGATCAAAGAAAACAATGGAGGTACTGTCTATAATGAGATGCTGAACACAGGTAAAACTGATAGAAAATTCAATCTGAAAGGTATGGCTAAAGGTACTTATACTTTAGAGATATCTGACGATTTGAAGATCACTTCTCAACAATTTACTATCACTGAAAGCGATGTTGTTGTTGACAAAACTGTCAATACTATCTTCAAACCTGTTGTGGTTAGTAAAGACAACAAAATTGATGTCAATTTGCTCAATCTGAGTAAAAACGCATCCATACATATACAAGATAAGTATGAAGGAACCATTTATTCACAACAGCAAAACACTTCTAGCGTCAACAAGAGATTTGACATCTCTTCGTTGCCATCTGGTAGTTATAGTGTCAATATTGATGTAGATGGCCGCACTTATGTGCATGATTTCACGAAGTAATAATAATACCTATTGGCCTAAGCCAAATTTAGGTGAAGACTAAGTGGCTTTAATGATTTTGTGAGCTGTCAGATTTTATTCTGGCAGCTTTTTTTGTACTTTTGTAAGTCATTGTGAAAAATTACAGAAAAAATCCACAATACATTATCTTTGCCAAGTTATAACAATTTGACACAAGGACAATAGATTTTTGAAATAATTTTATTCAAATGTATATGCAAAAATTAACTTTAGTTGGCATCATTTTGGCAGCAGCCATTATATTTTTTATCTTATCGTGTAGAGAAAAACCTGTTGCAATAGCAACACCTGCTGTAAGTTGGGAAAAACCAAGGGTACCAGATTGGCACAAAAATGCGACAATTTATGAGGTCAATTTGAGACATTATACCAAAGAAAACACTTTCAAATCATTCGAATCAGAGATACCAAGACTCAAGCAAATGGGTATTGACATCTTGTGGTTTATGCCTATCAATCCTGTCAGTGTCAAAAACAGAAAAGGAGAATTGGGTAGCCCATACTCCATAGGTGATTATTATAAAACTAACCCAGATTATGGTAGCCTCGACGATTTCAAACACATGGTCAAAGCCATCCATGATGCAGGCATGTACATCATCATTGACTGGGTACCCAATCATACTGGCTGGGACAATCCTTGGATCACTGAGCATCCTGATTGGTACACCAAAGACAAAGATGGTAATATCATAGACCCGATAGACTACAACACTGGCAAATCTTGGGGCTGGACAGATGTAGCAGACCTCAATTATGACAATAAGGAAATGAGATTGGGCATGATCGATGCGCTCAAGTTTTGGATCAATGAAACCGGAATAGATGGCTATAGAATGGATGTAGCGCATGGTGTACCTGTAGATTTTTGGGCCCAATGTGCTGATTCATTGTATGCTGTAAAACCACTCTTTATGCTATCTGAAGGCGAAGTACCAGATATAGTCAATAACGGTACATTTATAGCAGATTATGGTTGGGAAATGCATCACCTACTCAATGAGATAGCTGCTACCCAAGGCGCAAGCAGAATCAAAGCTGCCAATGTGGTACAAGGCAATGTGAAAGAAGGAGAGAAACAGATGATTCGTAAGACAGCCTTAGACATCGATAGCATCATCGCTAAAAAGGCAAAGCAATATCAAAAAGGATACCAAATGCAGTTTACGTCCAATCACGATGAAAATTCTTGGGCTGATACCGAATTTGCAAGAATGGGAGACGGACACCAAGCCTTTGCCGTGCTGACAGCTACTTTTGGTGGATTTCCTTTGGTATATACAGGCCAGGAATCAGCCATGGACAAGAAATTGGAATTTTTCAAAAAAGATGAAATTCCTTGGGGCGACTATAAGTATGCACCATTTTATAAGACACTTTTTGATCTTAAGCACGCTAATAAAGCGCTTTGGAATGGTAGTCATGGTGGACCATTGGTCAAAATATCAACTGGTAATGACGAAAATATTTATGCTTTCACACGTGAAAAAGACGGTGATAAAGTATTGGTAGTCATCAACTTATCTTCAAAACCACAAAAAGGTAATTTGAAAGGTGTGGCAGGAAATTATAAAGATGTATTTGTTGGAAGTTCAAAAGACATTAAAGACAATGAAGGTTTGGATTTGAAAGCTTGGGAATACAAGGTATATTCCAATAAGTGATTCGGAAAATCAATAAGTCTTAGTGCAAAATAAAAGTTTGCATTAAACTATGGCCACCTATTACGGTTTTGACATAAGCAAATACAACGCTTCTTTTACCTTGCCAGATCGGACTAAGTCGGCTGCGGATTGATGCAGTGACAACTCATCAACACCGTTTGGCAAATGAGCAAGATCCACATCTGCAGCAGTAGGAAATGAGGTGAGCGATGCTATAGCTGCCAAATCGTTGCCAGTCAGTACCTTGCTCTCTCTGATATGTCGAGGCAAGCCATCAAAACCAATAGGAATCTCTGTCACAGATTGATAGATCTCCATGACTGCCGCACCTGAGGCTCTTACATAATAGTTTCTACCCATTCTACCCATTAAATCCAGCTTATGTGGATTCAAGCGATCGCCTTCCAACACAGATTCAGATACTGCGATCATCTTTACCTCACAAATGATAAGATGCCCAGCTCCGCCATGGATACCCAACTCAATGATGTCTTTTACGACACATTCCATATTGACCGGCGACTCCAAAACCCTTGGTGCTTGGATCGTTTCTGATGGCTCAGGTGTCAAACCGACCTTGACAAACTCACTCACACCAGTAGGGAATTCAACAGAAGCCAATGACATTTGTCTTACGATGTTATATGGCACCACATTGACCACGCATTCACCATTGACACGTACATTGTGCAAGGTATCTTTAGTAGTATTATTTGTTACCCTTCTATTGGATGAAAAAACCACAATGGGAGGATTGGATGAAAATGCATTGAAAAACGAATATGGAGCCAAATTGTGCACGCCGTCTTCGTTGAGAGTACTGACAAATGCTATGGGTCTTGGCGCTACAGCTCCTATGATGTATTGGTGCAAATCTTTGGTGGCTATCTCGCCTGGTATGATCTTTCGCTTCATGATGATATTTAAAACAGCGCAAAAGTAGTTTATGTTTTGGTTTAATGTGACAGATATTGAGATTTTCCAAGTTAATATTAAATTTGTATAGAAATCTAAATTCACTGATGCCAAAATTAATTTATACCATTTTATCCGCTATTATTATAGTAATATTTTGGATTGTAATACGGTGGATATTAAAAGATTATGATAGCCTTAGTGATGAAGATAAAAGCAAAATGGATCCATAAAAATTATTGACTTAACAAACAAAAAGACTTCTTTCACTATTAATATGGATAAAATATTTTTATAAAAATGAATTGGTCTGTAGTCAATAAGATATTAAACATTTTGTTGGTAGTCATCATAGCAGGATATGTGGTTTGGTATTTTTACAAACAGCCCAAATATGATAGTGGCGAGATGGCACAAAATTTTGAATCGACGCTACTTGATGGTTCAGCATTTAAGCTATCAGATCTAAGAGGAAAATATGTATTATTGGATTTTTGGGGCTCGTGGTGCGGCCCATGTCGCCAAGAGAATCCTGAGCTAGTAAAACTTTATCAAGATATAAAATCCATGCATCTCAACGCAGACGGTGAATTTGAAATCGTAAGTGTAGCCATAGAAACCAAGCGCGAAAACTGGGAGAAAGCGATCAATTCAGATGGCTTAAATTGGAAATATCATATTGGTGAATTTGAGAGATTCAAAAGCCCTATTGCCACACTTTATGGTGTCAAATCTATCCCTACAAAATATTTTATCAACCCAGAAGGAAGAATATTATTCGTCAATCCGAGCTTGGATGAAGTCAGAGAGTATATGGTGGAGATGAGAGAGTAGGTGATTAATCTCTAGCGGACGATCTGGTTAGTACATAATAGATAACATATAGCCATCCGAAAAAAGCATGGATGATGGCCCAAAGTACTGACTTGTTTCTACTCCAAGAAGCCACTACCGCGATGGCAGACCCAAGACCTATACCAGTACTTACAGTTGTCATGTTGTATGATGACCCAGCACCTTGACCCAGCAAAAGTGTGGACAAGCTGACTAAAACTACTACGATTAATAAGTTTTTCATTTTGATATAAATTTTATTTTTGATTTTCAAATGCTTGTACTGCTTGGCGCACCGATCCATGCTTAAGTAAATATTCCTTTGATAATTGATAAGGCATACCTGTCTTTTCTTCGACCATTTTGGTGCCACGGTCTATGAGTTTTTCGTTGCTGAGTTGCATATCTACCATGCGATTGTCTTGTACCCTTCCCAGCTTGATCATGACGCTTGTAGAGATCATATTTAAGACCAATTTTTGAGCAGTGCCTGACTTCATGCGAGTGCTACCTGTCACATATTCAGGGCCGACTATGACCTCAATCGGATAAGTTGCTTGAGCTGATACTGGAGCATCTGGATTGCAAGCAATGCTACCTGTGATGATACCCATTTCTTTGGCTTTTTTCAACCCATTGACTACATAAGGAGTAGTGCCAGATGCGGCAATACCTACCAATACATCGCCATTATCAATGTCATATTCGCATAAATCTATCCAAGCTTGATCGGGATTATCTTCAGCTCTTTCTACTGGATTGCGAAGAGCAGTATCTCCTCCAGCTATCAGCCCTATTACCCAATCTTTTGGTACACCATAAGTAGGCGGACATTCGGATGCATCCAAGACTCCTAGTCGTCCGCTGGTGCCAGCACCTATGTAAAAGAGCCTGCCACCATTGGCCATTTTTTCTACTATGGCATCGATCAATGGCTCAATCATCGGTATAGCTTTCTCTACGGCCAAGGCTACTTTCTGATCTTCTCGATTGATATCAGTCAGCAACTCCAAAGTGGTTTTTTGCTCAAGATGCCTATATAAAGATGGTTCTTCTGTAATGCGCCTCATGATGGATTATTTTTTGAAGAAATCGCCCACAGGCCAGCAAATGTTATCATGCCATTCAAAATCAAGATTTCAATGCCAATTTTAAATCCATTAAAAATGGAGTTGGATAAGTCTGTCAAGGAGGCTATTACATGATCAGAAAGAGCCAGTTTTTTTGAAAACCATTCCGCGTTATTGATAAAATCGATTCCAAATATCAAAAAAGGAGACAAAATACAAACCCACAATACCCAATCGTCCTTGACTTTTCTATTAGTAAAAATACCGAAGGCAAACATTCCCAATAATGGTCCATACGTATAACCAGCCAATTTTAATATCACATCTATAATTGATTTGTCATTGACCCATTTGAATACCAAAACGCAAATAAAAAATAAAAGTGCAAAGCTGAGATGAACGATCAGTCTCTTCTTTCTCTTGGCGGCATCAGGAGTAGTGGTATCTTTTTGCATTCCCATTATGTCGATACAGAAGGATGATGTCATTGCAGTCAATGCACCATCAGCACTCGGGAACAATGCAGAAATTAAGCCGATAATGAATATGACGCCTATGGCTTGTGACAAATATCCACCCAAAGCGATACTTGGGAAGATGTCATCACCTTTGAAGGTCAGATTGTTTTGTTGAGCAAATAGGTAAAGCAAGCCTCCCAACAGCAAAAATAAAATATTGACTATCAATAAAACAGTAGCCAGAGTGATCACATTTTTTTGCGATCCACCCAGTGTTTTGACAGAGATATTTTTTTGCATCATTTCTTGATCAAGACCTGTCATAGCTATGGTGATGAAGGCGCCTCCAAGTATTTGCTTCTTCAGAAAAATCCAGATGATTGTATATCGGTGTTAAATATCTTGGTCATTCCAGCATCTTGCAATACACCAAAAGTTTGCCATAATCCATCTTGCTGAGCAAGGCTAAAATACAAACTACCAATCCTCCCAACATAAATGTAGTCTGCAATGTATCTGTATAGACAATGGTCTTGACTCCGCCTTCGAAAGTGTAAAGTAAGATTAATAGTAACATCATGTTGCTGCAAATGGCACACCCATCGCATCCAAGATGAATATCTGCAAAATATTGATGACAAGATACATCCTAGCCGTCGCTCCCAAAGTACGAGAAATAATGAAAAACATAGCACCCGTCTTATAAGAAGTTGACCCAAATCTCTCCTCCAAAAATCTATAAATAGAAGTGAGTTGCATCCTATAATACAAGGGTAAAAGGATATAGGCTATGGCAAAATACCCGATAAAATACCCTATGACGACTTGGTAATATCCAAAGGCATTGCTTCCTACTGTACCTGGCACACTCACAAACGTGACGCCACTGAGCGAGGTACCTACCATACCAAAAGCAACCAACATCCAATTGCTATTGCGATTGCCAATAAAAAATGAATCGTTATCCGAATTCTTTGATGTGAACCAAGCTACTCCCAACAACAAGAAAAAATACCCAAAAACAAATCCAAACAAGAGATATGGAGACATAATTTACACTACTTGCAGCGACAATATTAATACAATAAAATGAGTAAAAAAAATAATGTATTAGTTCGGCCATTGCATTACTACATTTTCAGATGGATAAGTATCCATAAAAATAATGTGCCAAGTATTTTAAAAAATAGTATCTGTAAATATTAGAAATACGGCTAAAAGAGCATTTTATTTAAGATAATGACGATTTTATCTATTTTTGGTGTCATCTTTGCACTTCTTTATAGAAACATATAGACAATATGAGTCATTCTCCCCAAATATCACGTACACAAGCACAAATTTCAAGATCTGCCATTCAGAGACTTTATGTATCCATGAGACACTTAATCCTTAGAGGAGGATACAAACCATTGGGTGTATCAGGAGAGACAATGATTCAAGCCATGCTATCTTTAAAACCAGAAATATATGGCTCCATTGCTGATGATGAGAGAGTAGAATTGGATGGATTGCTATATATCTTCCAAAGATTGCCCAAAGGCATCGAGCAATGCAGGTATATAAAACTTATATCAAGGGAAGGGTACGATCATTCGCATTTTGAAAAACATGTGCCACCAAGGCGCAAGCGCGATTGTTATAGAGTGGACGAAGAGCAGATGTTTATCGAAATGACTCGTGGAGGCAGCGACATTTATGATATCCTCACTCATCTCACATTCATGTATATCGAAGCAGAGAAGATCCGTCGCAACAGCATGGACACAAAGGGTAGAAAAAACCGATCTTGGCTGATGCTTGAGGAGTTGGTTCAAGAGCTTAATGATGGCAACGAAATCAATGTGGAAGTCGGATTCACCTATCTGAATACCATTTGGGAAGGACATTTGACGAGATTGAAGGCTTATCTATCAAAGGTTTGAAAATCCGCAGAAGCGAGCAATCTCTTTGTGATCACTTATTGGCTCGGTGGCTGAGCATGGATGAGTTTTTGACACAAGCGGATAGGGAGATTACTTTCAGCCCCGCTTTTGAGAGAAAGCCTTGGACATCACATCTACGGTAGAACAATGGCAACAACATCAAAAACACTTTGGGATAATCAGATTTTTAATAGACCCATCCATATCATTTCTGCCATAATCTGCACAGCGTGAGATTATTATGCAAAAGATGCTTTGCTCTAAAAAGTAAAAATATATCAGCTTAGAGCAATATGCAGAAGTACTAAGTATGTTTTTGTACAGATTTCCAGCAAAGTAATCCATAAACATGCCCTTCTGAATGGTATGTTTGGAAACTTCAGATACCACAAACATTGGTGTACAATGACATCAACTTGATTTCAAAAACCTTCCTTAATGAATTGGTTTTTGTCTGAGGATATGAAAGATTTTCCTGTCATCATCGTGATGGATTATGCTTTTGGAGAGCAGGCTTACGAAACAATGGATGAGTTGCTCAAGCCTTATGTCATCAATGATGAGAAATTTCCTTTGAATGTAGTATCAATCAATATCATGGGTAAAGCAGGTATTTTGGAAGGTGGCAAAGGAGACATTATGATACCTACAGCGCATGTTTTCGAAGGTACAGCAGATAATTATCCTTTTGAAAATGAATTGAAATCTGCACATTTTGCCAATAGTGGCTTGGGTGTATATGAAGGGACCATGATCAGTGTATTGGGTACCTCATTGCAAAATAAAGATATTCTAAATTATTTTCTAAAATCGTCATGGAAGGCAGTAGGATTAGAGATGGAAGGGGCTCACTATCAAAAAGCCATACAATCTGCTTCAAAAATCAGGAACAACATCAACAGTAATGTAAAGCTTAGGTACGCCTATTATGCATCTGACAATCCATTGGAAACTGGGAGCACTTTGGCTTCAGGTAGTTTAGGTTTGGATGGTGTAAAACCCACCTATCTCATCACGCTGGCCATGTTGCAAGGTTGCATTCAACATTGATATTTTTAAACATTTTTGATATTCTTCACTTTTAAATTTTAACAATGAAACACATCATTTTAACTTTTGCAACGATCTTGGGCTTTATGACAATGAATGCTCAAGAAACCGCTACCATCAAGATGGACGAGAAGTCTATGATGACCATGGATAGTATGAAAACTTGTTGTGGCCCATGCTACTGCAATATCTTGTCTGTAGGTGGTAAATATTATTTCAACACTTTGAGCAATACTCGTACTACATTAGCTGCCAATGGTTTTCCAATGGATCAAGAAGCATTTGAGTATCAAGTCAGGATTTATAATCTACCAAAGATTTTTTATTTCCAACAATTGGGTACACTTTCCAATACCAATTATGCATCCATCACAGGATTTGGTGTGAAAGAAGACCTTAGGTGGAATATCGTCAAAAATTCCAATTTTATATTCACACCTTATGTTGAGTTGGGTGGAGGCTATTATCGTATGAATATCTCCAAAGGCGTGACCAATAGTTCTATTTCTACCGTATTGGGAGGCAAGGTAGAGTCGTATTATTTAGACAATTTTGTATTGAGCGGCGATATAGGATTGGATTTGGGTGTTGGATTTAATGCTGGTGATAAGCGATTCAGCATCATCCTTAATGGTGGCTACATCACCAATTTCCCTTCAGAGTGGAAGATAAATAGTTCGTTGGCATTCAAAGAAAAGATGAATTTGGGCAGCCCTTATACAGGCTTGACTTTGAAGATGGATATGTCTTGCAATAAATGTATGGACGCTTGCTGCAAATAAAGACCTCTATCCAAGATCAAACTACTTCTGTCACAAAGGTAAGTAGTTTGATCTTGGGTTAGTTAAAAAAGTTCCATTTCCTACTTCACAGGTATTTTTGACATGGCATATTCTGTAATGGCAGTGATACTCAAACTGGGATTTACACCTAAATTGGCTGAGATCATGGATCCGTCGCAGATGTACATATTTTCATAATTGAACACCTTATTGTCCTTGTCAATGACGCCAGTAGCAGCACTTTGACCCATACACGCACCACCCAATATATGTGCCGTAGTGGGTATGCCAAATAATGTTTCGGTATTCATCACCATAGATTTTCCATTGATGATGGTCTCTATATGTTTGGCAACTTCTTGGGCTTTGGGATTGAATGCTGTTGGCAATATGCCTTTTTCGGGTTTGGATGCCATCCACCCAAGTTTTGTTCTGACTAGTCTCAAAGTAGAGTCAATGCTCTCCATATATAACAAGATATGCGTGCGCTTGCTCCAATCGTCTATGAAAAATACTTTCATGTTTTTGATTGGGTGTAAAACCAATTCCTTCATCATGTTGAATAAGCGGATGAAAATATTTTGTCCTGTCACCATCGGCGCCATCAACAATCGCCAGAATCCTGAACCCGCAGAGTACTTTACTGGCTCAACGTGCCTATTTTCATCTAAGTGTACAATGGATCCTATCGCAATACCCTTTGAAAAGTCAGTATCTTTATCCAAGGTCGTCACTCCAATTAGACTTTCGGAATTTGTGCGCACTCCTGTACCAATGGTATCTGATAGATAAGGAAGGCTTGATTTTTTTAGCTTAAGTAAAAGTTTGACGGTACCCATGACGCCTCCAGCCAATATTATGCCTTTGGTTTTGATCGTTTCTTTTTTGATCAATGTGCCAAAACTATTTTTGTATGTTACTCTATATCCTGAGCTGCCATCATGTGTTATGGGCAATACATCTATTACTTCCTTTTCTGCCAATATTTGAGCTCCTAATTTTTGAGCTAAATAAAGATAGTTTTTGTCCAAGGTGTTTTTGGCATTGTATCTACATCCAAGCATACAGCCTCCACAAAGATTGCATCCTGTCCTGTCTGGTCCCTGACCACCAAAGTATGGGTCAGAAACGGTTTCGCCTATTTTTCCAAAATATACAGCGACTTCGGTCTTTTCGAACTTGTATTTTTCATTTGATTCTGCCACAAATTGATGCATGACTTTATCACTCTTGCTCATGTAGGGATGTAGATTGGCTCCTAACATTTTTTTGGCTAATGCGTAATAAGGTTTCAGTACATTTTCCCAATCATCAAGGTTTTTCCAGTGTCCAGAGTTGAAAAAAGCAGATTTCGGAATAGGTAATGTGTTGGCATAAACCAAAGATCCTCCACCTACGCCTACACCACTCAGAGCTACGACATGTCTGAAAACCGACATTTTAAAAATGCCTCTTAATCGGAGCGATGGTAGCCAAAAGTACTTGGAAAGTTGCCAGTTGGATGTTGGGAAATCTTCAGGCTTGTCAAACCATTTCCCTTTTTCTATGACTAGGACTTTATAACCTTTTTCTGAAAGTCTCAATGCAGATACTGAGCCACCAAAGCCACTGCCTACGATGATATAGTCATATTCTTGCATTGATTCACCTTTTATCAGTAAGATGGATCATACATCATATTTTTAATGTGCATCCTGATATTTTTGGGTTTTTCTGCATTGGCCAATCCCAAATCATATAAGTGATTGACCACAGATACAGCTATTTCAAAAGAAATGGTACGTAATGTTGTCATCTTTGGATATAAAGTGCCGTGATCTAGATCCGACTGGTGTATCTGACGAGCCAACTCAGCAGCAGCGATCAAAAAGACACTATCTGGCAAATATTTGGCTTCAGCAGCAATGGCCGCCAAACCAATCCCAGGGAAGATATAAACATTATTTCCTTGTCCAGGCACAAATTCTTTTCCATCAATGGTGACAGGGTTGAATGGGCTACCACTTGCAAAAACTACCCGTCCATTACTATAAGTATAGGCTTCTTCTGCAGTACATTCGGCCTTTGATGTCGGATTGGATAATGCAAATATGACAGGTCTCTCATTGATTTCGCTCATTAATTCTATCACTTCTTTGGTAAAAGTACCTTTCGCACCCGACGCACCAATAAGGACAGTCGGTTTGATATCTATGAGAGCTTCCAAAAATGTCAAATGCTTGTACTCGTGCGCATAAGGCAAGTTGTG
>JAXLUT010000010.1:0-77322 GCA_046329385.1 Saprospiraceae bacterium
TGTTTGCCAAAAGAGGGAAAATTATTAGTAATCTCGATCCAAAGATTACCATCCCATTTATATATCTGTCCTGTAGTATTCATCATATACATCACACCACTGGGTGCTGCCGCAAATGATGTCACCAATATATTTGACGAAGGTAGTCCACTATTAACTGATGTCCATGTGCCGCTTGAATACTTGAAAATGCCATGACTACCTGTACCAACAAAAACGTTGTTATCTGAGGCTACTTGCAAAACTCTAATAGTAGAATCTGGCAATCCAAAACTAATATTCTGCCAAGTACTGCCTTCGTTGGATGATGAAAAAATACCATAATTATTCGTACCAACATAAACTGTATTGTTGGGTGAGACATGCATAGTATGAATATTTTCATTAGGGCTATGCTTCTTAACCCATGAAACTTGACCATCTAATTGTTTGCTTAGAGATAATGAGACTATTATAAAACCAAGCTTCCAGCTCATAAAAATGATATTATCGTAAAACCACACAGATAAGAACTTTTCCAATGCGAAAAAGTTGTTCACAAGTATCCAAAAAAACAATAGGATTCGGCCAAAGACTCAATCCTATTGTTAAAAGCTGATAATTATTAAACCTTTATCAATCAATAATCTGGATTCTGCTTTAGATTTGGATTGGCAGCTAAGTCAGAAGCTGGAATTGGGAAGATATTTCTAAACTTTGCAGTTGTTTTACCTTCTTTTACATTTCCTTTCCAAGGCCAAATACCGTTTTCTGTAAACTGATCGTATCGGACCAAGTCAAGTCTTCTTGTGCCTTCCCAGTACAACTCTCTGGCTCGTTCATCAAGTATAAATGGTAAAGTCAACTGGCTCAGAGTGATATTGCCGTTATCGTTTCCATAAGCTCTCTTGCGCAGCTGATTTACATAATCGAGTGCTTGGGTTGCTGAGCCGCCTGTGCCTCCACGCAATACAGCCTCAGCATACATCAAGTATGCATCTCCCAATCTGAACAAAGGATAATCGGTATCTGCATGAGTAGGATCAGAGCCTGCTTGTCCAGCCAAGTTTTTGTTGGAATACTTTGGTACAGCTATACCATCAGTAAATACTCCTATATCATTGATCTCAAGATTTTGACCGTCTGTGTAAAAAATAGCCCGCTTGTCAATGGTACCTGTGACATCAGGGAATTTTTCAACCAATGTTTTGGTGGTTCGCAATCCTGCCCATCCACCAGTGACACCTTGATCTTCTGCCTTCATAGAGCCACCAATAGCTGCTTGAATTAGAAAAGTGGTGCTGCCCCAGTTTTTGGTATGTTTGCCGTCTGAATTTAGTGCAAAAATAATCTCGTTGGACAAGTTGTTGTCTTTCATAAACAAAGCCCTATACACAGGCTCTAAGGTATATCCAGCGCTGATCACTTTGTTGCATTCAGCAATACACTCACTGTACTTGGCTTTGCCTGTCATCCACTTCTGCATTCAGGTATAGTTTTGACAAAAGCATCCATACGCTTCTTTGTCCACTCTACCATATTCGTTTTGCTTAGTGCTGGCAACAAGTTTTCGACAGCTTTTTGGTCAGATTCGATAAAATTAAACGTATTTTCTGGCGTTGATTGTGTAGGAAAATCGGAAGATATTTCTGTCTCAACGGGTATATTTCTGAACAAGTCTAAGCATGCCAATAAGCCATAGCTCTAAGGTATCGAGCTTCAGCTACATACAATTTGATCTTATCAATGTCAGCTTGTGCAAAGCCCTTTTTGCTCAAATTTTCGTCTGAAGCTTGCTTGATGAAGTCATTGGTGTGTAGAAACGATCAAAGCTATTCGGTAATAAAGTACTCTCACAAACTGGTTTTCAGAACTCCATGTTTGCTCATGAAGGTCTCTCACACCAGCATCGGTCCATGCTATGACAGCTTCATCGGTGGTCAACTCTTGCGCTTTCCAATAGGCTCTGATATAAGATGTAAATCCTTCATCACTCACTATGGATATATCACCAATACCATGTGGCCCGTCCTGTCCAGTAATTGAGTAACTTCCATACAATTTGGCAAGGTACGAACGGTATGCATCTGGTGATTGAAAAATGGCGTCTTCGCCAAAGGAATCCTCTTAGGTTTCACTTCGAGGTCTGTACACTGTACCAGAGTAAGGAATGCCAGCAATACTAAAAATATTTTATTTTTCATTGTTTTAAATTTTAAAAAATTAACATTTAAACCTAAAATATATCTTCTCGATACTGGATAGATATTATTGTCAATACCACTATTGGCTTGAGGCAATTCAGGGTCAAGACCAGTGTATTTGTCAATACAAACAAGTTTTGAACAGTGGCTGAATACTCATATTATTGAATATCGTGTTTTACCAAAATTGTATGAAAGCGCCACGTTATCCAAGTTTTACAAAATTATCTTTTCTATATAAACATTAGATTTCAATTGTCTTTTGTTAAAATTATTGGTAAATGCAGATTCATGGATATTGTTGGTCACTCTATCTGTAAGTCTTTGGTAGTAGCCATTGGCAGAAGCTACGTTATTATAGACTGAATTGCCAAGATTGGATCTGAAAGTAGCCGCCAAATTCCAATTTTTAAATCTAATGTTGGTAGTCAAACCAAGTATAAGGTCTGGACTTGCCTTTTTATTGACAGCCAGATCTTTTTCGTTGATGATATTATCACCATTCAAATCTTGGTATATGTCCAAAGCATCAATGCTTCCATCTCCATTGGCATCAATATTGTCAGGAATGATCTTACCATTTGAATCTGTCTTATGTTGATAGGTATAGAATGTCTCAATACTCTGACCAACTTTTAGGATTTGAATATTTTGACCTACATCTCCTGCAATACCTCCTGTTTCATAGCCAGGAAAGTCTGGTTTATTTGAATTGTCCAATTTCTTGATTTCGTTTTTGTTGTAAGCAGCATTGAAACCAACTCTAAAATCAAAATTTTTGGTAGATTTAAGCAATGCATTCAAATTTAACTCTACACCTCTATTCTCCATTTCACCAATATTGGTCAAAATTCTGTCGCCAGTATTAGTAAATGCGGCTGCGGCAACAGTAAATAATAGACCATCAGTATATTTTCTATACACATCAACACTGCCACTCAAACGGTCTTTAAACAAACCAAAATCTACACCCAAATTGAGTGAAGAAGTTTGCTCCCATCTGATAGAAGGGTCAACTCCATTAGGTCTCAACGTAGGGACAAACTCATTGCCAAACTGATAAGCTGCATCATCTGTACTATATAAATATAAGACTTTAAACAAAAAATCAGGTATCTCTTGATTGCCTGTGATACCCCAACTTACTCTCAATTTGAGATTGTCAAAGGTATTTTTAAGGCCTTTTGCAAATGGCTCCTCCAAAAGGCGCCAGCCAACAGCTACAGCTGGAAATAGTCCCCATCTATTGTCCAATCCAAATCTTGAAGATCCATCTCGCCTGATAGATGCTGTCAATAAATATTTATCTTTGAAGCCTACATTTGTTCTTGCAAAAAATGAGATCAGCCTATTGTCTGGTATAGTTTGTCTCAACTCAATGGTGTCTTTATAGCCCCAATCACCATTATCCAACTTGTATATATTGTTGCCATTTTCTCTTTGGTACGATCTATTGAAGTCTTGCCAAGAGTGTCCCAAAGTCAAATCAAAATTAATATCTTGGTTTTCAAATATCTTTTTGTAATTTACAAGGGTTTCAATCAATTTTGAATTGTAATTAATGTCATTTTCCCTATATATTGAGCCACCTCTTACAGCGTTTTCACCATCTTTGAGTCGCGGATCCCTGATGGCTTCTCTTTGTCCTTTTGTAAGGTCATAACTCATATTGGTTTTGACAGAAAGACCACTGACAAATGGCAATTGCAAATCCAAAGTCAAGCCATTGAGCAACCTTGTGGTTTTGCCATGGTCATCAGTGAAAGCAAGGGTAGAAACAGGGTTATTATTGGCTAAAGGATCTGACCATTGATAATATCCACCATAGGTCGTATTGCCATCTCTGACTGGTCTTGTAGGATCAAAGGCTAATGCTGACCCAATGACATTAGGTGCAAATTGGTCTTTGATGAATGCTGTTTTGTTTTTATACTCTACAGTAAGTTTTTCGTTAAATAGTTTGGTAGAAAAATTACCACTTAATCCAGCATTCCTATGAGAAGATGTCTTAAGTACTCCATTATTTAGCAAATAGTTGCCAGAAACAAAGTATTTTGTATTTTTTGTGCCACCAGATAAAGTCAAATTGTGCTGATGACTGCTTGCATTTTGTAACACTTCGTCTATCCAAATGGTGCTTTGGTCACCCAAATATTCCACTTCCTGAGGTGCTTTGGCATTGATAGCAGCCCTAAAATTAGCTGATGATAGGAATTCAGGTTTACCTGCGAATGAAGATAAATTGACATTGCCCGAATAACTAACCTTCATTTTACCTGCGGCACCAGACTTGGTAGTGATGATGATGACTCCATTGGCTCCTCTAGACCCATATATAGCAGCTGCAGAAGCATCTTTCAATACTGACATACTCTCCACATCTGCAGGATTGATAAAATTGAGTGGATCTCTACTGATATCTATGCTTCTATTATCTAATGGAATGCCATCCACTACAATCAAAGGTGATGAGCCAGCATTAATAGATGTACCACCACGGAGTCTTATCCTTGAGCCTCCTCCAGGTTCCCCATTATTGCTGATTTGAAGTCCTGCTACCTTACCATTAAGTAGTGTTGTTGGTGATGTATTCACACCTCGGTTGAAACTCTCATCCCCTACTCTTGTGACTACACCTGTCACATCTTTTTTACCCACTGAGCCGTAACCAATTACTACCACTTCATCTAAAACTGCTCTAGCAAGGTTAAGTGCTACATTGATAACCTTCTGACTTCCTACTGCAACGTATTGATGCTCATAGCCTACATAAGAAAACGCAAGCGTATCACTTGGCTTTGCGTTAAAGCTATAAGCACCATCAAAATCCGTGATGGTCCCTTTTGTTTCATCACTCTTAATGGTTACTGTTACTCCTATCAATGGTTCATTGGTAGCCGCATCTGTGATGACTCCTGTGATATTTTGTGCAAATGTATAGCTTGAAAATGCACAGAATACCAAAAGAAAAACTGCTTTTTTTATTTTATTGTACATAAATAAGTGATTAATGATTGTAAAATGCTACATCGAAATAAAAACTGAGTGAAATAAATTAATGCTCAATGTATAGTGATCTAGATCACAATTAATGTTATAAAGCCACGGTTGAACTCTGGGTATAAAACCTTCCAAAAATGAGAATAATATGTGACTATTAAATGTTTTGATGACTAAATAGAGTCATTACAAAATATTTATTTGCAATGATTAATTAAGTCTTAACAGTGGAAAAGGTAACAAAAAAAATGTCACCTTAAATACAATTTTAAACCATAAAATAAGGGTTAGTCACCATGATGACCAACCCTTACTTTGTATACAAATATTATTGTTTTTCTGCTTTTGATGTCCAAATAGCACCGTCGTAAGACAAAGTAACTTTGTATTTACCTGCTTCGCCCAATTTGATGTTTGGTCCATCTACTGTCAATGTAGTAAGAGATGTACCTCCAAGATTCAAGTCCCAAGCTCCACCAGCTCTAAATTTCCATTCTCCAGTGGTAAAGTCACCAGTAACAGTATATGATTCAACACCATCAACGAAGGCTTCAGCCGCCATTTGTGAATCATTGTCCCAGCCCAATGTTGGTGAACCTGATCCGATTACACCCCAACTTTTATTTTCAACAGTTGCTTTCCAAGTGACACCATCATCAGATGTAGAAAGTACTATGTAATATGCTCCAGCTCCGGGAGATTTGATATTGCCGCCACCTTTTGAAAGGTTAGCTAAATCGCCACCAAGATTAAAATCCCAAGCGTCATTTGCTCTGAATTTGTACTCTTTATCAGCAAGTAACGTAAATACACCTACCCATTTGTGAGTAGTACCGTCTTTCTTGTACCAGAAATTTCTATCAGCGTTCCATTCTTTAGCAGTGGCATCGCCGATAAGGCCAAATTTATAATTGTTTGGATCAAAAGTGACAACAGGCACTTCACCTGTTTTTGTGATGCTTGCTTTGAAGCCGTCTTTAGGTGTCCATTTCAAATCAATAGTGTAAATACCTTGAGTTTCAGTAGTTACTGGGATATTTGTACCATCATTACCTGTCTTAAGGTCAGCCACAGTACCACCAAAATTTGTGAACATTTGGTATCCACTTTCAGGTTTGAAATCAGTAGTCACCGTTCTCCTATCAAGACTCCAACGGCAGTTAAATCTAATTTTCCAAGCGCCTTGTCTCAAAGTGATGTCTTTAGCTTGCCAAGCAGCTCCATCTTTGGTGATCGTTCCACTCAATGGCAAATCAGTGTCTCCGCTCCATCCTGCTGGAGAAGCATCGCCAATGATACCAGCCTTCTTGATCTCATAAAGTACTGACTCATTGCTCAAAGCATCGTAAGTCACCTTGTACAAACCTGCAGTAGCCACATTGAAGGCACTACCAGATGCCGAAGTCTTGACAACAAAATAGTCATTAAGGTCGCAGGCAGAACCAGTATCAGTTTTCTTCTCTATTGTACCACCCAATTTTGATTTGAACTCTTTTGATGCAATTTCAGAAATTTTGTAGTTGCCTGCTTCCAAAAAGATGTAATTGGCAACAAAGCCTGCTCTTGCTTGAGATGTAAAGCCATCATTTTCGACTGTTTCAGATTTCAAGAGTTGAGAAGAAACTGGGTTTACATTGTCAAGTGAAATATAATATCCATCAGCTACATTGACAGTACCTGTGCCTGGATCGATCACTACATCGTCATCGTCGCTACAAGCATTGAACGAAAAGACCAAACCGAAAACAAATAACAATTTGATCGAATTTAAAATGAATTTACTCATGATTTAAAATAATTAATTTGAAGGTGAATTAATGAAGTTTATTATAAACTAATGTTAAAAAATTTAACTTGGAGAGGGTTGATGTTGTTTCAATTGATACCATAAAATTACAACTTCTTTTTGATTCGTGAAGCACAAGCCCACAAAAAAACTTGCAAAAAAATCTTATAAAAATTAACACTATTTGTTACTAATTGATTTTAAATAATTTAAATGTCTTATAAAATTTCCCATCAGATATACTGACAAAATACACTCCCAATTGCAAATGACTGAAATCAAATACATTATTGCCATTGACTTCGGTCTGAAACAATATTTGCCCATTGGTATTAAAAAGTTTTAAACTTGCATTTGCACTCAAGCCATTGATGCTCACTTGTCCCGTAGTAGGGTTTGGATATAAGATAACATTGTCAATTATTAACTCTTGATTGCCCACCGTTCCAGTATTTTTTATAAAATAATCTTGGTTATTGGCGACAAAGCCATTTTCAAAAGGGCCTGGATTGGCTGTACCTTTTTTACTTCCAGATGCATCTCTAAATACACATGCTATCCAATAAGGAAACTCACTTGATGACATGTTATAATAAGTTTTGGGATTTAACTTTATCTGCCATTTATCTGTTTCGTTGGGCACTTTGGTCATGAGTCCAATACCATCATCCTTGCCCCAGTTGCCCACAACTTTATTCCATGCACTACCTTCGGGAGACGAAGTATTGACAACACCAACTCCGCTATGCATATAAATTTTTGATGCACCAACCAGTTCTCTGTTGCCTTCAGAAGCATTGAATACTATCGTGATCTCATCATCAGCCTTATACCCTGAAGGTGAGATGTACACAATAGGTTGAGTTGACAGTACATTGTAAAATACAATACTATTTTTGAATCCAAAACCTTGATTTGTATTATCTGCATTTCTAAACCACATACCTATTTGATCGATATCATCATTTGGTAAATTAAAGTATTGATTTGGTGTGATTTTAATTTCCCAAATATTTTCAGCTATTTTTGTCATTTGCCCAACGCCATCATCAATAAGATTACCTACCGTATGGGTTAAAATAGCATTTGTTGCATTGCTCAAAATGACACCTGCCTGCATATAGACTTTTGATGCACCAACCAAGCCAGCTGTATTTCCTACTGAAGCTTTGGTGGCATCAAATCGGATGGTAATTTCTTGATTGGCCTTAAATGGAAATGGTGTGATGGTGACAGGATTTTCATATACATTGACTACATTTGGAAGGCCATCAGACAATCTTTTGGTTGTAAAAATGTGCCATTCTCCAGCTTTTAGTTGAATAGGAGTCGATACATTTGAAACTGTAATGGAGTCGCCAGAAAAATAGTCATACCATTGGCCTGTTTGGGTAAATTCGGGTGAAATAGCATTTTGATTCACACCAAAATTGCCTATGACTATCATGTCTGTGTTTGGAGTATTATAAACCAATCTTCTTGTTTCTCCAGTCAATTGATGATTTTTTGTAGCAGATGCCAAGTTTTCAGCACCAAATGTTTGCCTTATTTTAAGTAGCTGCTGGTATGTAGTATAAATGGCTTGTCTGGCTGAACTATTGTAGTAATGAAGGCTATTCTCTCCCCAAACTTGTGGCTTAGCTCCTGTCCTACCATTTTGGTTGATATCAATATCATACCCCAACTCATCAAATTGCCAAATCATCTTAAGGCCAGGTTGTAAATAGGTGAAGGCAGCTGCCAATTTTACCCTTTCAAACATAACTAAAGAGTCTTTGATATTATAACCATTCGCCGCTCTTCCTTCTGTCAGGCAATGCTCTGCAATCCTCCTTTCATCATGACTATTATAAAAAGCTACATGGGTAGTAGCGTCCATATTGGCAAAGGTACCTGTCGGATTGCCAATTGTAGCAGGTACAAAATCATAAGATTTATTGCGCCACATCTTCATGCCAAAACTGCCTAAAGCACTCTCCTCACTTGGTTGGCCCCAATGTTCCAAAATAATATATGTTTTAGGATTAGTTTGCCAAATTTTATCTGCCATTCGCTTCAAAATGGTAATGCGAGATGCGTCATAACCATCGACATTGCCTCCTGGCGCATAGTTGGTAAATCCTTTAGTAAAATCAAATCGGAACCCATCAAAATGAAACTCTTCTACCCAAAATCTATTGACATCATCGACAAAATCTTCAGTGTAGCTGCTTTGATGGTTGAAGTCATATCCCCATTGATATTGGCCGATATACTCTCTATTAAACCATGGATTGTCAGCAGTAGGTTTATTGGCAGATTTATCAAAATACATTTGTACAAGGGGACATTGACCAAACGCATGATTGAGTACTAAGTCGGTAATAACTGCAATGCCTTGTTGATGTGCTGCCTCAATAAATTTTTTTAGCTTTTCTTTGGGGCCATAATATTTGTCCACGGCAAAATAAAAGGATGGATTGTAGCCCCAAGAATCATTACCTTCAAATTCGCTTACTGGCATTAATTCAATAGCATTGACACCCAATCTCTTGAGATATGATAAAGTGTCTGTTAAATCTTCAAACCTGTGAGAACTAATAAAATCCCTAATGTGCAATTCGTATATCACGAGATGATTGACATCTGGTCGCTGCCATGTGGTCTCAGAGCTAGACCAAGCATAAGGTGTTTGTCCAGTGGTCAAGACTGAAGCAATCCCTAAATCTACTCTATTATAAGGCGGTAGGTCAGGAAAAACTGATGCCTCAATATCTTCATCATTCCAAGGATCAGCCACTTGATGAGCGTAAGGATCTGCTATCTTTAGATTGCCATCTATCCAGTATTGATATACATAAGACCTTCCCGGTGTAAGATGCTGCAATTCAATCCAAAATTTCTTGCCATCTGGCGATTTATTCATTTGATATTCTGGGTGTATTCTCCAATCAGACATATCACCCACTACAAAGGCAAAATCCTTGCCTGGGGCAGTAAGGACAAGTATTGCTTTGGTCGGATCAGCGCTTACATAATTGACACCATTTTTCAAACCGAAAGGCACTGGTATTACTACATTTGGCTTTTTGATAACTACGGTATGTGACTTAACAATTTCAAGGTTTTCGCCATTTACATTAGCTATAATTTTCAACTTTACATTGACTGTTGCAGTTGGTTTATATTGATAGTTGAGTGATTTGGTGCCATTTGCATTGGCTACATTCATATAACCATTTCCTTCGTCTATGTAGAGTTTGATTTCATTTGCTGTGGATGACGCTTCAGCCGAAATATTGACTGCACCACCTTCATTGATGTAAGATTCTGCGGCAGTTGGATTGAGCAGAGTGATATAGTTGTTTACCTTCAGGTTGATATAAATATCGCTATTGCTTGTGACAGTACCCCAACCATATTCGCCTGGCGCTATGGTTCCTTTTTTGCTTCCATCTGCCAACCTAAAAACACAAGATAATCTAAAGATATTTTCGCTGGAAGGTACCCCAAAGTAAGCTCTGATAGAAGGTGATAACGTAAATTGCCACTTATTGTCTTGTCCTTGTACTTTTGTCATTTCGCCAATTCCGTCATCACTTCCCCAGTTGCCTTTTACATATTTCCAAGCTGTGCCATTGACTTTGTCAGTGACTACTCCATGATGAACGTAAACTTTAGATGCATTTAGGAGTTCTTTGTTTCCTTCATTTGCATCAAAGGTCAGTGTGACAAGTTGTTCTGGCCCTGCTCCAGTAGGAGTAAGCGTAACTATCTGACCATGAATTGTTAATACAAATAAAAACAATAAGAATGTAAGTAGTTGGCGCATGATTTTACTTATTGTAAATGTCAACAATAAGTTACAAAACTAATCAAAGCAATTCATTAGACAAAATTGTTTTGATAAAAATTGGTATAAAAATTGAGAACCCAATGTTTCAATTGGCAGGTATTGAAAATAACAATTTCACATTCTTTGTCAATACCAAGTGATCCAAAAAATAAATGGTAAGATTCTTCATCATAATACAAATTCAGTATTGCTATTGATGGAAATACAACTAAATTTGAGCAAGAACATTTTAAGAATTTGGTGTGAAAGTTAATACATAAAATAAAGCCCGCAGCTTCTGCCACGGGCTTCTTTAGAATTATTGTCAATTAAAAGGCATATCCTACACTGAGGTTTATACCATTATGTTTAACAGTCATCTCATCTTCCCTCTGCAATATTTGCATTCCAAGTATATATCTAAAGTCAAAGAAAAAATGTCGATTAAGCATTAGGCCAGCTCCCATTTGCGCTCCAAAATCAGGATTTTTTATTTCATCTTCCTCATCTCCATAATTTGACTCCTCAAGATCACATTTTCCATTATAACAATATTCAGACTTTGCATTACCAATACCAATTCCAATGTAAGGGCCACCTTGAACATAAAAATTAAGCCCAACCATGTCACCAAAACCAAATTTCAACAAAACTGGTACTTGTACATAATTAAAACCAAAAGTATTTGTTGCTTCTATTCCATTTATTTTCGTCACTGATTTTGCTCCATGTTGGATAAAATTAAATTCTGGTTGAATCATAAAATTATCTAAAATTGACAACTTATAAAAAACACCAACTCCCAAACCTAATTTATTTCCTGGGTCAAAATTTTCACTTTTATTGTCAATAGACAAATTTGCAAAATTTACTCCAGCTCTTATTCCAAACTGAGCACTCAAGTTTGTGGACAAACAAAATAAAAAAACAAAAATAAAAAGATTACAACATGTTTTCATACCAAAAAACTAAATTTATATCATAAAATATTAATTATCAATCGATAATGTATTCTCGACACAAATATATTCCTTTTACAAATTAAAAAGAATTTAGTGCTAATTATTTTTAATAACTCAAAATCAACAACAACCACTACCAGGCGCACAACATGCTACTTTCTCTCCTTTCTCACCATAAACCGTAATACTTCGGATCGAAGTCTCCATCGACTGATATTGCTTCACTTCCTCTACATTGAGGTAATTGACCAAAATATCTTCAGGCACGATGATGGGTTTATTTTTTTGGATGGTGATATTCTTAAATCCAGCTTCGCTAATGAGGCTGAGATATTGATCCATCTGTATGGCTCCTGCTACACAACCTGCATACATCTCTGCTGCCGACTTGAGTTGATCTGGAAGCTCTCCTATCAATACAATATCTGAAATACTAAAATGTCCACCAGGTTTTAAGACACGATACATCTCTTCAAAAACGCCTTTTTTGTTGGGTATCAGATTTAAGACACAATTGCTTACTATGACATCTGCTTTATTGCCGCCTATTGGCATATCCTCTATATCTCCTTGGCGGAATTCTACATTGGTATAGCCCATTTTATCTGCATTTTCACGAGCTTTTTCGATCATAGCCGGCGTAAAATCAATACCAATGACCTTACCGGTAGGCCCAGCTTCGGCTCTTGCAATAAAACAATCATTGCCGGCACCACTACCAAGATCGATCACAGTATCACCTTCCTTGATTTTGGCAAAAACTGTAGGTAGCCCACAACCTAGACCTAAGTCAGCATCTTTGGCATAACCGTCGAGTGGCTCATAATCTTCACTCATGATGTTGTACACTTCTGTACTGCATCCACCTGCTCCACAGCATGATGAAGCATTGGTGGCTTTGTCTTGCAAGGCTATTTCGCTATACTTTTACCTTACCATTTCTTTGATTTCATGATCTGTTTGCATGATATAAATTTTTAGGGTGAATAAAAAATAATTGGAATCAGTTTTTGTGTATTTGAAGATGACTGAATACATAATACATTTCATTGGCAATCTCAAGACTCCTTTCTTGATATTTTAAGTCCATCCAAGTTGTGTCATCATATACTTTGGGATCGTCATAATTAATGCTGAATCTGGCATCTGCTCCGTTGACAACTGGGCAAACTTTGTCGGCATGGTTGCAGGTCATGATAGCTGTAAAATCAGATGTCGGATTGAAAAAATGAGAATATTCTTTTGAAAAACAAATCATGGCTGGTAGATTTTTGTCACATTTTATGGCATAGACTGGGTTGTCTTCATTAGAAAAAGTGTACACTTCAAATCCATGCGAATGCAGCGTTTGCACTACTTTTGGAAATACCGCTGTAGCCTCTGTACCACCTGAATAACAATATACTTGGTCAATTTTGAAATAATATGCCAATGTCTGTGCCCAAATTTGAGCTAAAATGCTCCTCCTTGAATTGTGTGTACAGATGAAATTCAAATTGATGGGTCGATGATTCTGTATGTGATGCTGCAAATAATCAATAAATGGTTGAAGTATTTCCATTCTCTCAGCTGATAACCTTTCAAATGGCAAGGATGAAATTGTTTGAGATAATTTGGTGTACATTTACTGAGCAATGGGTTTTAGCAACAAGATTCCGTTTCGGAAGTAACTGAACAACAATCACTTGCATTGGTTAAAAACTTTTGAAAGAGTGCCAATGCCTTTTTGTATTCATCCCAATCTATGCAATACTTAGTCTTGGGTGGATTGATCTCGCCCTGGATAAATCCTACCTCTTTGAGCACTTTCAGGTGTTGAGAGAGTGTGCTATTGGCTATAGGCAAGATATCTGACATATCGCCATGATAGCAACACGACTGAGCTGCCAACAAATCTAAAATGGCTACTCTGATCGGATTGGCCAAAGCATTGGCATATTTGGCAATGAGTTCTTGGTTTTCGGTAAATTTTTTGGATTCAGCAACCATATAAAAGAAATTATTCGCAAAAATACGAACTATTTTTACATTGTTCGTATTTTTGCGAAATAATTTTTAAATCTTAAAATTTTATTCATACTTCCAAAAAAATTATGAATGGTGTATGAATAGCGTGGCTATAGTTTCAATGTAGAATAAAGGTAAGAAAAAATATTGCCTAAATTATAAACTTTGCTTTCGAAAAAACTGAAAAACCTTTTTGGTTAAAAATGTCATGAAAATAGTATGTAATATTACCGAAAAGACTCATTTTTAATCGCCTTTAAATCAACTACTTCTATACCAAATGCTTGGACATAATCTGAAAGTTTCGAATTGTAAGTAATTAGAAATTCACATTATTTAGAAATTTCAGAATCTTCACATCAGTGACGCCTAAATCATAAAATGCTGAATTGTCGATAATATCAGGTTTTAATATAAACTTCATTTATTTCAGATGTTGTTTTTCTCAATAGTTCGATGTAACTGTATTTGTCTTTAATTGGAAATCTATTCATCAGATTGTCCACTTCGGTCCAAATGTTGGGAAGTACTAATAAATTGTCAAAATCTTTAATTAGATTTAAAATGTAAACATAATTATTTTCATCATATAAATTAGTGCGTTTGTGTTTACTTATTAGCTTTGTATCGATGCCACCAATGATCAGAATAATGAGTACATTTGTATCAATTACTATCATTCTTCATTATTAAACATATATAAACCAATCACTTCTCTATCTTGATTATTAATTTTCAATTTCTTATAAATTCTAAAATACTTAAATTCACCAAGGAGGCCATTTGGAATATTTAGAATCCTTTTATTTACATTTTCCACTAAAAACGAAACCACGATATGCCAAACACCTTTACTTTTCTCAAATTCAGCCTGCTCTAATCGAAAATCAGGGCTTTCAACTTGTGTCAATTCCTTTAACTCTTCAATGGCTAAGTCCAACAATTCTTTGAATGTCATTTTAGTTGAAATTACTTGACTATTTGGCATTTTAAATAAAATTTAATTCAATAATGCAATTTATAATGCTACAAAGTTAAGAAATTTTATGTTATTTTATATACTAGGTATCATTTATCTCATTTGAGTGTGTATGAATAACAAATTGCATTATATTTCACTTTTTCAAAATTTTGGTTGATTACTCATAACGCTCATTAGGTATCCATACTCAGGTCAAATCAATGCCAATAACTTGTAATACACCTTTGAACATTCTTTCCAAAACATTTGCACAACTTCATCTGTTTTCAGATATTTATTAAAGCATCAATACAACATGACAAAACAGATTTTCATCAATCTTGCAGTATCCAATTTGGATAAATCAATGCAATTTTATACAGCACTTGGATTTAATAATAATCCTCAATTTTCTGACGATACAGCCAAATGTATGGTTTGGAGCGACAACATCTTTGTGATGATCATGACGCATGAAAAATTTGCATCTTTCACAGCGAAACCCATTGGTGATACAAAATCTCATATCACTGCAATATACTCACTTTCGGTGGGAAGTACTGATGAAGTTCATCAAATAATGGCCAATGGTTTAGCTTCAGGTGGTATTGAGCCAAATGAAATGAGAGATTATGGCTTTATGCAGCAACGAAGCATCGAGGATTTTGATGGCCATACATGGGAGGTATTTTATATGGATATGTCCAAATTTCCAACTGAATAGGTAAAAGCTATTATATATAGTTGGAAGGATGATTTTAATGTACGTGGTGTAAGGCTTTCAAAATAATAATTTGTTGCCTTTGGCTTTGTATTCATTTTTCCTTACTTTTGTGGCTCTTTTTACAAATTTCAAAATAATATGATCCATCATCACTTGAGCGAGCAAGAAGTAGTCAGGAGAGAAAATCTTGCGAAGTTGATCGAAGCTGGCATTGAGCCATATCCCAGTGCCACATTTGAAGTCAATAGTACTACCAAAGAGATCAAAGAAAATTTCAAAGAAGGTGATACTACTTATCAAGAAATAACTGTAGCTGGTAGATTGATGTCAAGACGCATCATGGGCAAAGCTTCATTTGCTGAATTACAGGATGCAACAGGCAGGATTCAAATATATATATCAAGAGACGAAATTTGCCCAGGAGATGACAAGACTTTGTATAACGAAGCATTCAAGAAGTGGTTTGATCTTGGTGACTTTGTAGGTATCAAAGGATATGCCTTTTATACCCAAGTGGGCGAATGTTCTATCCATGTCAAGGAAATCACCTTACTTTCAAAATCACTTAAACCACTACCAGTTGTTAAAAAAGATGATGACGGACATGTTTTCGATGCTTTTACTGACCCAGAGCAAAGATATAGACAGAGATATGTTGACCTAGTAGTCAACGATCACATCAAAGATGTATTTGTCAAGAGGACAAAAATGTACAACTCCATGAGGAGCTATCTCAACGCCAAGGGATATCTGGAAGTGGAGACACCTATCTTGCAGCCATTGTATGGAGGAGCAGCAGCTAGACCATTTACCACCCATCACAATACGCTTGATATGAAATTGTATCTGCGTATTGCTAATGAATTGTATCTTAAACGATTGATCGTAGGTGGCTTTGATGGCGTGTATGAGTTCAGTAAAGATTTCAGAAATGAAGGGATGAGCAGATTCCACAATCCAGAGTTTACCCAAATAGAGCTGTATGTAGCATATAAAGACTATCAATGGATGATGAACTTGGTAGAAGAAATGGTGGAAAAAGTGGCCATTGACCTACATGGAAGCACGCAAGTACAGGTGGGCGAAAATATCATAGACTTCAAGCGTCCTTGGCAGCGATACACTATGTATGAGGCGATAGAGCATTTCACAGGGATCGACATCAGTGACATGGACGAAAATCAACTAAGAGATACTGCACGGTCACTCCATGTACCTGTTGACAATACGATGGGTAAGGGTAAGCTTATAGATGAAATATTTGGTGAAAAATGCGAAGGCAATCTTGTCCAACCAACTTTCATTACTGATTATCCAGTGGAGATGTCACCTTTGGCCAAAAAGCATAAATCAAAACCTGGCTTGGTAGAGCGTTTTGAAGCTATATGCAATAAAAAAGAAATTTGCAATGCTTTTTCTGAGTTGAATGATCCGATAGATCAAAGACAGCGTTTTGAAGGTCAATTAGAATTGGGTAAGAGAGGAGATGAAGAAGCGATGGTACTGGACGAGGATTTCTTGCGTTCATTGGAGTATGGTATGCCACCAACAGCGGGCTTGGGTATAGGCATGGATAGATTGGCCATGATCATGACCAACCAATCATCTATCCAAGATGTACTGTTTTTCCCGCAGATGAAGCCAGAAAAACAAGATTAATCAGTGGCGCTTTTACTGTATTTATTGGCTGCTGTCAGGGCTATTTTGCTTTTTGGCATCATGACTATCTTTATGTTGGTATATGGTATTTCATGCTTAATTGTACCACATACTAAAAAACGCGCACTACAGTTAAGGGAGAATTACCTGAAATATATCGCTATGCCAATACTTAATATACACATCATTAAAGTAGGCGAGCCCTGTTCAGAGCTAGGCTTATACGTTTGTAATCATAGGTCATTTACTGATCCCATGGTTATATGTAGGTATCTTAAAGCCTTTGTCATTGCTAAAGCAGAAGTAGCCAATTACCCTATCATCAACAAAGGTGCTGAACTTACAGGTGTGATTTGGGTCAATAGAAGTGACCAAAATTCACGTACTGCTACTCGTGACAAAATGGTCGAAACCATCCAAAATGGCTACAATGTGTTGGTATTTCCAGAAGGAACAGTTGGAATAAATCAAACTACCTTGCCTTTTAGAAAAGGTACATTTATGGAAGCAGCGGAAAACAAAATCCCCGTGACTCCTATTGCTATTGAATTTCAATCAGAAAAAGACCTTTGGATCAAGGAAAAATTTGTACCACAATACTTATACTCTTACTCTAAATGGAAGACTGAAGTGAAAATCCATTTTGGTGAGGCATTAACGAGCGAAAGCGGCGATTATCTGCAAGAAACTTGCCAAACTTGGATCAATGAGCAGTTGCAAATGATGCAAGAAAACTGGAGTACTGCATTTAGATGATGAATCAAAAGATCACTTCACCTCTTCTGCTTGATAGACGATGTAGTTGGTATCTCCTTGCCAAGGGAAGGCATCTACTTTTTCACGATAGTGCAATCTTACATTTTTACCTTCGAGCATTTGCAAACTTTGATATACACTTTCTTCAGTAGAAAATTCAAAGGTCCTCTCTTTATTCATGATGGTGGCGCCTGCCAATTGGATTTGACCTTCGTAGGTTTTGAATACCTTGCCTTTTTTGGAGATTTTGAATAATAATCCTGTTCGGGTGCCTTCGCTGACGGTATAGTCTCTATAAAAATAATATACTGTAGAAAAAAGGATCAATCCCAAAATAGTCATCCATGCTAGTTTTTTTGCAAATGACTGAGCTTTTACTTTTACATCCTCCATTGACATATTGAATATTTTTTAGATTGCGTAATGATGCGCAAAAGTAACGAAAATGATTGATAATTGGTTCAAAGTATGATGTAATCCTATACCAAATTATTCTTCATACCTCATTCCTTGTTAATCATTCATTATGTAATGTACATTCCTAACTTTTAAATAATTTTCATTATTAAAAAGTAAACCCAATCATCAGTGACGCACCTATATGTGTAGGTTTTAATACATCTCTCTGCGATAAAAGTTGTTCGCTCAGGACTTTTGAATATTGGATGACGCTACCAAAGTAAATTCGATCATTGAGGTGATATTTCAATTTTAACTGTGATTCAAAATTTAACTGAAAGATCGGATTCCAAAGTGGATGATCTCCATTGTATGTTACCAATTTACTTTTAGCTACTGTCACACCTTTGTGTTGGCTCCAAACATTGGCAGAAAGTCCAAGACCAGCATTTATTGACCACCTGTCATAATTGATAGAATAACCACCGATTAATGGAATTTTCAATACCATATCACTAATATTCCTTTGCAATCTATGAGATTCGTTGACTATGGCATTGGCATTGCCGAGTACTTGATTTTGTGTACCAGTCAATAAATTTTGCTCAATTTTTACTACTTGGTCTGCGAGTACGACTTGCTTGGTAGATATTGATGAGTATGTAAAGTAACTATTTCTCATCATTGCATCCAATCCACCTGTAAGATACCAACCATGGTTAAATACCAATTCACCGCAAAGATGAACGTTATATCCAAAATTGGGAGTCAGTTTTGAAATGAATGTATTCGCATTGGGTTCAATATCTTCTTTAGCAAAATTCTTACTCTGCCAGGCAAAAAATCCTCCACCAAGCTCTATATTCCATTTTTTACTCGGTTTAGCTTTGATTGGTATGATGCTGATGTCAAAAGGATAAGTCAATATTTTTGTATCGAAATTAGGAGCTAAAAATAAGTTAGGTAATGTATTTATAGTCAATGTATTATCCAATTTATTATCGCTAATTATATCTATCATTTTTGTACTAATATCGATGACCATTGTGCTTTGATCACTATAAATGGGAGTCGGTACAACTGCCGTTACTATATCAGTGTTTTCAAATGAACTTGTATTTTCAAAAGTCGTAACATTAGAATTTTCGACCTTGTTCTGTTCGTTGTTTTTAATGCCATTATCTATTAGGCTTTTTGTACCAAAATTGAAGTTTCCATTTTTTTGTGAAAGAGTATGTACTTGACCATCTGCACTTATGCTGGTGCTGCTAAGCTTGTTTGCTTTTTGTATTGTATGAGTTTCAACCTTTGGTTGGCTTTGAAGTTTGTGCATGGAATCGTCCACATTGAGTGCAGACTTTTGGGCAATGACTGATGTCTGTTGCTTTTTTACACTGATTGTTGAGTCCAGCTTTGGTTTGATAGGCGAGCTTGATTTTGTGTATAAATACATCCATCCGATGGACAATAATCCAACCACCGGAAATAACCACCAAAATAGAAAATGCTTTCTGCGCTTTTCTTCTTTTGCAGGCATTTTGGAGTAAATTCCGTCCTTCATATCATCAAAACCGTAACCTTCTGGCAAGGCATCTTCTGGTCTGATTTTATTTTTTAATTGATCATAATAGGCCATATTGAACCATTTTTGCGTCTGTTAATACATTTGTTCTAATCCATTTTATAGCTCTGAATAGCTGTGACCTGGATGTTTCAGGCGTGATGCCCAATAATTCTCCGATTTCCTTGTGCGAATAATCTTCCATGATATTCAACAAAAAGATGGTTTTGTATCCTGTTGGCATCATCTCAAACATTTTTTCAATATCATGCTGTGAAAATTTTTCCAATTTTTCAAGGGTAGTATCTTGACAACTTTCTTCCATCTCTGAAGAAAAACTGACAAATAAAGGTTTGGTCTTCTTTATGATACTGATACACTGAAATACAACCAATCTTGACAACCATGATTTAAAGCTACCTTTGTCTCTATCATAATTTTTAATACTTGTGAATAGAGATGCAAATACATCTTGCATAGCATCTTTGCGATCTTCTTCTAATGCAAAATAATTTTTTACAATAGCATATATATAGGGCGCACATAAGCGATATATCTCACGATGTGTACGCTCATCTCCTTGCAAACATCCTTTGATCGTTTTTTCATCCACCATCATCCGTCACATTCTGCTAGTAGATCCTGAATATCTAAAAACTTTGAAAGTTTCCGTACTTGGTTATTATCCAATATTCTAACATCAATAGGGTACTGCAATTTATACTCCAACAAAGTTGAATCTTGCAACAAAGGTTGTACTTCCATCAGATTTTCAAACTGTCGAGTTAGGCCACTTGGCTTGGTAGCAATAATAGGAAAAACAATGTCATAACATGGTGGCTGAGAGATCAATGAGGTACCAACCATCAACAGATACAAGTCTCCTGTCAAATTGCAATCTAAAATAGCGCTCATAAGCTCATCAGAATTGAGCAAAACTACCAACTGACTATCCTGTTTTTGTACCGTCAATGGATATGCGAAGTCCAAAAACCTTCCTTGTACATATATTTTGGACATCTGAGCAGCATCTTGCACAGTATAAGGTGTAGATTGTTGCAATATATTGATCTGTAAAGGATAAATCAACTTATAACAAGCTAAATAATCAAAACATGATAAACAATTGAACAATGAGTCAGCAAATGTTCCATTGCAGGCTATGAGAGCTGCCTCTAAATCTTCTGACGATTCTACTTCTCGTTTGATGCCATCTTGGGTAATCAATGCAAATGGAAATTTGAAATGCACAGATTCTTCTGCCAATTTTACAATTAAATCATCTTCTTTGGAGATTGTAAATGTTTTGCCTTTTTCATTAAAAAGATCAATAGGATACTTTAATTCATAACAAGAATTGTCAAAATTAATGACATACGCCTGAAAAAAATCATTACTTGTACTCAATGAATCTGGAAAACAACCAGCAAAATAAGAAACGAGATCCCACAGATTATATACAGTGTGCTCTATACCCAGCTGATCAATCATCAGCACTGGATATACAAAATCTACTATTAGGTTTTTAATATTATTGACCAAAGTATCAAATTCAGCATTTGTCAATATCGTATATTTCAAAGAGTCAGTAGTAATGACTTCGAAAGGATATTTTACAGTGATGCATCCTATTTGTTGGCCATTATTGATAGCTGAAGATATGGCTCTACCCATCATATCATTGATGTATGATTTCGGGGTCATCCACATTTGTACTGATGGTGGTGGTTTGGTCATATTCATCGACACCACAAGCGCCAAATGTAAGCATGATGCCCAAAACTATATATTTATAAATATTCATGGATATTGGCATTCAAACATGATAAAAATGTGATTTGCTTATTATTATACAAAAGTCAACAAAACGTTGCGTCAAAACAAATTTATTTTACTGAAACGATTCATTCACTTGAAAACTATCCAAAATGGCATGCTATTTACCCTAACTTCTTTGCTATGTTTTGATAATATTATCTAAATGCTTCAAAATAATTTTTAACAAATTTCAAAAAAAAAGAAGATTTGGTGCAACGCTTTTTCACGTAATCAAGAATAATAGATTGAATACAATTTTTAATATTTCACATTTTTAAAATCAATTAAAATGAACTTAAAAAACACTTTATTCTTCTTTCTATTCCTAATATTAGGAACCAAATCTTATGCGCAAGACACTTGTATTTGTCCTCAAGTATTTGCACCAGTGTGTGGTTTTTTAGCGGTGGACAATGACACGATTTACGCTGAGTTTCCCAACTCTTGCTATGCAGCTTGTGATGGATTCACTGTCATAGGAGATACTACACTTTGTCCAAATTTTGGTATAGAATTCGATTGTGGTTGTCCGCAGCCTGACACCTCATACGTGTGTGCTCAAGATACATTAGGCAATATTTTTTCAGTGCCGAGCGAATGTCTAGCCGCTTGTTGGGGACTCACAGTCCTGCCTGGAGTCAATTGTGACTCGATACCCGATTGGAATTGCGATTGCCCAGAGCCCGACTCTTTATCTTATATATGTGCACAAGATACTTTGGGCAATATCTATTCTGTACCAAGCGAATGCCTTGCCGCATGTTGGGGACTGACTGTCCTGTCTGGTGTCAATTGTGACTCGATACCCGACTGGAATTGCGATTGCCCAGACATTGATACTACTGGCTTCGTATGCGCACAAGATACTTTTGGGAATGTATATAGTGTGCCGAGTGCTTGTATTGCTGCTTGTTGGGGACTGACGGTTGTAGAAGGTGGAGACTGTGATACAGAGCCATGGGGCAACTGTGATTGTGAGATAGACGAAAGTGAACTTTTCAAATGTGCGGTAGATAGTTTGGGACATTACTGTATGGTACCCAATGAGTGTATTGCCCAATGTTGGGGCTTGACCATAGTCAATGACTCACTTTGTAATCCGACAGTTGTTGATCCAGAAATAGATTACGAACTGCTCAATTGTATTGATTCGCTCAATATAGATGAAAATACAAACTTCCAACAAGGCTTGTTAATGATACATCAATCATGCGGAGTAGAATTGTCAGAGTGTATCTTGAATGCTCCAATTTTTGCTACGGATGCAGAATTTTTGACTTACATCTTGACCACCTGTGATTCATTAGGTTTTAATGGCAATGCAGATAGCTCCAACGTATTGAATACGTACAATCTACTGACCAACAAAACGACCAAAACCAAGGATGATGTCTCAGTAGGCAATACAAATATTCAACTCGCTGTCAATCCAGTATCTCAAACATTGACATACCTCATCGAGAGTAAAAAAAGTACACAAGCTATTATAACTCTTTATGACATCAATGGTAAAACAATGATGAGCCAACAACACTCACTTGATGAAGGAAAACAAAGCTTTCATACGGATATTTCCACGATCAAATCTGGCTTATATTTTCTAAATTTATATACTGAAGATGGTCAAAAAACGGTCAAAGTTGTTGTTTTACAATAATAAGAATTTGAAAACACTTTATTGTAACAAGGGCCTTAGGGCCCTTTTTTATTTTTTGGAAATACGAATATTGATCAAAACATAATATTGATCAAATTAATGTTAAATTTGTGCTGGACAAAGAACCGATGAAATAACGTTTTGTATTTTGTGCATCAAATATTTATTTATCTTTGCCAGATGAGTTTAAAAATTTACGTAAGAATAGCGGCGGCCTTAATTTTGCTTCACTTAGTAGGACATTTTTTTGGTCATCTTGGTTGGGACACACCTGAAGATCCAAAAATGCAAGAAGTTGTCAATGCCATGAAAGGTTATAGCGGCGAATTTATGGGCGCTACCAGAAGTATGGCAGATTATTTTCAAGGATATAGCTTGATCTTGTTTGGATTATTTGGCATGTCAATTGCTATACTCTGGGTGATTTCCAATCAAATCAATGCCAATTCGACCTTATCAAAATATTTATTACTGATGATCGGTATAGGATACATATATTTCGGCATCATAGAGTATATTTATTTTTTCACATTTGCAGCTTCGATCAGTCTTTTGGCAGGGATTTTGATCTTATATGCTACATTTAAATTAAACAATAATTAAATATTTTTTATGACGACAGTAAATGTTTATTTGAATTATGAAGGCAACTGCGAAGCTGCATTCAATTTTTACAAATCAGTATTCGGAGGTGATTTTTCATACATTGGGAAGTTTAAAGATATGCCATCAGATCCAAATGCACCTATAAGCGAAGAAGATGGCGATAAGATCATGCACGTCAGCCTACCTATTAGTGGAGAGACATCATTGATGGGAAGCGACGTTGTAGGTGCTTGGTCACCAAAAACTATTGTGGGTAATAATTTTGCCGTATCGATCAATGCCGAGAGCAGAAATGAAGCCGACAGATTATTCAGTGGATTGTCATCTGGTGGTCAAGTCACCATGCCGATGGACAACACATTTTGGGGAGCTTACTTTGGTATGTTTACTGACAAATTTGGTATCAACTGGATGGTCAATTTTGACGAAAACCCACAAGGTGCTTGATCATTAAACCACTAAGAAAAATATAGGGCGAACAAATTAACACTGTCGCCCTTTTCTTATTTTTATACTTTTGAATCATTTTCTATACTTCTACTGATCCAACTTAAGGAAAAATTTATACTTTTACCAACAAATTTTCTATCAAAATAGATGCCTGGACAAAGGAGTATCAAAACACAATCTTTTTTTAAGAAGTACAAATATGAGCTTCTCTTGTTTGGACTATTTCAGCATTTGTTCATGGGTATGTTCATCAGCAGTTTGGATGTATATCGCCTTTATTTTTGGCCCATCAATATGATCATTTTGGGTATTACTTCATTTGGCGTTTATTTAGAGCGCAACAAGCAAAGACTTTTAATCCTGCGTATTTTGGTGATATTGATTTGCAGTACGCCAATTTTATCCTATTTTGATGGATTCACAACCAATTTAATGCTGTATCTAAGTTTCTCATATGTTGCTTTTTTTGCATATGTTTTTATGAAGTTTTCAAGTACTTAGTAAAACCCAGTTACATCAATACAGATATTATCGTAGCCGCAGCTTGTGGATATTTGCTCTTGATTGAAATGGGTACATTTATTCAACAAGCTATCTACTATATTCAACCTTTGTCATTTAAAGGCTTAGAGTATAACCATCCGACTGCTACCTTTATTGATTTGGTTTATTTTACTTCTATCACCATTACCAGTATAGGATTTGGTGATATCCTACCCAATTTACATTATACCAAGATGCTAACTGCGCTCATAGGTATCATTGGTCAATTTTATTCAGTGGTGTTAGTAGGAATACTCATCAGCAAATTTACATCTCATAATCAAAAATAAATGCATACAGGACGACGCTATCAACCGAAAGAATTTTTCTTATGGACATTGAGGACTACCATAGGCTTATTGGCTTTTGCTGCTGTACCTACGATTTTATACTATTTTGGTTTGACATTCATAACAGTACCCTGGCAATTGATAGCCATCACAGGTACTGCTCTTTCATTCATCGTCGGATTCAAAAATAATGCAAGTTATAGTCGTATCTGGGAAGCCAGACAAATTTATGGTGGCATCATCAATAGCAGCCGAAGCTTTGGTTATACATTGAGAGATACTTTAGATGATCAAGATCTTGTCAAAAAAATATTTTATAGACATTTTGCTTGGCTGACTGCCTTGCGTTTTCAGCTCAGGGAGCCACGTAGTTGGGAAAACATGACACAAAGAAGCAACAAACAATATCAAAACAACAATTATGTAGTACCAGAATGGGAAAGTAAGATAGATGACGAGCTGAGCAAATATCTAGATCCGAAAGAATTGAGCTATGTCTTATCTAAAAAAAATAAGGCTACACAACTGACTGCTATGCAATCAAAATCATTGGCAGAACTAAAAAAGAAAGGCGCTATGGATGTCATGCAATGGACTCAATTGCAAACAATACTTACAAAATTGACTGATGACCAAGGTCGTGCAGAAAGAATAAAAAATTTTCCGTATCCACGCAATTTTGCTTCCATCACTACCTATCTGATGTTTATCTTTATCATATTCTTACCGTTTGGACTTTTGAAAGAATTTGCACAATTGGGCAATGGTACGATGCTCGAAGGATATACTATATGGTTGAACATTCCTATCACAGCAGTAGTGGCATGGGCATTTCATGTATTGGATACCATCGGCGAGAGTTCAGTCAATCCTTTTGAAGGTAGTGCCAATGATATACCCATCACGCAGATCAGCAGGACGATAGAGATAGATATGAGAGATATGCTGGATGAACCATCGCTGCCTCCAGCTATCGCTCCTGTCAAAGATATAGTGATGTGATAAGATGCTCTATAATAATAATTTGCTTGCCATGACCCAACCACCTACATAAATTGAATACGACCATGACCCAAATTTTAGAGCATCCTACACCATTGCTTTTTTCGATCTTTATTGTGTTTTGTACTATTGTAGTAAATCAAATGGTTAAAAAATTCTTTCAAAAAAAGATCATTGAGAGAGCCAC
Source organism: Saprospiraceae bacterium (assembly GCA_046329385.1). Taxonomy (GTDB): domain Bacteria; phylum Bacteroidota; class Bacteroidia; order Chitinophagales; family Saprospiraceae; genus OLB9. Next base: position 26,366 of record JAXLUT010000010.1, read on the forward strand.
TCTGCATGAGATAGATCCTACCAGCTTTGTCTTCATCAACCACATGGCGACTGCCATCATCTACCTCTTTGGTTTCGGATGGGCAATGTTGGCCTTACCTATCACAAGTACTTTTGCCCATACTCTACTGGCAGGTGCTGGAGCTTCTACCTTGATCTTAGGTTTTGCATCACAGCAGTTATTCTCCAATTTATTTAGCGGTATTTATTTAGTCATCAGTCGGCCATTCAAGATAGGTGACTGGATAGAGTTTCAAGATAAAAAAGGCAAAGTCATCGAAATCAATCTCAATGCTACTATAATAATGGATGCCAATCAAAATAAAATCATCATACCGAGCACATTGATACTGAATGATAAAATTACGATTTGTCCTCCACCCATCAACCCATAAACATTTTATTTCCTAAAACATATATAAACAATTAAACAATATGCTAAAAAGTAAAAAATTAGACATCATTCGCCAATGGTATCCAAATGCTATCACAACCTTAGATAGTGTGAATAGATTGATAGACTTTGTAGAAGGAGAACTAAAACTCGAGCCAGCCCAAGTCATGCTTGCAGATAGTATTTGTAGCGATGATGTCAATAGCATCCAATATCCATCACGTGCTTCAGAATTTTTGGGACCATTCAAAATGGGAGGCTTGGATGGTTACCCATTTACAGGATTGACAGGAATGGGAGCATTTGCCAGCCATGTTCCAGACGAAGGTGCTGTACTTGTATATTATGGGCCACATATTGGCATCACAAAAGAAGGTGTCATAGGTGAAATCCATAGGTTTGGTCAGTCAAAAAATAGTGGTTGCTGTGGCGCTGCCAAAGGAGCACTCAACAAATTGAAAAACAATCTCATCGAGCCAAACAAAATCACAGATTTGGATTACCAGATGAATACGATTGAACAAATATTGTTGGCTCAAAAGGACAGAATATTGGTCGCATCATCGCCACTTTTGAAGCTACTGAAGTCATTTACGAAGCTATAGATGAACGTATCCAAGAGTTGGTCGCCAAAACCAATTACAATTGCAAATACGTCATTTTGGTTGGAGCTATCTTGATCAATAGCGATAGTGATATGGGTTCATTTACTCATGGTAAACGCTTCGAAGTGATCGACTTAAAGAACCAAGAGAGAAAAAGTTATTTGCATGATTTTTTAGATCAAGCCTAATGCTATTTGGTCAATATACCTTCATATATTTGAGATACCCAGGCTACCATCCATAAATTTTGCAACATTTGGCTGATAGGCTTAGCAAAAGCACAGTTCGAGTGGTTTGTGGGTATCCAATGCTCCAAATCCTATAGGTGACTTGAGATATCAATGTATGATGAAGACAAATGGTCAGCACTATTAGATTCAGCTTATTTTATCCATGATAGTAGTTAGAATCTCACGAGCATCTTTGAGCGTACGGACATTTTCTTTGGTCATGATGAGAAAATTGTTGGATTGTTTCATACTCAATCCTCTGAAGTGACCATCTGATGCTACATACTGCATGATTTGATTGAAAACTTGAGTTTCAAAATACATTGACTGCGCATTGGTGATGAAGTAGCAGTTCATTTTCTTGTTTTTCAAGACAATGCGCTCAAAACCCAATTTTTTGGCCAACATCCTGATGCGTAATCCATCGAACAATTCGTTTACTTGTGATGGCACTGTGCCAAATCTATCTTTCAAAACACCATTAAAATGAATGATGTCATTTTCGGTCTCTAACTTGTCCAATTCTGTATAGAGGGCCAATCTCTCCTGAATATTTGAAACATAATAATCAGGTATGAGCATTTCGATGTCAGTGTCAATATCAACATCTCTGACGAATACCTGCTTTTTGGCATTTTCTTCTTTGAATAAATCTTTATAATCGGTTTCCTTCAGCTCAATGACAGCTTCTTCTAAGATTTTTTGATATGTCTCATACCCTATGTCAGCGATAAATCCACTTTGCTCAGCTCCAAGCAAATTGCCAGCACCACGAATATCCATATCTTTCATGGCAATTTGAAACCCAGATCCAAGGTCAGAAAACTCTTCCAAAGTCTTGATCCTTTTGCGAGCATCTGATGTCAACACTGACAATGGTGGCGCAAATAAGTAACAAAATGCTCTCTTATTTGACCTACCTACCCTACCACGCAATTGATGGAGATCACTCATACCAAATTGATGCGCATTATTGATCAGCATAGTATTGGCATTAGGTATATCCAAGCCAGTTTCTATGATATTGGTACACACTAATACATCATATTTCCCATCAATGAAGTCCAATAGCGTATTTTCGAGATCATGGGCTTCCATCTGACCGTGAGCCAGTGCAACATCGACATCAGGACACAGAGCTTTGACCAAATCGGCTATCTCATGCAAACTTTTGACCCTATTGTGTACAAAAAAAACTTGTCCTCCACGCTGAACTTCATAATTGATGGCATCTCGTATGAGATCATCACTAAATACACGTCGCTCTGTATAGATTGGCTGCCTATTGGGTGGCGGAGTACGAATGATCGAAAGGTCTCGAGCTGCCATCAATGAAAATTGAAGTGTGCGCGGTATAGGCGTTGCAGTCAATGTCAACGTATCTACATTGACCTGAAGGCTCCTTAATTTCTCCTTGGCAGCTACACCAAATTTCTGCTCTTCGTCGATGATCAACAGACCCAAACTCTTGAATTTGAGTGATTTATTCAATAGCGCATGAGTACCAATCAATATATCAACTTTACCATCTTCTACACCTTGAAACACTTCATTTTTCTCCTTGGTCGATCTGAATCTATTAATGTACTCAACGGTAGCGCCAAATTCTTTCAGTCTATCTGAAAAGGTTTTGAAATGCTGCAATGCCAAGATTGTAGTAGGCACCAAAACAGCCACTTGCTTACCAGCTACTACCGCTTTGAAAGCAGCTCTGATAGCCACCTCGGTTTTCCCAAAGCCTACATCACCACATATCAACCGATCCATCGGGAAGTCTCTCTCCATATCAAATTTGACATCTTGTGTAGCTGTGAGTTGATCGGGTGTGTCTTCGTAAATAAAAGATGCTTCCAATTCAGTTTGCAAATAGCTGTCAGGAGGAAAAGCAAAACCCTTTGACGCCTTGCGCTGGGCATAGAGTTTGATCAGTTCTTTGGCTATATCCTTAACCTTTGCTTTAGTTTTTCTTTTCAAGGCTTTCCAAGCATCGCCACCTATTTTATTTAATTTGGGTTCGGTGCCATCTTTGCCAACATACCTTGATATTTTATGCAGCGAATTGATACCTACATACAGAATATCATTGTTTTGGTAGATGAGTCGTACTGTCTCCTGCTTGTGGCCATTGATCTCTATTGTTTCCAAACCTGAATACCTACCTATACCGTGATCGATGTGCGTGACATAGTCGCCAGGTGTCATTTCCTTGAGCATTTTGAGACTGATAGCCATGTCTTCTGTGAAACCTTGCTTCAACTTATATCTATGGAATCTCTCAAAAATCTGATGGTCTGTGTAACACGCTATTTTATTGTGGTGATCGATAAAACCCTTGTGTACAGATTTGTGAAGTGGATGAAATTGTACATTTACACCCATATCTTCAAAAATATTGTAAAATCTTTCTATTTGTTTTAAGTTGTCTGTAAATATGTAATTGACATAATCTTTCCTAGTATTCTCATTCAAATCTTCGATCAGAAGATTAAAATTTTTGTTGAAAGATGGCTGAGCCGACGTTTTAAATTCCAATTGTAAATTTGGTTTGAAATATTGAGAATTGGCCAGCGTAAAAATATGAAAAGCCGAAATCTCGTCAACAATCTCGGCAGGATAGATAAAAGCTCTTTCATCAAATAGTTCTTTCAATTCCTCTTCAGATTTGACAGTGATACTTTGAGCATAAGTTTCTGTTTTTTCAAAGCAGTGTTGCAATTTATCGACCAGCATATCAGGCTCACTTATCCAAATACAACTATCAGGAGCGAATGACTTAAAGATACTTATTTTTTGTTCTTGTTTAAATTGGTTGTTGATATTAGGAATGATAGCAACTGACTGAATATTTTGGATAGATAGCTGAGTAGTTGGATTGAAAGTACGGATACTCTCGACTTCAACATCAAACATTTCGATCCTATAAGGCCATTCGTTTCCGTAAGTAAATATGTCAATGATGCCTCCTCTGATAGAAAATTTGCCCGGCTGATATACAAACTCTACTCTTTCAAAACCATACATCACCAGCAGCTCTATCATTGTATTGATGTCGAGATTGGCGTTTTTTTCTATGATGATCTTATCCTTATTCAACAAATCAGGATCCACTGCTTTTTCAAAAATAGCCTCAGGGTAACTGACCAAAATTTGTTTTTTTCCTTTGGCATTGTGAATTTTATTGATGGTTTCAGTCCGGATCAAGACGTTATTCTTATCCAATTCATCATATTGCAAAGGTCTTTTGAACGAATCTGGGAAAAAATGAATCTTTTTATCTTCAAAAATGGACTGCAATGTGTTTTGGACGTAAGCTGCCTCTTCTTTGTCGGCCGCTACATATATATGCGACCTTTTTTCATCTTCAGTAAATAATCCTGCCAACACAAAACAATCTAATGCACCTACCAGACCCTGAAAATGCACTCTGGCTGGGTCAGCACCCGAAATTAACTGTTTGATACGATGGACTTGCTGATCATTTTGGTAAATCTCTATCAGCGACTGTATATTGCTCACCCTGCAAAGGTAATTTTAATTTTTCGACGATTCAAATCAATGTTCAATAAGTAAGAAAAAGGAACAATGGATTCAGACTTAATGCCAAATCATTTCATTTTAGATTTTTTGCTCCGTACACCTACCATTTAAGGAAAGTTTACCATACATCAATGCCCCATTTTCATCTGCAATTCATGCATACGATCATCATCAGATAAGGCTACAATGCTTGAATTTAATTTTTCCAAAAGTACATTCGCCTCACCATTTGTTACCGTATTGAATCTCTGTTGAATGTCAGACTGGATACTATCCAATGCATTTATTATCATAAATTTACGATAAATGTTGATGTTTTTATTGTCAGTTACTTTCAATAATGCATTGGTTGCTCTTTCCAAAACTTTAAGGTCTTTACCCATCAGAAATTTTGAATAGCTGGTATAAAAATCAACTACTTGACTCACTTTGATAGTTGCTGCCTTCTTTTCAAGATATTGAAGATTGCTATCAGATGCATCTGTCATCAGAGCTGCCAGTGTTGGAGCTAAAATATCACTATCTTCATTTTTAAATTTTTCGATGTAAAAGTTAATATTTTCTGGTTCGATCTGCCCCATGACTTCCAAAGCTAACTGAATAACGGGATAAGCCTTCTCACTATTTAGAATGATTTTGCAAATTGATTTAGGATCAAAGTCCTCCACACTCAACAATTTTACAAGGGCACTACCACGTACCTCTGAATGAGGATCTGTCAAAACCATATCGTTGATTTTTTCAAAATATTGCCCTGCCAAACTATCTGAAATTGAGTGGATACCCATGGTTCTGAACAAGTAAAATTTGTCATTCAAAGCCTGCACGATCAAATCTTGATTGCCATCATTTGTACTCGAATAAGCAATGATTTTATCCAAGAAATTATTTGAATACTTAAATTGCGCTTTGTATTGTTCTGTAGTTTTATTTTCGTTGATTAATGCCAACAAGATATTTTTACCATCCAACACGTAGGTGACTGGATCGGCTTTAATATTCTCTATCAAAATCCTATCTTTGTTTTCATCAATGATAGCTGGATGATAGGTAACACTTCCATCGGCATAATAAAGCGCCACATCTACTGGCAATTTAAAGTTTTTTGTAAATCCATCTGGTGTACTACTCATATCTGTCTCAATCAGTAATGCTTTATTTTCTGAGTGATAGGTGTAATTGACATTAATGTGAGGGTGACCGATACCCATATACCACTGATCGAAAAACCAATGCAAATCTTCGCCCGAAATATCTTCAAATGCCATACGCAATTCATCTACTTCAACAGCGCTCAAAGCATTGTCTTTCAGATACTTATTTAACCCAGCAAAAAAGACATCATCTCCCAAGTATGACCTTAACATGTGTAAAACTAAGCCGCCTTTATTATAACTATGCGCATCAAACATTTGGTCTTTTTCTGTATAATAATAGTTGATGAGCGGATGGCCTCCACTACCATACACTTGACTGAAGTACCCGTTCATCTCATTGAGTCGATGAAACTCCGCCCTATCTTTTCCATATTTGTGCTCATACCATAGATATTCTGCATAATTGGCAAATCCTTCATTCAATGTCAAATTGGACCAATCTTCACATGTGACCAAATCACCAAACCAATGGTGCATCATCTCATGGGCTACTATTTGGTCATTGTCACTATCAATCAATTCCTTATCAGTTTTCTGAATTTCATCACTAAAAATAACAGCTCCTGTATTCTCCATGGCGCCCGAAACATACTCTTTGACAATTATTTGTGCGTATTTATCCCATGGATATGGATAAGCCAATTTTTCTGAGAAAAAAGTTAGCATTTCAGGAGTATAATGAAAAATATCTTTGGCATATCTACCGTATCCTTTATCCACCATATATTGCAAAGGTACCTTATTCCAAGTATCAGATACTTCGTCAAATTCGCCTACAGCAATCATAGCCAAATACGGAGCATGCGGTATGTCTTGCTTCCAGTGGTCTGTCCTTGTACCATCAGCATTCATGGTGCTTGATATTTTTTTCCCATTAGACAAAGTTTGGTATTTATTATCAATAGTGAGTATTATCTCTTGCGAAAATCTTTCGTTAGGCTTGTCAAATGTAGGAAACCAAGCACTATTAAACTCAGTTTCTCCTTGCGACCATATCTGAGTTGGCAAATCAGGATCAATACCCAAAGGATCAATAAAAACAATCCTTTCAGAAGTAATTGCATTTCCACCTCTATCAAGGTTTTCATTTGGTTTTGCAACATACTCTATAAAAATTTCAAATTTTTCTGTTCTTGTATATTTTCTGTCCAAAATAATATGCAGCTGGCGTCCATCATTCTGATACTTCAACATTTTTCCAGATGGCAATAATTGGATGTTTTTCACTTCAAATCCTACAGCATCCAATGACAATGAATCAATATCTCTATAATAAGGCTTGAGTGTCAAATACGCCTTTCCAATGACATATTGGTGTTGCCAATCAAAGTTTAAATCCAACTTAGTATGTAAGATATCATAACGCATCGTAGCCGTCCCATGATATTCCTTCGGCAAAGAATCTAAAGCATTGGCAACATCAGAAATCACTAAAGTATCCAATAACTCCTCTTTCAAATCTGATTCTGGAGCAATATATGTAATTTCTTTCTTTACACTACAAGACAAAATAACAATAAAAATTGCCAGGAAATAGATTTTTGAAATATTCATGAGAACAGTGCATTATAAAATGCGCAATTGTCATTAACGTATTTGAGCGGGTTTTGGAATTTTGAGAAATTTTGACATAATATTATTGAATGCAGATTTAATAAAAATGGCCAAGAAGTAAATGCTCCTTGGCCATAAATTTTTAGTATTTTACTTCTTTAAGTAATCCTAAAAATTTGAGAATGTATTTTCTATTTCCTTTCTTTCTAAGAAAATATCTTATTCTAAAATAATCAATTTGTGAGCACTTGTCTCACCATCTACTTGCACCATGATGTAGTACACGCCTTTGCTCAAGATGCTGCCATCTATCACTGTACTCATCTCCTTGCCCTCTGATACTCGATTGATCAAGTTGGCTTGTACCAATCTGCCCGTATTGTCAAATAGGTCTGCTACAACTTTGCTGCCCTCTCCTACTGTGATCTCTACTGTCACCTTGCCTACACTCGGATTGGGATAGATGCTCGTGCTCACTTCTCCTCTTCTCTCTACTCTGATCTCTATTGGTGCTGAATAGGTGTACCTTCCATCAAAGTCCACTTGCTTCAAGCGGTAGGTATATACACCATTCTTCGCTATGTCTGCATCATCCAAATCGTAACTGACCTTGGTTGTGCTATTGCCTTGACCCTTGACCTTGCCTACCACTTCAAAGTTGCTTCCTTTGAAGCTTCTCTCTACATCAAAGTAGTCGTTGTTGGTCTCTGATGCTGTCACCCAGTACAATTCATTCACTTCTCTTGTCTCATTCCATCTACCACTGAACTCTAACAAGGTCACTGGCAATGGTCTCAACTGTACGCCCGCATCGATATCTGTGATTTGCGCCGCATAGCCTACTGTGAAGATCAAAGTACTCTGATTTTCAAAATCTATAATATCGCTATCTATACCATCGTTGATACCTTGGTTCGGTTGTGTCCAATTGTAGATGGTCATATCTGGCTTCACCTTGATGAAGTAGTTACCCAATTCGCATACCTCAAAGTTATAATATCCTTTCTTGGTAGGATCGTTCGGATTGTTGATCGTCAACATTGTCTGTACTGGTGTCGTCGGATTGCTCGATTTATACAATTCTACCAAAATTCCATTCAAGCCTTGATCCGTCACATCTTGAAGGTTATTCTTATTCACATCCAAGAATACATAGTCTCCTACTGTTGCACACCTATAGAATCCTGCATCAACAGTCTGATTATTGTCTCCTGATTGTAAGGTCACTGGGCTGCTCTGGCCAGTCACTGTACTCGCATCGCTGTCTCTTGCATCATCTGCTGGTGTATTGCTTGGCGATGGTTTGTATAGTGCCGTAGGCTTCGTAAATATTACCGTATAAGTACCAGGTACTAAATTTGTAAATTCATACAAGCCATTATTGGTCGTCGTCGTCGTCAAGTTTACTGCTCTACCTAAGCCATCTGTACCTGTCAATGTTACTGTCACATTGGCTATGCCTGGCTCCAAGGCGTCTTGCACTCCATTGGCATTTTGATCCTCCCATACAAAGTCTCCTATTCTTGCCAATTTATAGTACCCAGCATCGATGGTCTGATTGTTTTCACCACCTGCCAAGTTTATATTTGCCGTCAAGCCTGTCACCAAATCTGCATCGCTATCTGCTCCATCTCCTACTCTGTCTTTTGCTGTCGGCTCGTAACCTATTGGCTTATCAAATTTTACCATATAAGTTCCTGGTGTCAAATTTGTAAATTGATAATATCCGTTATTGTCTGTAAATGTGGTCGCTATCTGGATACCAGCACTATTGAATAGTCTTACCACTACATTTGGTATGCCCAATTCGCCTGCATCTTGTGATCCATTGGCATTTTTATCTTCCCACACATAATTACCTAAACTTGCGATATTCTCCTCTACGAAGTTATTATCGTTATCGTTCTCGCCAGCTGTTACTGTCACTGGGATCATGTCATCTGGTGTCGTACCATCTGCTCCATCTGGATCTGGTGTCGCATCTTGGTCACTCACGCTGGTGTAGCCATTTGGCTGTACTTCCATGATGGTATAGTTGCCTGGTGCTACGTTCAAGAATTCGTAGTTGCCACTCGCATTCGTCGTCGTCGTTGCTACTACTGTTCCTGTTACTGCATCTTTCAATTGGATGGTAACGCCTTGCATTGGTGTGTCGCCTACGTTGTCGTTGTTGGTATCTGCTGTCACATTACCACGGATATTGCCTGGTTGCTCCTCTACGAAGTTGTTGTCGTTATCGTTCTCACCTGGTGTCACCGTCACTGGGATCATGTCATTTGGTGTCGTACCATCTGCTCCGTCTGGATCTGGTGTCGCATCTTGGTCGCTTGCGCTGGTGTAACCATTTTGTAACATACGCACCATGATGGTATAGTTGCTTGCGCAATTGCTACGTTCAAGAATTCATGTAGTTGCCACTCGCATTGGTTGTAGTTGTCGCTACTACTGCTCCTGTTGCATCTTTCAATTGGATACGTTACATTTGGCATTGGTGTGTCACCTACGTTGTCATTGTTGGTGTCTGCTGTCACATTACCACGGATGTGCTTCCGTTGCTCTTCTACGAAGTTGTTGTCATTATCGTTCCCATACGCAAATGCTCCTGCTTCACTTTTGGGACGTCATATCATTCCGTTTATCTTTATCTATTATCTGAATCTGCGTGTCCATCAAATTGCTCCACATGGTGCAAATAGCAAAAATTTGGCTGTACTTCCATGATGGTATAGTTGTAATTTTACGTTCGAAATTCGTAGTTGCCACTCGCATTGGTTGTAGTCGTTGCTACTACTGCTCCTGTTACTGCATCTTTCAATTGGATCGTTACATTTGGCATTGGTGTATCGCCTACGTTGTCATTGTTGGTGTCTGCTGTCACATTACCACGTATGTTGCCTGGTTGCTCTTCTACGAAGTTGTTGTCGTTATCGTTCTCACCTGGTGTCACCGTCACTGGGATCATGTCGTTTGGTGTCGTACCATCTGCTCCATCTGGGTCTGGTGTCGCATCTTGGTCACTTACGCTGGTGTAGCCATTTGGCTGTACTTCCATGATGGTATGAATTCTTGCCAGTGCTACGTTCAAAGTCGTAGTTGCCACTCGCATTCGTCGTCGTCGTTACTACTACTGCTCCTGTTACTGCATCTTTCAATTGGATCGTTACATTTGGCATTGGTGTGTCGCCTACGTTGTCGTTGTTGATTGTCCTGCTGTCCGCATTACCACGGATGTTCACAGCGGATTTGCTCCTCTACGAAGTTGTTGTCGTTATCGTTTTCCTTGGTGTCACCGTCACTGGGATCATGTCGTTTGGTGTCGTACCATCTGCTCCATCTGGATCTGGTGTCGCATCTTGGTCGCTTACGCTGGTGTAGCCATTTGGCTGTACTTCCATGATGGTATAGTTCTTCTTATAGTGCTACGTTCAAAAATTCGTAGTTGCCACTCGCATTGGTTGTAGTTGTCGCTACTACTGCTCCTGTTACTGCATCTTTCAATTGGATCGTAACGCCTTGCATTGGTGTGTCGCCTACGTTGTCGTTGTTGGTGTCTGCTGTCACATTACCACGGATATTCTTTTAGTTGCTCCTCTACGAAGTTGTTGTCGTTATCGTTCTCGCCTGGTGTCACCGTCACTGGGATCGTATTCGATTGTCGTACCATCTGCTCCATCTGGATCTGGTGTCGCATCGCAATGGTCGCTCGCTGGTGTAGCATTTGGCTGTACTTCCATGATGGTATAGTTGCTTGGTGCTACGTTCAGAAGAATTCGTAGTTGCCACTCGCATTGGTTGCTTAAGTTGTTGCTACTACTGCCCCTGCATCTTTCAACTGGATCGTTACATTTGGCATTGGTGTGTCGCCTACGTTGTCGTTGTTGAACATCTGCTGTGACATTACCACGATTATTCTTGTAACAACATCACGAAGTTGTTGTCATTTATCGTTCTCACTTCATGCCAATTGTCCACCGTCACTGGGATCGTAATGTCGTTTGGTGTCGTACCATCTGCTCCATCATGGATCTGGTGTCGCATGCCTGGTCGCTCGCTGGTGTAGCCATTTGGCTGTACCTCCATGATGGTATAATTGCTTATGATTGCTACGTTCAGAAGAATTCGTAGTTGCCACTTGCATTGGTTGTCGTCGTTGCTACTACTGCTCCTGTTACTGCATCTTTCAATTGGATCGTTACATTTGGCATTGGTGTGTCGCCTACGTTGTCATTGTTGGTGTCTGCTGTCACATTACCACGGATATTGCCTGGTTGCTCTTCTACGAAGTTGTTGTCGTTATCGTTCTCGCCTGGTGTCACCGTCACTGGGATCATGTCATTTGGTGTCGTACCATCTGCTCCATCTGGATCTGGTGTCGCATCTTGGTCGCTCACGCTGGTGTAGCCATTTGGCTGTACTTCCATGATGGTATAGTTGCCTGGTGCTACGTTCAAGAATTCGTAGTTGCCACTCGCATTGGTTGTAGTTGTTGCTACTACTGCTCCTGTTACTGCATCTTTCAACTGGATCGTTACATTTGGCATTGGCGTGTCGCCTACGTTGTCATTGTTGGTGTCTGCTGTCACATTACCACGGATATTGCCCAATGGTATATATCCTGCATCTATCGTAAAGTTATCTTGACCGCTTATTATGGTAAAATTATTTGTATTGCCTGTGGTCGTATTGGCATCTGAGTCTGTTGTCGCATTGGAGCAGCCACTTGTGAAGCTGTAACCTGTCGGTTTACTGAAGTTGGCATAATAGGTGCCTGGACATACTTCAAACTGATAATATCCTGCTAAGCCTGTCGTCGGGCTATTGCTTGTCGTACTTGTACTAACTAACACGCCGCCTGACGTATATAGATTTACTGTGATGCCATTGATACCTACTTCGCCTCCATCTTGACAGCCATTGGCATTTTGGTCTATCCATGTATAATTACCTACTTTTTGTTTCGGCAATACATTCACATTGACCATATCTGTGTCGGTACATCCATTGCTCGCTACCACTACCACACGGTATTGTGTATTGGTCGTTGGGCTTACCATTGGATTGCTTTGTGTGCTCGTCGTCGTTGCACTCGGTGGTATGGTCCACAAGATGCCTGCTATTGTCGCTCCTCCTGCTGGCGGTGGTGTCGCTGTAGGGTTACCTCCTATTTGTACACTCTCGCTGATACAAATGCTCTTGTCTAAGCCTGCATCCGCTATCGGATTTAATGCTACGTTTACATCTACTACGATCTGTACACTTGTGGCACAGCCATTGACTGTCGATGTCAAGGTATAGGTCATGTCAAATGGTGGCGTACTCAATGGTCGCGCTACTGTATTGCTATTCAAAAACAGATTTGGTGTCCATTGGAAGCTCGCTCCTGGGTTTACCTGGGCTGGATCGTTTGGATTCGGTCCTATTTGTACCGTGCCTCCCTGACACACCTGATAATTCAGCTGTGTATTGATGTATGCGCCTTGTTTTACCAAGATGGTCTTCGTGTAGGTACTGCTACAGTTATCTTTGGTCACTACCAAGGTGATCGTCCTTGTCGTGCCTTGGTAACTTGTGTTCCATTTGATACTCTCGGTCGCATCATTGGCATCGCCATCCAACGATACGCCTCCATCAAAACTCCATGTATATGTCGCTCCTGCTACTGCTGGACTCGCATTGAACACTGCATATTCGTCTGTACATATCTCTGTCGGTCCTGTCAAACCTGAGGCTGGCAATGGTGTCACCGTCACTATGGCCGATGCGGTCGCTGTACACCCATTCGATCCTGTCACTGTTACTGTGTAAGTGGTGCTTATTGTTGGACTCACTGTGATTGTTGCGCTCGTTTGTCCATTTGCACTCCAAACATAAGTTCCTCCGCCACTCGCTGTTAAGGTTGTATTGCTTCCATTACAGATGGTTTTGTTGCCTCCCGCATTGGCCACTGGTATTGTCACATCCTGCGCCACATTGGTACTCGCTGATGCTGTACAGCCATTCAATGTATTGGTCACCGTTACATAATAATTGCCTGACACTGATACATTATTTGTGCGGCTTGTAGCGCTATATGCACTTGGGCCACTCCATTGATAGGTATAACTCGCTACATCTGGAAATGCCCTGATCGTTGCACTATTGTCACTACATGTCAACGGGCCTCCTATGTTGTCGGCACTCGCAGCGGGGCTTACTTTATCTTCCGATACGATGGTTGTCGATGTTGCTGTACACCCGTTGGTCGTGGAGGTAACTGTAACAGTGTACGTACCTGCAACTGTCACCAATTTTGATATGTTATTTCCTCCTCCACTCCATGCATAACTGACACCTGTACTTGGACTTGACCAAGAATATGTTACTCCTGGCGGCTGTCATTCCTATTTGGGCGCCGCTTGCATTCGTTGTACATGTCTTCGTGAAGTCGGTGCCAGCGTTTGCTGTCGGTGGCGTTGTGTTGACCGTAACTAACTAGCGATCACTTGCTGTACAACCACTCGCTGTAGTCGTCGCCGTTAATATGTAGGTTGTTGTCGTCGATGGGTTTGCTATTGGATTAGAGACTGTAAAAGCGCTGCTCAAACCAGTGGCAGGTGACCATGAGTATGTCACACCTGCTACTGCTGTCATTCCAATTTGGGCTCCATTAACATTCGCAGCCGCAGTCTTCGCAAAATCAAGTCCTGCATTCGATATAGGTGTCGCCAAATTGACTGTAACAACCACCTGATCACTCGCAAGTACAGCCTGTAGCTGTTGTGGTTGCTGTTAAAGTGTATGTCGTCGTAGTTGTTGGGTTGGCTGTCGGGTTGGAGACTGTAGCGCTACTCAAGCCTGTCGCTGGTGACCATATGAGTATGTTACTCCTGGGACTGCTGTCATTCTATCAATGCGCCACTTGCATTGGATGTACACGTCTTGGTAAAGTCGGTGCCTGCATTTGCTGTTGGTGGTGTTGTGTTGACGGTGACTACTACCTGATCACTCGCGGTACAGCCTGTAGCTGTTGTCGTGGCTGTCAAGGTATGGGTCGTTGTTGTACTTGGGTTGGCTGTCGGATTGGAGACTGTGGCACTGCTCAATCCTGTCGCTGGTGACCATGAGTATGTCCTCCTGGGGGACTGCTGTCATTCCTATCAATGCGCCACTTGCATTGGATGTACGTCTTCGTGAAGTCGGTGCCAGCATTTGCTGTCGGTGGTGTTGTGTTGACGGTGACTATTACTTGATTCGCTCGCGGTACAGCCCCCGTAGCTGTTGTCGTGGCTGTCAAGGTATAGGTCGGTGTTGTACTTGGAGTTGGCTGTGGATTGGAGACTGTAGCGCTGCTCAATCACGTAGCTGGTGACCATGAGTATGTACTCCGAGCGCTGTCATTCCTATCAAAGCGCCACTTGCATTGGATGTACACGTCTTGGTAAAGTCGGTGCCGGCTTTAGCTGTTGGTAGTGTTGTGTTGACGGTGACTACTACCTGATCGCTCGCGGTACAGCCTGTAGCTGTTGTCGTGGCTGTCAAGGTATAGGTCGTCGTCGTTGTTGGGTTGGCTGTCGGATTGGAGACAGTAGCGCTGCTCAAGCCTGTCGCTGGTGACCATGATGTCGACTGCTCCTGCTACTGCTGTCATTCCTATCTGCGCGCCACTTGCATTAGATGTACACGTCTTCGTGAAGTCGGTGCCAACATTTGCTGTCGGTGGTGTTGTGTTGACGGTGACTACTACCCTGATGCTCGCTGTACAACCCGTTGCTGTTACCGTTGCTGTCAAGGTATAGGTTATCGTCGTTGTCAGGTTGGCTGTTGGATTGGAGACTGTAGCGCTGCTCAAGCCTGTCGCTGGTGACCATGAGTATGTTACTCCTGCTACTGCTGTCATTCCTATCTGCGCGCCACTTGCATTGGATGTACGTCTTCGGCATGAAGTCGGTGCCAGCATTGCTGTCGGTGGTGTTGTGTTGACGGTGACTATTACTTGATCGCTCGCGGTACAGCTGTGAGCTGTTGTCGTGAAAGCTGTCGGTATAGGTCGTTGTTGTGCCCAGGTTGGCTGTTGGATTGGAGACTGTAGCGCTGCTCAATCCTGTAGCTGGTGACCATGAGTATGTTACTCCTGCCACAGCTGTCATTCCGATCTGTGCGCCGCTTGCATTGGATGTCTGGTCTTGGTAAAGTCGGTGCCAGCATTTGCTGTTGGTAGTGTTGTGTTGACGGTCACTACCACTTGATCGCTCGCAGTACACCCTGTAGCTGTTGCCGTGGCTGTCAAGGTATAGGTCGTCGTCGTTGTTGGGTTGGCTGTCGGATTGGAGACAGTAGCGCTGCTCAAGCCTGTCGCTGGTGACCATGAGTATGTTACTCCTGCTGCTGTCATTCCTATCTGCGCGCCACTTCGTGGATGTACGTCTTCGTGAAGTCGGTGCCAGCATTGCTGTCGGTGGCGTTGTGTTGACCGTAACCAACACTTGATCACTTGCTGTACAACCACTCGCTGTAGTCGTCGCCGTTAATATGTAGGTTGTTGTCGTCGATGGGTTTGCTATTGGATTAGAGACTGTAGCGCTGCTCAAACCAGTGGCAGGTGACCATGAGTATGTCACACCTGCTACTGCTGTCATTCCAATTTGGGCTCCATTAACATTCGCAGCACAGGTCTTCGCAAAATCAAGTCCTGCATTCGATATAGGTGTCGCCAAATTGACTGTAACAACCACCTGATCACTCGCAGTACAGCCTGTAGCTGTTGTGGTTGCTGTTAAAGTGTATGTCGTCGTAGTTGTTGGGTTGGCTGTCGGGTTGGAGACTGTAGCGCTACTCAAGCCTGTCGCTGGTGACCATGAGTATGTTACTCCTGAGACTGCTGTCATTCCTATCTGTGCGCCACTTGCATTGGATGTACACGTCTTAGTAAAGTCGGTGCCTGCGTTAGAAGTGACATTACCTATAGTAACCGTAGAATTTAGAGTTTGTGAGCAATCACCGTATTTTACAACAGCACTATATGTAGTAGTACTGCTTGGATTCACTGTAATACTTGGTGTAGTAAAATTGCCAGGAGTCCAAAGTATTGATGAGCCACAAAGTTGAATGTCTGCAATTCTCATTATTCCAAAACCACCAATTGCGCCTACATCAGTAGCAGATATTCTTATTCTTATTGCATTTGTTTGATCTTTGAGAGAATTGTTGGTTGGCAAATTGAAGGTATGAACTCCAGCATTACCTGAAGAAGAAGTACCTAAAGATGTGAAACCATCCACAGCATCTCCGATGAATGCTGTAAAAATTAAACCACCAGCATCAGCAATCCTAAAACTTATTGTTTGATAATTTGAAAAATCTTGTTGAGTAAAACTCAATGTATAATCTACAGTTGCACTTCCACTTGTTAGCCTGTTAATTTGAAAAGTATTATTACCATTATTCGATGAATTATAATTAATATTTCCATAAGTAAGAACTGCACTGTTTGATGAAGATAATGTCGCTCTTGCATCCACACCAGATTCATATCCTATTAAATCAAAACAGCCTGATGATGGGGTAAAATTAGAAACACTTAATGTGGTTGATTGACCAGCACAAATAGTACTAGAATTTGTGATGGTAGCAGTTGGAGAAGGTATTACTGTTCTCTTGATAGCATAGGATGTAACTTCACAACTACCAGTAGTCACCACAAGCCTATACCATCTTTGTGCAACTGGGGTATTATTGTCTGTATATGTTGAGCTAAGGGCTCCAGTAATATCGGAGAATGTAACTCCGTCATTACTAACCTGCCATTGGTAGGTTGGAGTCCCTGTACCACCAGTTACTGAAGATGTCAAAGTAACGGATTCATTCGTACAAATCTCAGATTTATTAATTTGAATATTAAGGTTTGGTCCAGGGCTCACGGTCACAACAACATTGTCACTATTAGTACATGTTTTATTGTCACTAACAGTGACTATGTATGTTGTCGTATTTGAAGGATTGATTGTTTTGCTAGATCCTGTGCCTAAACCTTGATTCCAAGTGTAGGTGTATGGTGAAGTTCCACTAGATGCATTGGCCGTTAGAATAACTGATTGTCCCTGACAAATTGAAAAGTCATTGCCTACTGAAACTGTAGGATTTGGATTGATAGTAGCGGTAGCTGGAGTGCCATTGGCACTATAGCAGCCATTGGATTTACACCATGCAACATAAGTTGTCGATGAAGAAATGCTGGGTGTTGTGAAACTACTCCCTGTTCCCATAAGTTGAGTATCGGCCAAATTACCATTCTGTTGTAGTACCCGTTGGACAACCCGAGGCTGTTAAAATAACTGAACCAGTACCGCATCTTTCTGCTGATGTTGTTGAAGTAGGTGCGTTTGGCCTTGGAGAAACATTTAAATATGAATAAGCTACATCAGTACATCCTCCTGTTGCAGTAACTGTTACAGAAATAGTGGCACTTGAATTTGCAGTAATTGTTTTAGTACTTCCTGTTCCCAACCCATGACTCCAGCTATAAGAATATCCACCAGTACCTGATGCAGATGCAGTCAAAGTTACAGTACCACCAGCACACATGTTAACATTTGAAGGTGAAAGATATGCAGTGACGCTACAATTGCCTCCACCACCACCGCCACGCATATAACCAGCGCCCGTCTCACCACAAATGTCATTACAATATGGATATCTGATGCAGAAGGCATAATAACGCTCCACTTGCTGGACAATAGTTAGTTGACCCGTTCCATGTTTGCCATGAGGTTACTAAAACACAGTTATTACCATTGACATCACATTGCATCCAAAAGCGAACTCCAAGGAGCAACTTGAGCTGACTGTAACGTAAGAACAACATCCGCTCGTTGACCTGATGATAGCGCCATCTAATTCGTGTATATTACCATTACAATCGCCACATGCAGTTGGTGAAGATGTTTCATCCAAACAACTTGGATCCAGCACAAAATTATTGCTACGATTCACATCTTCCTTGTTTTTACTCCAAAATCTTAGGATTTGTAAATGATAGATTTAGGTCGAAATTAGTACACTTTGCCGAAAATGGAACTGATACCAAAAATAATGATATCCAAATGCAAAATGAAGAAAAAAACTTTTTAGTATTAAAGTTGTACATTCTTAAAATTTTAGGTCTATCAAAAGTGTCAATTATTACAAACTTTACCAATTTGAACTTTGACACAATGTTGACACAAAAATTAAACCCTTGCCACTACTCAACCACAGTTCTTTGGGACATTCTGAAATTAAATGTGGATAAAAGGTATTGAACATATCGAAATGACAGAATTTTACATTTGATGCAAGGATGTATTGATATGATAATTTGATGATTTGATGATTTGATGATTTGATGATTTGATGATTTGATGATTTGATAATTTGAAGATTTGATAATGTACTGTTCACACAAAAAAAGAGCCCTTGCTCGTTTGCAAAGGCCCTCAATTATGAAAGCGTTATTCTTTACTAATGTGTTAATGTGCTAATTTGCTAATGTGTTAATGCTGTAATATAACCCATCAGTACTTTAGTTAGTTAACTTTTTGCTGTTCCAATTATCTTTGACCTTATCTTTTTTAGCACTAAGACATCATCCAATAAATTTTTCACCGAATTTGGATAACTTTCTGAGTGCTCATAATAGCAACCAATATTCAGTTTCATTGGCTTCCTTGTCAGCTATTTTTACCTTATAGATAAAATCAGCTTTACTTTCTGCACTTTGTGCTTCTCTTATGTTTGCACCAATGGAAGTACCTGAACGAAATAGCTGATTGGCCAGATTGTACTTTTTTGTCTTCAAGATTCTCGTAAAACTTAACAATTTGTAAGGCAAACTCAAAACTTAAATCTAATATTGGATTTTCTTTACTCATAACCACAAAAATTATACATCTAAATATCATCAGCACATTAGCACATTAAATAATTAGCACATTAATTTCCATTCGTTTGTATGATTGCAGTTCCGCATTGTACTGGCGGACAGCCTGGAATACCTGGCGAGCATGTGCCAGGATCTACCAATTGTACTGTACGTTGACAACCAGGTGTAGTACTATCAGTCACCGTTACTGTAAACGTAGCTCCACCACCCGCCGATCCAGGACCTAAAGTAAATTGTGTAGCCACTCCGTAGGCACCCGTCGTAGGGCTAATGGTCGTACCACCATTTACAGTTACTGTATATGTCGTCAATGATGTATTGGTATTCGTCACAAATATATTGGCTCTTAATTTATTGTCTGTCATTTTCGCTGGCGTATTGTTGTCATAACATTCGATGTTTTGGACAGTGATAGCATTAACGTTACAACAGCCTGTAGGTGTCGTCATAGTAATCTGACAAGTACTCGTGCAATTATTGTAATCCGTTACTGTCACTGTATAATTGCCTCCTACCAAGCCATTGACAGTTGCACCAGACATATTATTGCTCCACACATAACTATAAGGTGCAGTACCACCCAATCCACTTGCAGTGGCAGATCCACCTGTCAGGTTTGCACAACTTGGTTGAGTATTTGCTGCTATGCTACAAGTAGGTCCAGCAGGTGTGTTTAATGTCACATTGCAGGTAGAACTGCACATATTACCGTCTGTCACTGTCACTGTGTAGCTACCAGCACCTAAGCCTGTAGCCACTTGTGTGAGTTGAGCAGGGCTTGTACTCCATCGGTAAGTATATACACCATTACCACCAGTAGGGGCTACAGTTGCTGATCCATTCATTAATCCACATCCTGGTGATGTCACCACACTTGCAGTACATGTAGGGCTATTGGGTGCTGCTAATATCACACTGCACGTGTTGCTACATGAACCGCTATCTGTCACTGTTACTGTATAGGTACCTGCTGCCAAATTGGTTGCCGTAGCACTTGTCTGTTGCGGTGTTGTACTCCACTTGTATGTGTATCCCCCTGCTCCACCAGCTGCTGTCACCGTCGCAGATCCATTGCTTTGACCACAGCCTGGTGTGGTAGTAGCAGTACATGAGAGGAGTGGTCTCACATCATTTAAGGTCACTGGACAACATAATTCTACTGGACAATTGCCAATATCCGTAGCATGATAGATATAAGTACCCGGCATGGTTGCTATATATACATTGGTTGTGGCACCAGGTATAGGTGTTTCGGTATTGCCCACCACTGTGTACCATTGATAACTTGTGTAACCAGCTGGAGCAGTCAAAGTATAGGTATCTCCTCCACAAAAATCAAAACTCGATGGTGGACACGGTGTGCTGCATTGTGCGGGTGAAGAATAGGTTTGTGATAGTGTACACATTATATTGTTGCTAAAAGTCGCAGTCACCGTATGACTTGCACCATCAGCATTCAAATTGGCGATGGAGTAGCTCAATGGAGATGTAAAAGGACTATTTAAAGTTACACTATTGCCGCCAGTGACTGTGATGACCAGTGTACCAGATGCTGGCGCATTGGTAAAAGTCACTGGACCTGTCAATGTATAGGCATTATTATTACTATTGCATGTACCAGCAAGACAGCTGTCAAGGCGTGGGAGATCACACATTGACATGATGCTGGTGCTGTATAGGTCTGAGTCGCTGTACAGGCAGCATCTGCACTAAATATGGCAGTCACGGTATGGCTGCCACCATCAGAAGTCAATCCAGAAATAGTGTATGTCTGGTGCCTGTAAATGGAGCATTAAATGTTTGAGTGACACTACCTACCGATACTGTCAATGTACCAGTAGCAGGCGCATCAGTAAAAGTGACTTGACCTGTCACACTATACAAATTCGATCCAGGTGGAACAAGCAGATGGAGTAGTTGTGATAGATGAGATGGTGCATGGCGCAGAAGGTTTTCAAAATAGGGCTGTTGGGACTAGAAATCAGACTTTTTGAACCACAACCACCGCCACCTGAAAAACTACTTGACTTAGGATTTACTTGTGCAATTCCACCTGACTTACAAAATTACAAAAATTAATATTTCCAATAGTGGGCGCAAATACACCAACAGAAGTACTGAGTTGGAAGGATCGTAACCAAACTACTCCTTTCTGCTCCCCCTGCACCTCCAGATCCACCACCAACAATATGACCAGAACCCCAACTCTCCCTGCATGCCATCACCTCCTGAAGCACATAAATTTTAATGTGCCTGACTCAATACTTTTGTATTTAAGATAATCAACCAAACAGCCGCCTTAGTTCTGCCAACCATTCACCGTCTATTGTTGTTGACGGGTGAAATTAATGTTCATACCATTAGTTTCCACAACTATTGTGTCAGATGAATCATAATGCATGATACAAACAATTTCCCCATGGAATACATTAGGAGGAACAGATATATTATGTTAATCATCCACCCACCATGCCTTTGGATCGTGGGATGTCTGCCTGTAGATTATCGCATAAAAATAATTATGGAAACTAGGGAAACGCCAGGATAAAATCCTCACCTTGTCTGCCAATATTATATGATACTCATTTCCACCATTTGTTCCAGAACTTTCACCCACTGATGCGAACCACAACTATTACCTGATCCACTTCCGTCTTCTATGATCGCATTTCTCCTCCTCCTCCAGTATTTGATGTATCTGCAGCAGCAGAACCTCCATCTGTATCACCCGTACCAAGTGTACTACCTATTCCACCTGGCATATCTACAGAACCACCATTCACAACCACCAGCAGTCAGCGATGCACCACCACCACCACCGCCACCAGCTGCGGCACCACCACCGCCACCGCTCACCGCCAACACCACCACCGCCGCCACCGCCACCGCCGCCCCATGCAATAGCAGTATTGGATGTACCACCAATAAATGTTCCATCTTGTTTGTTACCGGCAGAAGTTGGGTAAGCAAGGCCAGACAGTCCGGACCGCCATATCCGCCACCGCCACCGCCACCACCGTAATGTCCCTCATTTGAAGCACCGCCACCACCATAGTATATATTACTACCGCTTATTGCCTTATCATAATCATCAAATCTAAATCCAGCACCACTAGCACTTATTGTGTCATTGAGATTTAAAGCGCCTAAAGTAAGTAATGAAATTATCCCTCCTGTATTACCATTGTAAGGTAAAGCTAAAACTTTATCAGTTACTGTAATGCTCGTAGCATCATAAGGTACCCACACTAATTGAACTATTTCCGTTGTTGGACTATGGCGTTCGATTGATCACATCTACAGTGACATTACTGCCAGATACAGCGGTGACATTGGCATATTCAAATTTACCACCATTGGCAGCAGTATTGCCCGTCATCTGTATTAGTAGAACTTTGTCTCCTACAGCCAATGTATGTGTAGCTCCAGTACGTGTACCCACAGTAATAGTATTACCACTGATAGCTGATACTGGATAATACGCATTGACTATGCCAGATACATTGATTTGTGATTGTCCCAAGGATACTATACCACATATAATGATGGTCATTAGGCTGATGTTTTTTATTGCTTTCATTTTTTTAATTTGAATATTTGTTAATGTGCTGATGTGATAATGTGCTGATGTGATAATGTGATAATGTGATAATGTGATGATAATTTCAGTATACTGCGGCACAAGTTGTGCTGTTTTAATAAAAATTTACTTTTAATTCTTGTTTATATATACTAGGTCTTCGAGTCCATCTGCTACTTTTTGCAAATTCCTTGTTGATTTGAATGCGGCTGCCGCTCCTCCATGCCATTGCGATTGATAAACTTCGAAAAGTAATAAATATCGCCACCATCTCCTTTTTACATCCATGTAATAAGTGTTTAGTGCCTGCTGGTATTTTTTTAGCATATAGATCCATGTTTTAATGTGATGATTTGTTAATGTGATGATTTGTTAATGTGATGATTTGTTAATGTGATGATTTGTTAATGTGCTGATTTGCTGATTTACTGATTAGTTAATGTGCTGATTTGCTGATGTGATGATGCCATTGTCATTTGAAAATGTGCACATAAACGCATTACCACATTATTTAGCACATTTGCATATAGATACATTAGCACATTATTTTGAATTCATTTCCATTACTTTTTAGAATTAGCAATGATTTTTGACATGATTTTTTTGAGTACCATTACATCATCTATCATTTGGGTACAATTGGGATAATTTTCCGAATGCTGACATAAAAGCAACCAATATTCAGTTTCTTCAGCCTCTTTGGCAGAAATTTTAATTTTATGAATAAAATCATTTTTGCTTTCTGCATTTTGGGCTTCTCTGATATTGGCGCCTATAGAGGTACCAGACCTAAACAATTGATTAGCCATATTGTATCGCCTAATGCTTTCAAGCTCTTCTGTAAATCTTATGATTTGCAACGCAAATTGAAAACTTAAATCTAAAATCACATTTTCCTTATCCATTTATTTAATGTTATTTCTTTAATGTGCTGATTAGGTAATATGGTGATTTACAATTGCTTTTGTCATTTGCAAATGTGCTAATAAACGCCTTACCACATTATTTAGCACCTTAGCACGTAGATACATTAGCACATTAATTCTTCTGTACTGTGACTGACCCACAATTAGGTGTCGGGCATGAACTACATGCTGCACTGCTCACTGTAAATGTAGCCAAACAGGTACTCGTGACAGCATCTTCTACCCGCACAGTGATGCTTGACCCATTGGCAGGTAGAGATGGATTACCACTCAAACCATTGCCCACTATGCTCACTGACTGGCCACTGACTATCGATGGACTCGTCCATGAACCTATCTTCACCACATAATTACCACTACCATTGGCAACTGTGCCTGTCACACTGAAACTAAACCAGTCATCGGTTGCATTGCCAGCTGTGCTATTATTGTTACAGACAGGTGTGGTGTGTGATTGGGTGGCGGTGCAGGTTGGGGCACATACTGCCGGTGCTGTATAAGTAGCAGTACTACTACATGCTGGCACTGCGCTGAATACGGCTGTCACGGTATGGCTGCCACCATCAGAAGTCAATCCAGAAATAGTGTAGGTCTGAGGGCTCGTAAATGGAGCATTAAATGTTTGAGTGACACTACCTACCGATACTGTCAATGTACCAGTAGCAGGCGCATCAGTAAAAGTGACTTGACCTGTCACACTATACAAATTCGATCCAGGGGAACAAGCAGATGGAGTAGCTGTGATAGATGAGATGGTGCATGAGGCTACTGGCCATGCTGGTGCATCTGGGCTAGACACAATCAAACCATTACCTCCTGCTCCCCCTGTTGCTGTTAGATAATTATTTTTGGGGTTAATTGTCCTTGCACCAAAAGAACCACCAATAACATTTGGAGCGTTATTACCAGCTGATGAAATATTAGTGTTGGGGAACTGTCACACTTTGACCACCAGTATTGGAAGAATTTATGGTACTGCGTAAAACCCATATTCCACCGCCACTGCCACCGCCACCGCCAGTACCTCCATGACCACCGTCAGTCCCATTCGTATTTGCATCACCACCCTTTCCACCTTTTGCTTCAATATTTGTATTAGAAATAAAACTTTTTACATTTAGTACCATTTGACCACCACCTCCGCCTCCTGCTCCACCAGATCCAAAATCCAAATCAGGTTGCAGTGCACATGTAGATGGAGCAATTGGTTTGCTTTCACCATTTGAAATAATTGAATTATTAAAACCATTTACAGTATTATAACTAATAATTATAATTCCTCCACCTTTTCCTTCGGATTGGCATAAAGAACTACCCCACTACCTCCTCCCATCATGATACGTGAATTACTAGTATTTAAATAATGATCATTGCCTTGTATAACTGCAGTTACACTAATATTACCATTTCCGCCACCATAGTTATACATAGAACCACTAAAGCCTCCATTTCCCCCTCCAGTCCATGAACCACCACCGCCACCACCTGTACTATCATCTCCTCCACTTTGAGAACCAGATGCTCCACCACCGCCGCCATAACTTCCACCACCACTTCCATTGCAAGAGTCAGTACACTTAGCATTTATACCATTACCAACTGATTTAAACCCACCACCACCGCCGCCGATTCCTAAATAAATCTCACCACCACCGCCGCCACCACCATTAGCACCACCACCACCTCCACTTCCTCCTCCGCCACCTAAAATGGGGTTTAAGCAAATACCACCACCTCCGCCACCACCACCAATTATTCCACCACCACCACCACCACCTGTAGCATAACTTCCTAAATTATCTACCGTTATGCCAGATCCACCATTTGTTCCATTTCCATCAAGGTTAATTGGGGTTTCTGAAAAACATTACCTCCCCAAACCACCATTACCTAAGCTACCTCCGAAACCTTCATTATAAGATGGATCGCCCCCATGCCCGCCACCGCCACCAAGTCCGCCACCACCTATACCTGCCGAACCCAGCCCATTTGATCCTCTTCCATCTGTACTTCCTTGCCCACTACTTAGACCTGATGTGGTAACACTTACAGGTGGAAAAGCCTGACTGTACCCTGTACCTGTCGCATCAATATCTGCGTTTAAAGTCAAAGTACCGCCATGTAGTGCTATGACACCACCTGTAGTGCCATCCCATACTTTTGCAGTCACTGTTGCGCTCACTGTACCAGTGGTGCAATGAGGAGCTCTTACCAGTTGGACTTTTTCGGTACTGACGCTATAAGTCTTCGTTATCCCATCCAAGGTGATGTTACTACCACTGATTGCAGAAACTAAACGCAGCTCATAGTTTCCCATATTGGATCCTGTATGTGCTGGTGGAATGCCTGTCATCTGTATTAAAAACTACATAATCTCCTACAGCAAAAGGTGCAGTTGCTCCCGATGTTGCACCTATGGTGACCACATTACCACTAATTGAGCTAACAGGAGCATAAGTGTTGATGATACCACTCAGACTGGCACAGTTTTGTGCAAAGAAGCTGCCTTGTACCATAAAGTGGAAAACTAAAAAGGTGATGATGTTTTTTATTGCTTTCATTTTTTTATTTGAATATTTGTTAATGTGCTGATGTGATAATGTGATAATGTGATGATGTGATGATGTGTTAATGTGTTAATGTGCTGATGTGATAATGTGCACATAGATACATTGCAGCACATTATTCAGCACATTAATTTTTCCCTTCATGGATCAGTGCTATTTTATTGGCTTGTAATCCAGTGATATGATCTTTCTTGCCATCGGGCCACGATACTTCTACTTCGTCAATAGCTGTATTGCTACCAAGACCAAAGATAATGCAGTGAGTATTGCTGATGCCGTAACTTTCGCCAGCTCGTACCTCACGAACTTGTTTGTTGGATCCTTGTTTTAGTGTCACTTTGGTACCTATGGCACTCCGGTTAGTATCCCATCCCCTTCAAGATGATTGGTAGATAGCCATTACCATTGCCATTATTGAGCCATAGCTTATCGGGTGTTGCAGTACCCCAATAATACGATGCATAAACGTCTTGGAAGCCATCGTGATTGAAGTCACCTACTACAAATGATCTCAGCTGTTGGCCACCACTTGACAATAGGCCCAAAGCCTGTGGTGTAAATGTACCATTGCCATTATTATGGTAGAAACCAGCTTCTACACCACCCGCATACAATAAGTCCACGAAGCCATCATTGTCAAAATCACGCATGAGTGCTTGAAAGATGCCATTGGGTAAGCTTTCTAGTCCACTGCCCGTGGTGATATCTGTAAAATAACCATTGCCACTATTGCGCATGAGTAGGCTCGGTGTGTAGTGATTGACAATGAGCATCCATGTCGCCATCATTGTCTATATCTTGAAATTCTGTGACCCATGATTGTGATCCATCTCGCAATCCATAAGCAGAATGCCATCTCTGTATAATGATTGGCTCCATCATTGACAAAAAGCTGGTTGATGCGTCGACCATCATTGGGATCTGTCACACCTGCTCGGCACTTGCTGATATAAAAGTCTTGATCACCATCGTTGTCAAAATCGGTGAAGACGATACCATAATTGCCACTATTGTCAGATGCTGGGTCGGAGGTCATGTCTATGCCCATGTCATCACGGACGTAGTTGCCATTGCCTGTATTGCGCCAGATAGTTGAGGAGACCATCATCATGGCATACGAATAGGTCTAGCAATCCATCGCCATTGATGTCTGCCATAGCAGATGCTTGGGTAAATATATTGTCGTCCGGTAGCTGTGTAGCGGCATAACTCGTGCCATCATTACTTGCCTTGACGATGCGCACACCATTGTACTGCCCACCGGTGAGTATATCGCAGTAGCCATTATTGTCCACGTCCCCTACGATGATGCTCAGTGGGCTGCCCGACTGTATGCCTCCGAGCGCCATCTCTGTCCAAACTGTATTGGGTAGTTTAGGCTGTTTGACGATAAAAAACTGCCCGGAAGTATTGGCTCTCACGATATCATCATAGCCATCACCATCTACATCAGCAGCTCCTTTTTGCATCCATGAATAAAAATGTAGAAGACTGAGGCAAGAGACTCGAAGCATCAGAAAATGCAACTTGTCCTTGCCCAGATCTCATCCATCCTAGAACAAAAATACAGAGAACTAAACTTACTTTACATTTTCGCCCAATATAGAGCCATACTGCTTTCATATCTTAAATTTTGCTATGTTCAAAACCGGTATGTAATCTCACATATATGTAATATAAAAACTACATGATGAGGCATTACACCATTCTATTGGTCACTAAGCAGGTTGTACATCGGTGATTGGGAAGCACACTGTACTGCGTATGAAACAAATACGCAAATGCGTTATATCAAAAAATAATTTAATTTATAAAGTAAAATATTAACACATTTTAAATATTACGCAAATCTATATATAGAATTATATATAATATTTATATCATTTCTATTTGTGGACAATGTGTTGTTATTTAGGGATAATGTGCTGATGTGCTAATTTGGAAATGTGCTGATTTGGAAATGTGGTAATTTGGAAATGTGCTGATTTGGAAATGTGCTGATTTGGAAATGTGCTGATTCGGAAATGTGCTGATTTGAAGGCTTTTCAATGTTGATTGGTAGCTTTGCAATGTTGATCGGAAGCTTTTCGATGTTGATTGGAAGCTTTGCAAGGTTGATCGGAAGCTTTTCGATGTTGATTGGAAGCTTTGCAATGTTGATTGGAAGCTTTTCGATGTTGATTGGAGAATAACCAATATTGATTCAAAGATAGCAAATATTGATTCGAGAATAATCAATATAGACACACACATTTCATCCTAAAAAACACATTTGGAAATAGTGTAATTTGTTGAATATCAAATACTGTGATAATATTTTTGAAAATATAAATTATATCTTATTATATATATAACACAGCCATCCGAAACTTTTGGTAAACTAACCATAAACCCTGTCAGAACGTAATGAAATCAAGGGTCGTTTTGCTGATTTTGAGAAAATAAGTCTAGCGCTTCGAACAACTGGGTTTGGACTGGTTTGCCAATTTTTATTGCGCCACCCTTTATTTGGTTGACCACATAGTCTAATGTAAGATAAAAGCACAGTGTTATCCTGATTTTTTCTACAAAATTTGAAAAAGCTTGTTTCGTCTTTGATGTATTTCGCCTTATGAGTTCTAATAACAAATAGCTTATCATGGCTATATATATTTGGGATTTTACAGCATTCTCACTTGTTCCCACAAATGTTTTGATTTGTAGGTTTTGTTTCATAGCTTTAAAAAAGAGCTCAATGTCCCACCTTTTCTTGTATAAATCAGCAATAGTGCGTGCTGCCCAATCTAAGTTATTGGTCACTATTTCTATGGTTTTATCTTCATCTGATTTGTAAACATGGACTAACCTTAGTTTGTGGCTCTCCATACCTGCCTGTTGTGCTTTGAGTCCTGTTAACTGAATGATTTCATCTTTAATGATGTGCTGCTGATCCTTATCCTTTGGTAATTCTTTTTCTTCAATAGTTTTGTAACCTGTGTTGACTTTAATCCTTGTCACAAATGTGTTTTTGGCATCTATTCTAGCCCTCATTAATGAAAAATCAAAGTACCCTCTATCTTCGACAATGATGGTCTGTGCAGCATAAATCATTTCGGGCAATCCATTACGATCATGAACTTTTGCTTCTGTTATGTTGATGACCTCTGGTAGCATTAATTGGTCACTCCAACAGGTATGGATCTTGATTCCTCCTTTAGCTGTCCGAAACTTGGCCCAGTTAAATAGACCCAAACACACTGATATCGTTGTACTATCCACCAATTTTATTGTCTTGTCTTTTACCTCTTCTATAACCCTTCTACCTGACTTACCTTTTAATACCCCATTGTAGTGCTTAAGTAGCCCTGTAAATATGGTTTTAAACACTTCAGAATCCCGATTTCTATTACCATCGCTCATCGTCGAAGTAGCTGGGCTTTGTGCTAAACCTAAGTCCCCTATGAAGGTACGGCTCAATCCTATACCCATAGATATGTCACTGAGCGTAAAGCATTTATTCAGCTGTCCGAAAGTTAAAGCCACCAACTGGTCGTACGTCTTATATTTGTGCGTGCCTTTGTCACTTTGGTGTTTTTTTACACTTTGTGTGATCAGCCATTTAGGTATGAGGTCAATAATTTGTTTAAATACTGGAGTTGTGGTATTTTTGCTCCGTCTGAAAAGTCCCATATAATTTTATTATTGTTTGCAAACACAAAATTATATTTTTCAGACATTTTTTTTATCTCTCATTTTCGGATAGTAGTGTATATATAACTATTTGTTTAACTTTGCCGTACCAAGGTCTGTCTTGGCAGGTATATAAAGATATATCACATTTCGTAAAGGTCTCGGCGTATGTGATTGTAGGTATTCGGGACTTATTTTTTAATTCATAATTTTTTAAACTTATGAAAACTCGTCGAAAAAGTGCAGCCATCGCAGCTGCACAAGACAGACTTTCGGGCTTGGTGACTATCGACCCGGCCATTGATTTAGGGAATGGACTCAGTGCACAGTCCTATTTATCCAAAATTGAGATGACGCAGTCTTATCTGAATGCGTATGTCAATGCCGTAGCCAAAGCTGATGCCGCTCGTAAGACGCTGATGGATGGTGAGGCAGCCTTAAATGATTTTAGTGATCACATCTTAAGGGCAGTCTCTGTAAAATTTGGATTGAATAGTACAGAGTATGTGAGTGTCGGTGGTACCCGCAAAAAGGACAAGAAAAGACCTGTCCGTAAAACAAGGTCTTCTCTTGTAGAAAGTGGTGGCGAAGGCTAATATTTGACCTGT
The DNA here is from genome assembly GCA_046329385.1 of Saprospiraceae bacterium. Classification (GTDB taxonomy): domain Bacteria; phylum Bacteroidota; class Bacteroidia; order Chitinophagales; family Saprospiraceae; genus OLB9. The sequence continues at coordinate 57,088 of JAXLUT010000010.1, forward strand.
TCAGTCTTCGTACCGATTAGGCCTTCCTATTAGGAGGGCCTTTTTTTTATAATCATAACCAAGAATAATGCCATATAGCAATATATTCTTGAAGTAATTAAAAAATACAGTTAAGTGCTAAACTCAAAGACTCATTGATGCCCTGTACAGCAATGAATAATTTGTTCTATTTTGAGACCAGGTAGGTGCATTGTTCAACACTGCAAATGACAATGTATTTATATGCTTTCATGAATACCCTTCAACATAACTACATGTTTACAAACATATCAATTATGATCTATATCGCAATATTCGGTGGATATATCACAAATATGGGGCAAATTTATAATAATAATAGTAGTTTATAAAATATTTTAAAATTATTTTCAATAATTTTAATTTGCCATAATTAACAATACGTACCTATATGTGAACAATTGTTGAGTGAACCAATGGTTGGGCTTTAATATGCTTCATATGTTAATTTGAAAATTTGATCATGTACTGATGTGCTGATTTGAAAATGTGCTGATTTAATAATGTAAACAATGTGCTGTTATACTATTGTGTTGACTTATTAAGATACTTCGAAAAAGTGCAGACATCGTAGCTAAAAATACAATATTTAGTAATTTGAAAATGAAGTTTCAAATTGACTCATTTTCAAATTTCTAAATTGAATCAATTTTTCTGTACGGATACCGTACCGCAATTGAGAGTAGGGCATTGGCTACATGATGAACTATTAATGTCAAAACTTGTAAAGCAGTTGCTATCCAATGAATCTTCGATTATAATAGTAATATCACTGCCATTAGCTGGAATAAGGGGATTGCCAGGAAGGCCGTTGCCAGTCAACATCACTTGTTGCCCGCTTGGGATATTTGAACTAGTCCAGGTGCCTATTTTAAAAACCACATTGGCACTTCCACCAGTCAAAGTAGGTGTTACACTGATGTTTACAAAATCATCTGTACTAATGCCTCCAGTTCCATTATTTTGACAAACGGGTGTGGTGTGAGTTTGAGTGATAGAACAACAATTACCTTCAACAATTTGAATAGCGCAGCAATTATTGATATCGCAGCCATCGGCATCCATCCCTACCCACGTGTATATCCCAATTTCGTCAATTATTAGATTCGCAGATGTACCTAAAGGCGTAGGAATGACATTACCATCCTTATACCATTGGATGCCTGTAAAAGCACCCGTTGCCGTCAAAGTGTAACTTTCGCCATTGCATAAAGGGTAAGGATCTGGACAAGGTGCAGCTCTCAAACAATTCTGATCATTTATATAATTGAGCTGTGGAATTTTTTCAGCGCTTGAATTATTGGCAAAATATCCTGAATGAAGCTCCGAAATCATCATACCACCTAAACTGTGATCCCAAACATAATCAACTTTATCTTGGATAGAAGGTTGGTCGTTAAAGCTCCAAAATTCATCGTTGGCACTACCAACATTATCTTTGGAGTAATAGGCCATTTGAGGTGAGTTATCATAGTGATAAGTACCCCCAGAATAATAATTTGAAATAAAATCTGCATAGCTAAATCTGGTCCATGTAGGATCAGAAGTATATACTTGCATAGGAGCAGTGACTCCACCTGTTGATGTGCCATCTCCACCTTTCCATTGGAATGCATCATAACTAATGCCAACTCCCAATTTTGGTGGTGCTACACCAGCATTAATACATGATAGTATCTCATCATGAACAGAAGGCATCAATTGGCCCGTGTGTGGATTGATGTTATTGCCATTATACACTGGTGAATCGTGCCAAGGCACCCAACCCGGATATGCTCCAGATAAGTCATAAGTTAGGATATTGATCATGTCAAATTTTGCTTGAAGATCATTTAATACAGTACCAGCATAACCATTGGCTGCAACTGACAAAAGTGGTTTTTTGCCTGTAAATGGACTAGTCCTAACTTGTAGAGAGTCATAAAGTAAATTGACAAAAGTCTGATAGTTAGGATTATCGGTTTGCATTCCACTAACCCATGGAGACATTAGGGCTCCAAATCAATATCCACGCCATCATAACCATAGGTGTCCAAAAGGTTTAAAACATTGTTGATTAGGTAGATCGACTAATCGCATTGGAGATGGCAGGCATGTAGGTGTCATACCACCCCTGAAATGCGATTAAAATAGGTTTGTTGTGGTTATGCGCTTCAGCAACAGCCTGCTGCATTCTGATATTGGTAGCTCCATTTGAACTCATATTAAAACTACCATCTGCATTTACATAAGGCCCCAAATGCCCAATATGAGTGAGTTTGCTATATTCAAAAGCTGTCAAATAATTTATACTTCCGCCGAATTGGGCTTGAGTATAGGTAGGAACATATCCGAACACCCATTTGTCACAAACTTGAGAATATGATGAAAGAGTAGAAAATAATACAATTGAAGGTATTATGTAAAACTTTCCTAAAAAAATATTTCTAACAAAAAAGGTAGTCATATGAGATTTTATTTGGCTTAAATTAAAGATGAGTTTAAAAGAAGCCCTTACTCGTTTGTAAAGGCCCTCATTTATGAAAGCGTTAATTTTTAATGTGCTGAATTGATAATTTGACAATGTAGAGATTTTATAATTTGGCAATTTGATGAATTGATAATCTGACAATTTAATAAAGTGCAAATGTGCTGATGCCATGCCATAAAGTACATTTGGACCTAGCATATTCTTTAGTTTCCATTTGTTTGGATGTTTGCGGTTCCACATTGGACAGGAGGATTCTCCCGATCCTAAGACAACTACCAGGATCGGATATCTGTACTGTAGTATTACAGGTAGATAAGGTACTATCAGTTATTGTGATGGTAAAAGTAGCTCCACCACCTGCCGTGCCTGGACCTAGTACAAAAATAGAACCCAAACCATATTGACCAGAAGTTGGTGAAATAGATGTACCACCATTGACCGAAACTATATAATTGGTCAATAAAGGGTTTTGATTAGAAACTAATAAGGAAAATCTAATTCTATTATCAGTGATCAAACTCGGTGTTGAATTATCATCACAAATGATATTGGATATAACCGCTGAGCTAATAACACAACAAGAACCAGTAACATTGACAATAGCAATCGACTCGTCATTCAAACATGGTGCAGTGCCATTTACCAGATATCTAAACGTACTATTTGTGGCTCCAGTTGTTAATTCATATGTACCAGCTGCTGGATTGAAAACCCCTCCTGTGCCAGTAAGGCGACTCCATGTACCTCCTGATTGCTCTCCAGTGATTATTGAGCTCAAGTCGATTATCATGCCTCCACCCTCGCAACCATCCATCGTACCATCTGTACCAGCTATGGCTTGAGGTGTGACATTAATTGTCACTAGTTCGTTATCGACAGGACAACCGCTACCTCCCACCATGTAATTGAAAGTACTAGTCGTTGCACCTGCTGCTGGTGTATATGTTCTGCGGTAGCATTGAATGTACCTCCTATACCGAAGCCCTAGTCCAAGTACCTCCTGCATCTTCCCCTGTAAGCAAACCAAAAAGGTTGATTGCTGTATTGGAATTATCACACACGCTTGTACTACTACCAGTACCTGCTGTCGGTGAAGATGTTATATTTACTGGTTACATCGGCAGTTGAGTTGACGCAGGGAGCTGTACCTGTCACGGTATATCTAAAAGTACTAGTTGTAGCTGTCGAGATCACATAACTGCCTGTAGTTCCACCTGTAAAAGTACCTCCAGTGCCTGTCAACCGCGTCCATGTGCCACCAGTTTGACCACCCATGATTAATGTACTTAAAGTAATCGTATTGTTCGAACCAGCACAATCTGTAGCGAACCCACCAGTACCAGCTATGGCTTGCGGTGTGATATTAATTGACACCAACTCGTTATCAACAGGACAACCGCTACCACCAACCATGTAATTGAATGTACTAGTCGTTGCTCCTGCTGCTGGTGTAAATGTTCCAGCGGTAGCATTGAATGCCTCCTGTACCAGAGGCCCTAGTCCAAGTACCTCCTGCATCTTCCCCTGTAAGCAAACCAAAAAGGTTGATTGCTGTATTGGAATTATCACACACGCTTGTACTACTACCAGTACCTGCTGTCGGTGAAGATGTTATATTTACTGTTACATCGGCAGTTGAGTTGACGCAGGGAGCTGTACCTGTCACGGTATATCTAAAAGTACTAGTTGTAGCTGTCGATGTGATCACATAACTGCCTGTAGTTCCACCTGTGAAAGTACCTCCAGTGCCTGTCAAACGCGTCCATGTGCCACCAGTTTGACCACCAGTGATTAATGTGCTTAGAGAAATTGTATTGTTCGTACCAGCACAATCCGTGGCCGACCCACCAGTACCAGCTATGGCTTGGGTGTGATATTAATTGACACCAACTCGTTATCAACAGGACAACCGCTACCACCAACCATGTAATTGAATGTACTAGTCGTTGCTCCTGCTGCTGGTGTAAATGTTCCAGCGGTAGCATTGAACGTACCTCCTGTACCAGAGTGCCCTAGTCCACGTACCACCTGTATCTTCCCTGTAAGCAAACCAAAAAGATTGATCGCTGTAGTGGAATTATCGCACACACTTGTACTACTACCTGTACCTGCTGTAGGTGAAGAAGTTATATTTACTATTACATCGGCAGTTGAGTTGACACATGGGGCTGTACCTGTCACGGTATATCTAAAAGTACTAGTTGTAGCTGTCGATGTGACCACATAACTACCTGTTGTTCCACCTGTGAAAGTACTCCTCCAGTGCCTGTCAAACGCGTCCATGTGCCACCAGTTTGACCACCAGTGATTAATGTGCTTAGAGAAATTGTATTGTTCGTACCAGCACAATCCGTGGCCGACCCACCAGTACCAGCTATGGCTTGAGGTGTGACATTAATTGTCACTAGTTCGTTATCCACAGGACAACCGCTACCTCCCACCATGTAATTGAATGTACTAGTCGTTGCTCCTGCTGCTGGTGTAAATGTTCCTGCGTAGCATTGAAGGTACCTCCTGTACCAGGAGGCCCTAGTCCACGTACCACCAGTATTCTTCCCCTGTAAGCAAACCAAAAAGATTGATCGCTGTAGTGGAATTATCGCACACACTTGTACTACTCCCTGTACCTGCTGTAGGTGAAGCTACCACATTGACGGTGACAACAGCATCTGAGGTAGTACACGGGGAAGTATTTGTAACCCTGTATCTAAAAGTAGAAGTAGTGGCCGTAGATGTAATAGTATATGTACCAGCAGCAGCTGAAAAAGTGCCTCCTGACCCTGTCAACCGAGTCCATGTGCCACCAGTATCTGCTCCAGTCAACAATGAAGACAAACTTAGAATGGTGCCAGAATTGGTACATTCAGTAACACTGCCACCAGTACCAGCGTATTTTTTGATACTATGGTTATGATAACATCTGCCGTTGAAGCCGCACAAGACCCAGTAGCATTGATGGTATATCTGAAGGTATTGGTCGATGTTGTAGTGCCATCTGGTAAAAAAGTACCCGCTCCTGCATTAAATGTACCTCCTGTTCCAACGATTCTAGTCCATGAGCCACCCGTATTTTCGCCTGACAATAGATCAAACAAATTAATTGTTGAAAAATTATCATTACATACAGCAAGATTTGATGGAGTACCAGCGACAGGACAACAAGCATCTCCATAATAGACTAAATGTAAAGAAGGGCTTGCATAGTGTTCGGCAGGATCCGCACCTGTTAACCTAAAATATCTAGATTGTTCGGGTGCTCCACCTTGCACTTGATTTTGAGGCCTTAAAACCATGGTGGTTGATGATCCGCCAGCTGTTAAATAATGGTGGAACCCACCGACCATATTATAAAGGTTATAATAACTTTGTCCTCCCTGACCAGCTCTCATTTGCCAAAGGCAGGCAATTGATCCAACATAACTAGGATGCCAATGAAAGGATTGATTATATAAGTGACCATTAGAAATATTGATCAATCCCGTACTTGAAACACCTGATACAATGGGCTCTCCTGCTGACAAATTTGCAGCTTGAGTTCCATAATCTTGCCAAGTTCCATTGCTTGCTCTATAATATGCCGCTTTGTAAAACTCATCTTCGGTGGGCATTCTAACCGAATTTGGATAATTAATATTGACAGAAGTAGGTGTTGCATTAGGTGATGAAGATGAAAAAGAATAAGGCCCCTGAGCTCACACTACCAGTGGTCAAATAATTGCAAAACCTTGCCATGTGATTGAATGATACCAAGTCAAAGCTATCATCCCCGTCTGGGCAGCCGTCATGCTTTGACCTGTTTCAGGAGCACAAGATGTAAAAGGAGCCATCAGCTGTAGGCACCTGTGTATTGAATCATGCCAAAATTTAATAAATTTCCAACATATGCACCAGAACCGCCAGGGTCAACCGCATTAAGGAAAGCAACATATTCACTTATTCTTACAAAACGATCCAAATAAGAGTATTGATAATTTACATTCCCATATCCTGTTGAAGGATCATCACCATTTCCAGTATTACCGATGACAATCCAATTGCCATTCTGTCCAACTCCGCCCGATGTTGGCCAAGGGCCTGGGCATGTTGTTTGTCCAAATGACATGTGGATGGATAGCAGAGTAATCAATACATGAAGTATTATTTTTTTACTTATGATGATCCGATTATTATTTTGCGCTTTCATTATTAAACCTTAAGATTAAGTGAATTTTAAAAAATTGCATCAATTAAACCTATAAACAAGTACTTTACCTGCATCATTGCCACCTTCATCATCACCAGGTATCCCGATGACAATGTTATCTCCTACCCCACAAATGCAAATTTGAGAGCCAGCGCAATCAAATGCAATGTTACCATTTAATTCAGAAACTTTCAGGAGCCAATTAGCTCCATTCCATTGAAAAACAGACACCTTACCTGACATAAATCCATTATTATTATAGTTAGGTTCGCTCATCGCAATGGTATTACCATCACGACTTATTGAAACAGATTTTCCTTTAAGTCCCCCTTCCATATTACCAATAAAAGTGGGTCCTCTTTGATTCCAATTTGTGCCATCATAATCCAATACTTTGACAGCACCTGCATCAACTCCAAAACTACTATTGCAAAAAGGGGCACCAATAATGATTGTATTGCCACTTGAAGAAATAGCCACTGAATTGCCAAACAAATCCCCAAAGTTGTCGCCCCATAATATTGGTGATATCTGTATCCAATTAGTACCATCAAATCTGAAAACACATATATAACCTTTTGAAATTTCATCGTATGACAGATAGCCTGCTGATGCTATAAGCGTATTCCCATCTTCACTCAACCGCAAACTAACTCCAAGACCATTATATGCAGTTATACCGTACATTGGAGAGCCAAGGGTTGACCAATTGCCCGCTTGATATTGAAAAACTTCAACTTTACCCGAACTTTCACCATTACTATCTTCGCCGATTATACCCACCGCCAATCTATCTCCTGCACCATTCAACTCGACAGAAGCACCAAAAACATCTCCAGGATGCCCCCCATATAGGACATTCCCATATGAAATCCAATTCGAACCATCAAACTGAAATAGGCATACTTTACCAGCATTGGTACCACCTTCGTCATTTAACTTAACACCGATTGCCAATATATTACCATCATTACTTAAACTGACTGCATTTCCAAACATATCTTCATTTTCAGTTGATGTAAGGATATTTCCTTTCAATACCCAATTACCAGCTTCAAGTGTGTAGACTGTCACTTTACCTATCAAATTGCCACTACTAACATTAAGTGGTTCACCTATAGCCATGACTGTTCCATCAATGTTGATGTCAAAACTTAGTCCCAATTTATTACCAGGAGTACTTCCTACAATTGATTGGCCAATTTGATTCCAATCTTGGCCAAATAATGAGACACATGAAAATGCCAAATACGTAATTATTATTTTTTTAATCATTACTTTAATTTGCATGTAAAATGAAAATATTATAAAATAAAAAATTGATAAACATATCAATATCAGATATTTGTTTAATGTTTAATCAATAACAAAAGTAATGTGCAGTAAGACATATTAATATAATTTTTAATTTATTAAGGACAATGTGTTTGTTTTTGGTGCATATCTGCACATTTATTAGTTAATCATTGTCGTACATTTTGGATAAAGTGTTATTTTTTGTATCCAAACTGCAAGCTTAAACTCAACTTATATTGTTTATTTGCATATAATAAACAAAGCAAACAAATATGCAAAAATATCTCGCAATAAATGTTGTAATTATCATGATTTTGTGCTTGCAAATGACCTTAGCCGCTCAACACAGCGTAGCAAGGCAATGGAATGAACTCCAACTTTGGTCCATAAAAAACGATTATACTCGTCCTACTGTGCAAGCTCGAAATTTGTATCATGTAAGTGTGGCAATGTATGACGCGTGGGCAACATACGATACTATAGCTTCAACTTTTATGTTAGGTAAAAACTTGCATGGATTTATTGCACCTTTTGAAGGTATTTCACCACCAAAAGATATAAAAAGAGCTAGGATAGAAGCCATTTCTTATGCAGCATATCGATTATTGAGCTATAGGTACAAAAAAGCACCGAAGGGGGATCTTATTTTTCCTAGATATTATGAATTGATGGAAAAATTGGGGCTTGACACGGCTTATCAGAGCATAGATTACAAAAATAATGATCCAAGAGCCTTGGGCAATTACATAGCCTATCAAATGATCAATTATGGTCTACAAGATGGATCTAATGAAATGAATGATTATAAAAACACCTATTACCTACCAATTAATCCACCTCTTCGGTTAGATACTTCAGGCACAAGTGGTATCATAGATATAGATAGATGGCAGCCTTTAAGGTTTAAATTATTTATAGATCAAGGAGGAAATATCAATCCTGACAACGTACCTGCATTTTTAAGTGCAGAATGGGGAAATGTACACCCTTTTGCCATGTCAATTGATAGTAGTAAAATATTTGCAAGAGATTCCCAACAATTTAGGGTGTATAATGACCCAGGCTCACCACCATTTATAGATCAAAAGGATACCACTGTCTTTGCTCAGTGGACTAATTTTTATAAATATGGCCACTTGATGGCAGCTTCATGGAGTAGGCATCATAATATAAATGATACTACAGTATGGGATATCTCACCAAATAAAAGAGGGAACGTACAGACCTATCCATCTACCCCAGAAGAATATTTGAAGTTTTATCAATATGAAAAAGGTGGTGACAACGGTTCAGGTTATAGTATAAATCCTAAGACACAGCAACCTTATAAAACACAATGGGTGCCAAGAGCAGATTATACCAGGAGTTTAGCGGAATTCTGGGCTGATGGGCCCCAATCAGAAACGCCACCTGGGCATTGGTACAGTATATTAAATCATGCATCTGATCACCCACAAATGTCAAGAAAATTTGCAGGAACTGGAAATACTTTAGATAGTTTGGAGTGGGATGTTAAATTTTATTTTGTTTTGGGAGGAGCAGTGCATGATGCCGCAGTGTCCGCTTGGTCTATTAAAGGGCTTTACGATTATGTAAGGCCAATATCAGCGATAAGAGGGATGGCAGAATTTGGTCAATGCACTGATCCATTATTGCCTAGGTATCATAAAAGAGGCCTCCCGCTATTTGAAGGCTTTACTGAATTAGTAAAGAAAACAGATCCGTTGGTTGGGATCAATTTGGAAAACTTGTGGGAAGTTAAAATTAAAGTTTGGAGAGGATATGATTATATTACAGAGACAAATGGCAATGTTGCAGGTGTGGATTGGATACTGGCCAAAACCTTTGTACCATATCAAAGAGCCACCTTTGTTACTCCACCTTTTGGAGGATATATTTCAGGGCATTCAACATTTAGTAGGGCTGCTGCAGAAGTATTGACTTTGTTTACTGGAGATGCCTTTTTCCCAGGTGGTATGGGTGAATTTTATATTAAAAAAGACAGCTCACTCATACATGAGCAAGGCCCAACCACAGATGTAATCTTACAATGGGCAAAATATACCGATGCGTCCGACCAGTGTTCACTATCTAGGATTTGGGGTGGAATTCATCCACCACAAGATGATATTCCTGGACGTAAAATTGGCGTTAAAGTGGGTCAAGATGCTTTCCGATACTGCATTCCGATATTTTATAAAGATCAAGATAATGATTCTTTTTTTTCGTACGAAGATTGTGATGATCTTGATGCAGACATAAATCCAAATACAATTTGGTATGCAGACTTTGATAAGGATGGATTTATAGATAATAATGACAGTATTAAACAGTGTCAAAAACCAAGTGACAAATATATTTTAAAAATTCAATCTAAAGGTCTTGATTGTGATGACAAAAATCAATTGATTAATCCACTTACGAAATGGTTTTTAGATTTTGATCAAGACGGTTACCCATCACCAAATGATAGTTTGATTTCCTGCCAACCTAAGGCAGGTCATATTTTGAAAGAAAATAGTTTACCATTCGATTGCGATGACACTAATCCAAACATATTCCCAGGTGCATTGGAAATTACAAACAATGCAGTAGATGAAGATTGTGATGGGGTGGATTTGTTATCTTCCACACGTGATACAAAAAGTTTAAGTGGCATCTATATATTCCCTAGTATAATTTCCACAACAAATAGAGTGAAAATATCACAGCGCCTCCCTATCACCTTGCATTATAAAGTAATAAATTCGTGGGGACAGATATTAAGTTATGGCACTATCACAACAGCAGATTCAGAAATAAATTTAGATTATCTGAGCAGTGGTATTTACTATATCCAACTTTTAAGTAATGACAATATCAAATCATTTAAAATCATCAAAATCTAGATTTTCAAGCCATAGTAAAACTTACAATGACATGATAGGTGTCACCATCTAACCCAATTTTTTCTGTTTTGCCATGATTGTAAGTAAGAATTTCATTTATCAATTGAAGTCCAAGTCCTCTATTTTTTGAAAAATTGTTTTGGTAAGCAACGGCATCAACATCATTTTTGATTTCCAAAATAGCCTTATTATTGATACATAATAGTCCAATATCGATTGTTCCACTGTTAGGACTATATTTCATGCTATTATCAATTAGGTTTCTAATTATTGCTTGAATACCAATTCTGTCACCTTTCACATTGATTGGGTTATCAAGACTTATGTTATGTACAATGTTAATTTTTTTAATATTAAGAATCGGTTGATATTGTTCCAAAACCAAAAAAAATTCAAAGTTAATTTGCGTCACAGAATTTTGGTCAAAATTGGATCGTTTGATCAGTTTCACCCAATTATATACATTATCACTAATTTTAAATATACTTAGAGATAAATTATAAATTGAATTCATCATATTGGTAGATACAGCAGCCTTATTTTCAAAAACTTCTTGCATGATGGTCAACTGAGTAACTAAAGGTGTCCTAATGTCATGCCCCATGACATTCAATATTTGATTTTTATATTGATCTGATTCCGTCAATTTTTTATTATGCTTCCACAACTTTTGCATTAACAAAATGATACCAATCAACAACATCGTCACAATGATTCCAAATATTAGAGTTAATAACAATTTATTCTTTTGTGAAGACAAATCTTGAGCTAAAAGGTCATTTTCAAATTGCTTCTCCTGCACTTTGTATTTTACTTCAAACTCATTGTATTTATCTCTATTAATAGCATCAATCACTGAATCTTGGATGGATAAATAGGCTTGATCAAAGCGAAGGCCTTCTCTCTCATATTAGCTCTTTCATAAAATGAAAGCAATGTTTTCATACCCATATTTTTTCCATTTGATACCTCGTTTATTATTTAGTGCTACATAATTTAAAAAATATGGCTCAGCTTTGAGATAATCACCTATCTCGAGATAAATATTACCTAAATAATAATTTGTTTCTAACAATAAATCTTCCAAATACAATTCGTTGGCCAACCCGTGTGCTAATTTCATTTCATCTAAAGCCTTATTATACAGCTTTTTCATAAAATAATTTCTGCCAATATGATAGTAATAAAAGCCCAAACTCCTTTTTTTCCTGTAAACGCAATCGTATCATAAATAGGTGCCGATTTTTTTAGATATACTAAAGATTCATCATACAGTCCTTCATTTGTAAGAGCCATAGCCATCCCATTTTGAAAAAATATAGTTTGCTCGCCATCAGGATAATGTTTTAACAAATCTAAACCCTTGATATAATAAGAATAGTCCCCATATTTTAAACTATTAACATTATGTGTATTATTCCTCAGTTCTCCTAACCTATAAAGTGACCTGATAATATTGATAGTATCCTTATCTAATTTATAGATATTTAAGGCATCTTCAAAGTATTTGAAAGATAAATCGAAGTTACCAGTAGTTTTATAATAATAACCTAAAACAATCTTTGTCTTGTAATAACCAGTTTGGGGAAAGACTTTACTGTCTAGTTCTTCTAATTTTCCTACAAATGATTCGATCTTAGATGCATCAGTTTTGATATATTCCCAACAAATCTCACATAATGCATCAAGTCTAAGGGAGTCGGAAATACTGTGATTTTGGTAAGTTTTTAACAATGAATCTAATTCTTTATTCTGACTAAATGCATTAATAGATAATACCAAGCAAATACCAATTACTTTGTGCTTTAGTGAGCTATACCAAATCATAATAGAAATACGGGTCAAAAATTATATTAAAATAACAATTACAATAGATGAGTCTTTAATTTCTTTATAAAAATTTAAGACCTACCTGAAAGTAACAATATCATAATTTCACATTTATTTAGAATATTTAATTTAAATCACTTTTATTAAAAACATATCTACTCTAAATAAATTACACTTTACAAATAAATGTTATAAATTGTTTTACAAAATAATCTTTTGGGGTGATTATTTTAATTCAACTTTTTTGTTAAAATTATTCAAACTTTAAAGTAAGACAAACTACTAATTCATGAGACATTATTTATTATAAAAAAATTTAATACGAAATTACCTTGACATTTGACTGTTTATTACCAAATATAGATTTTAGCAAAGCCCTATACGATCTGCCCATAGGCAACTCTTTGCCACCAATGTCCACTATAGATTTGTGAAAGTTGACCAACTTAATCTGCTTGACGGGCGTAGCAAAACTTTTGTGTACCCTTACAACACTTTTTGGGTCAAAGGCTTCTAATACTTTAGTAAAAGATGACCTTACCACAATTTTCCTTTTATTGGTAATGATAGATGTGTAATTTCTTTCTGATTCAAACCACTTAATTTCATCCAATGCAACTACATTGCTGACAGAACCACTATTCAACAAGATACTTTTTTCCAATTCAATATTATTAGAATGGTGGCAATACTTTTTTATTGCACTATCTAATGAGTACTTATGAAATGGTTTTACTAAAAATATTACTTCACATTCGTTAATTATTTTTTGATAATTAGCTTCACTTGTATCTTCAGAAATTAAATGAGTGGAATGGAAAGTTCCTTCAACGGGTTGATGAGATCTATACCTATTTTTTTCCTTTTAAATGCACGTCAGATATGACGACTGACGGTTTTTGAAACTTAATTTGTTCGATTCCTTCCTCTACATTATCCAACACTGCCAAAACATTGTACCCTAAATCTACTTCCAAAATTCTCTTTAACCATTCAGAAAAGTGAAGGTCGTCTTCGATAATGATGATGTCCATATTTCAAAAAATTTTATATCAAAAGTATAATATGACCTATCAAAACCACATATATGTTTCATATATTTGTACAAACAGCATTGTTTTGGTGACAATATGCTATTTTTTTAACATTATTGGCATTCATACCGTGCGAGTGGTAAAATTACAATGATTGTTCTTGCTTTTACAATTTACAACCTTATATTTGTTCTTTCCTGAAATTTATACAGTTGAAATGACTTACACTCAAAATTACATCGCAAATTCTATAGCTTAAATCAAATCAAAAGCTTTGGCCTTCATCCAACAATAAAAAAAAATACACATTCTTTGGACTTCAAAAGCATGAAGGTATTCACTCAAAATTCGATTGAAAATAAAGCCCTACCATTCAATAGTTTGCAATAAAAGCATCTATTTAGTATATTTATATACTTATTTAAAGTACTTTAAAATAATTTAGTATATATTTGCACTAAATTGATCGTAATGAAATATAAAATCATAAAACAACTGATAGCAAGTTTAGATGATTTCGAAATAGACAATAAGGATTCGAAATTTCAATCAAATGTTGATGGATTCTTGTCCTGAGATGCCCAATTAAAATCTGAAAAGTGTAATAATGAAGATAAAATATATTGGGAAGGAAAAGATCGAGGCAGATCAGTTGAGAGCGTCATTTGTACTTTGGTCAACAATATGAGTAAATATGCTAAAGGATATTCAAAATCAGCCATGGTCGGTTCAAACTTCTCCACTCAAGATGAGTTTATTTTCTTGATCAATCTTCAAGCTAGAGGAGCCATGACCAAAATGGAACTCATTAAACTGAACATTATCGAAAAATCTCCTAGTATGAAGATTATCGATAGATTGATCCAGCATAATTGGGTTCGTCAGACTGATTCTGATCTGGACAAGCGCAGCAAGCTCTTAGAAATTACTACTGCTGGCAATCTAGCATTGTCAGCCATTATGGAAGATATTCGCTTGGCTTCAAAAATTGTAGTGGCTGATTTGACATCTAGTGAAAAAATATTTTGATAAAAACACTCCAAAAATTGGATACCTTTCACAATAGCATATTTGAACAATCTATTGAGAGTCGAGATTTGTTGCAAACCGTTAAAAACAATTATCTAAACAATTAACTAGGATGAAAAATATTAGTGTCATAGGAGCTGGAATATCTGGAATCCTCAGCAGCCGCTCACCTCGCAAAACTTGGCTATCAAGTAGATGTCTTCGAAAAACACGATATTCCTGGAGGTCGAGCAAGACAATTTAAAACGCAAAATGGTTATACTTTTGACATGGGTCCGAGTTGGTATTGGATGCATGATGTGTTTGAACATTTTTTTCAGCACTTTGGAAAAAGCTATGCAGACTACTACCAAATTGTAGATTTGGATCCACAGTTTGAGGTAGTTTTTGAAAATGACAAATTGCTTATTCCCAAAGATTTTAGCGAGCTAAAGGCTTTATTTGAGTCAATTGAAAAAGGTGCTGGCAGTCGATTGGATGATTTTATGCGAGACGCAAAGTATAAATACGAGATCAGCATGTCAAAATATATAGAAAAACCATGTCAATCGATTACTGAATTCATGACATGGGACATCATAAAAAGTGTATTCAAACTTGATCTTTTTACAAATTTTAGGGCTTTTGTTGGCAAGTATTTCAAAGATCAAAAATTAATATCCATCATGGAGTTTCCGGTTATATTTTTGGGAGCAGCTCCAAAGGAAATTCCAGCTATGTACAGCTTGATGAACTATGGAGGATTGGTTATGGGTACAAAATATCCTATGGGTGGTTTTTTTCAGGTCATAGAAGGCATGGTAGCTGTAGCTGAAGAAGCAGGTGTCAAATTTCATTACAACAGTAATATAGACAGCATCAATGTCAGTGACAAAAAGGTAACCAATTTAACTACACCAACAAAAAATCATATATCGGATGCAGTAGTGGCATCGGCAGATTATCATCACATCGAATCTATGCTCCCAGCAAGTAGCAGAAACTACGATTCGAAATATTGGGACAAAAGGATATTAGCTCCCTCAGCCTTACTTTTTTACATAGGTCTGAATGGAAAATTAGATGGCCTAAAACACCATACCTTATTCTTTGAGCCATCATTGGACGAGCATTTGTCGGATATTTACGAAACCAAATCTTGGCCTAGAGATCCCTTGTTTTATGTGTGTTGCCCTTCAAAATCTGATGAAAGTATAGCTCCATTTGGTCATGAAAATCTCTTTTTTCTCATGCCAATAGCACCTGGCACAGTTGATGACAAAAGCAAGCACGATGTTTACTTTGACATCATGATACAAAGATTAGAAAAGCACCTTGGGATAAATGGCATACAGCAAATGATTGATTATAAGCGAAGTTATTCTGTTTCAGACTTTCAGAATGATTACAATGCATACAAAGGGAATGCTTATGGTCTCGCCAATACATTGGGTCAAACAGCAATTTTAAAGCCAGCTATCAGCAATCAATCTCTGAGCAATTTGTATTATACTGGACATCTTACTGTGCCTGGACCAGGACTTCCTCCTAGCATAATATCAGGAAAAATTGTAGCCAATGAAGTACATAAATCCTTTAAATAGTCGCCTTTGAAACAGCTATACGATAAATTTTCGAGTGATGTCAGCGTTAAGCTCACCAAAGCTTATAGTACGAGTTTTTCATTGGGTATCTTATGTCTTGACACCGAGATAAGACGTCATATATATGCCATATATGGCTTTGTGAGATTGGCAGATGAGATAGTGGATAGTTTTCATGATTATGACAAAGAAGTCCTCCTTAAGCGATTTGAACAGGAAACTTGGACTGCATTGGATGAGAAAATTTCATTAAACCCTGTACTTCAATCATTTCAGGAGACTGTAAATCAATACAAAATAGATCGTGATCTCATCAAGCAATTTTTACACAGCATGGAGATGGATCTGAAACCCAAGGTTTACACCAACACAACGTACCGAGAATATATATTTGGATCTGCCGAAGTAGTAGGTTTGATGTGCCTCAAGGTATTTGTCTCAGGCGATGACCAAGCATATCACGAGCTGAAACCTTATGCCATCAAACTTGGCTCCGCATTTCAAAAGGTCAATTTTTTGAGAGATATCAAAGATGATTTCGGAGTTTTGGGTAGGTCTTATTTTCCAAATATACAAAACCAAGATTTAGATCATGCATCAAAAACTGCTATTATTGATGATATTGCTAATGAAATGAATGTAGCACTGCATGGTATCCAGCGATTGCCTGCTTCAAGTGGCTATGGTGTTTATTTAGCATATAAATACTATCTGGCTTTACTGAATAAACTGAAAAAAACATCGGTATCAAAGATATTGAATGAAAGGATCAGGGTCAATAACTTTGAAAAATCTCTTATTTTCGTCGAAAGTTACCTAAAATTCAGATTTTTGCGCTACAGATGAAACACACATTAATTTTTAACCAAGCTTTGAATGCGCCTCTTGATGTGGTTTGGGCATTTTTTACAAATCCATATAATCTTAGCAAAATCACACCAAAAAATATGCGATTTGAAATAAAAACCATAGGCTTGGGCAGCACAATATCAAAAGGTACCATTATTGATTATGTTGTTACTCCTTTCTTTGATATACCATTGAAATGGAGAACTGAAATCACAGAAGTAATGACTAATAGAGTATTTGCTGACAAACAAATCAAAGGACCTTACAAATTTTGGCTTCATACACACACTTTTACAGTATCAAATGGAAGTATTTTAATGGAAGACAAGATTGAATATGAGCTGCCTTTTAGTCCATTGACAGATAAGTTAATTGGTTCCACCATTCATCACAGGTTGCAACAAATCTTTTCATACCGAAAGGAAATATTGGATCAAATTTTTAACCAACATTAATATGGAAAATTTTTTAATAGTATTACTCACATTTGGATGTATGGAAGGTGCGACATGGTGTATCCATAAGTATGTCATGCATGGTTTTTTGTGGTACCTACATCGAGATCACCACGACCATAGTCACGAAGGATCTATGGAGAAAAACGATTGGTTCTTTTTTATTTTTGCAATACCTGCTATTGCCCTTATATATTTGGGAGTCAGCACTGATATGAACTATCTTTTATACATAGGAATAGGTATCACACTTTACGGAATGGCATACTTTTTTGTACATGATATTTTCATACATCAAAGGATTAAATTATTGCAAAAGACCGAAAACAAATACCTTTTATCCATTAGACGCGCGCATAAACAACATCATAAACACATCGGCAAAGAAGATGGAGAGTGTTTTGGCTTTTTGTTTGTGCCAGTGAAGTATTTTAAAATGTACTTTAAATAAAATGAGTCATTTCCCTTATCAATACACCTACCTCCTGATCGATTTCTTTACTGTCATCATCTGTTTTATTTTTTCATTTCACAAAAAAATAAATTTTGCAGCTCACTTTTCATCTTTTATAAAAGCCGGTATCATCGTAGCCATACCATTTATCATTTGGGATATTTGGTTTACTCAACAAGGCGTTTGGTGGTTTGATACGAGATACACTACTGGCTTACAATTGTACAATTTACCGATAGAAGAGGTGTTATTTTTCATTTGTATTCCCTTCGCTTGTGTATTCACCTATTACACATTGACAAAATACATCAATTGGGATTGGACGATTAGATACAATGTGCCCTTTATGGTGATATTTGGTGTATGTATGGTTATAGTATTTACCCAGCATCATGATCTCCAATATACAGCGTGGACATCAGCACTAAATGCATTGACAATGCTTGTGTTTTTGTTGTATCTAAAGCCACCTTGGGTATTCAGATCTTTTGTCATTTACCTTATCTTACTCCCAGGTTTTTTTCTTGTCAACGGCATTTTGACTGGCAGCGGCCTCCCTTCGCCAGTAGTCAATTATAATTCGGATGAGTTTCTCAATGTAAGAATGGTCACCATTCCCATCGAAGATAGTGTCTATGGATATTTATTGATAGTTTGGAATTTATGGTGGTTTCAATTTTTTGAATCTAGAACTGTAAAGTTGTAATCGGTTTTAATAAAAATAATAGTAAAATTACTTATATCGTGCTCACTTGATAAATGATGTAAGCCAAATAACAAATCACAAAAATCACACCTTCCAATCTTGTGATCTTATATCTTCGTAAAGTGTAAGCCGATAATAAGAGTAATATACTAGCGAAGATACATGCATAAAAATCCAAGTCTGTTATACCACCTTTGGGCAAAGGTGCTACTAATGAACTAATACCTAAAATAAAAAATATGTTGAATATATTGCTCCCGACCACATTGCCCACAGCTATATCCACATTCTTTTTGAAAGCTGCAACTAAACTGGTGGCTAACTCTGGCAATGAGGTGCCAATTGCTACGATGGTAAGGCCTATCACAGCTTTGCTGACACCGAGTCCAGTTGCTATATCTACAGCTGCATCAACAAAAAACTTACCTCCTCCTACCAAAAGTACAAGCCCACTTACTATTAATAAAACTGACTTGGAAATGGTCATATCTTTAATATCCAGATTTTCGTCTTCGCCGCTATTTCTGGCAAGATGTATCAAATAATACATAAAAATAGTCATAAATCCCAATAGTATTAACCCATCGGCAAATGAAATCACATCTGTCTGATGTCCCGAAAACAAGATATCATTGATCATCAAGTATATAACAATGGCAGCAAGTAGACTAAATGGAATCTCTTTGAGGACAGTATTCTTGAGTATTGTAAGCGGAAAAATAATGGCACTCACACCCAAAATAAAAAGTATATTCACAATGTTGCTTCCTATTACATTTCCTATCGAAATATCTGCGTTTCCAGTATATGCGGAATAAGTACTGACAGCCAACTCGGGAGAAGATGTACCAAAAGCGACGATTGTCAAACCTATGACAATATTCGGAATTTTAAACTTTTTGGCAAACGATGAAGCGCCATCAACTAAAAAATTTGCTCCATAGATTATTCCCACTAAACTACAAGCTAAAATAATAAAATTGAACATCGCTAAAAATTGAATAATAAATGAAATGACTTAAATGTATTTGCTCAGCCTTGATACCATACTTTTTGATTGTACAATTTCCCTTAAATACAAATAATATCCATTACACAATTTGATATAAGACAATTGAAATGCTCTGCAAATATAAAGCTTAATGCATAGAATTGAGGCTGCCTGTTATTTATTTTTAATGAGAATCTTGGAGAAAGGCTGAAATCACACAATCTTGGTAAAGATTTTGTAGCGGCCATAGCCATTGCTCGGTGAAAGTATATAAAAGCGCTAATAATATTTAAAAGATTGTTTGATTTTCCATTCAAATTTCAACCTTTCGTTAGATAATTTGTATTATGAATAATTTTTGATCCTTATGCTAACACCGATACAAAGATTTTTTAGGATGTTGAAACCTAATAGAAAAGCTATTAGGAATCTTTATATTTTTGCTATCA
>JAXLUT010000011.1:0-75109 GCA_046329385.1 Saprospiraceae bacterium
CGAAATGATATACCTTACATTTGCCTTGCCATTTTGATAATATTTGAGCAAAAAAGTCATCACCAGAGCTATCAATGTAAACTGCCAAGCTGAATGAAAAATAGCCATTCCAGCTGCGTTGATAAATTCTTCAGAAAGGTAAGACGTTGCTATCATTTTAGGATTTATTTTCGAGTTTTGAAATCAAAGACTTCAACTCATCCAACTCACCTTGAGATGATGACGTATTGCCCAAAGCTTGCATGACCATACTCATGGCTGAGCCATTGAATGCGACTTTTACAAAATCACTGATTAAGTTATTTTTAGTGTCATTTTCCTTTGCTACAGCTTTATAAATATGCGAGCGAGCTGCGGTATCTCTTTTGACTATGCCTTTTTCGTTCATGATTTGCATGAGTTTGAGCGTAGTGGTATATCCTACATCACGTTTTGCATTAAGACTATCGTTGATATCACGCACTGACGATGGTCCTTTTTCCCAAAGGAGCTGGAGGATTTCAATTTCAGCATCAGTAGGCTTGAATTTAGACATATTTTGGCTGCGATTTATAAATTCCATACAAAGATATACGAAGCTATTCGTAATGTCAATACCTAATACGAATTAATTCGTAGTTTTAAGAATATTTTAACTTATTTCTTATTTCTTGAAATAATAAGACATTATCTTGCCTAAGTCAATTGACCCAAACTGCATATCTTTGTTTTTTTAGACTTTGAGCCAATGCCTGTTCCGCTTTTAATGCTTCTTCTCGAGACTTATAAGTGGGTAAATGATGAAACATACTTGGCCTTAGGAATGTACCATAATCGTGTACAATTTTTGAAGAGATATCTACACCTTTTTTGCTCAGCAACATGCCTTTGTGTTGCATAAAACGTTGCTTAGGATTTTTTGAAGTCATACCTACATATAGACATTCGAGCACACCATTATATTGTGGATTGGCATCTCTAAATTTTTTTGATTCAGAAAATACTGTCTTGCGAAGCTCGATGATGTACAAACGATACATATATAGTGTATTGTAAATATACTTCAAAAACTGTTCCTAAATTGACCAAATATCTTGTAGTTTTGTACAACTTTTTCAAAGATGATAAAATGGCTCGTCAGCAAAAAATAGGAAAATTGGGAGAAGATGTAGCTGTTCAATTTCTAGCTGATGCTGGCTACCTCATCTTAGAGCGCAACTGGAGATTTAGCAAAGCAGAAGTGGATATTATTGCCAAAGATAGGAGTACTTTAGTGTTTATTGAAGTAAAGTCGAGGTCTTACACATATTTTGGTGAGCCAGAAGAGAGTGTTTCTGCCTACAAGGAAGGACTACTGATAGATGCTGCTAATAGGTACATGGCATTGATTGACTATTCTTGGGAAATCAGGTTTGATGTGATTTCAGTGATATTTGACAAGTCACTCCAAGCCAAAATCACCCACTTCAAAGATGCTTTTTTCCCAGGATTGTAAGTTGATTATTTGACAGGTGTCACCTTCATTCCTGCATTTCTGAGTAGCTGGATGACACCATTTTTACCAGCTAAATGTCCTGCACCAACTGCATAGAGTGTGGGTTGCACCTTTGAGCCAGCGATGATCTGCGGAATCCAATTTTTGTTACGTTCTGTCAATAATTTATCTTCAAATCCAGATACTTCATTGCTTTCATCTTTGATGGTCTGAATCAATGCATTGATATCTTGATCCAAGTACATTTGGGTCATTTTGGCATATTCGCTATCATCACCCATGTCTAAGCTGCCTTTGACTGCATCTACCAGCATTTTGGCTTGTGCTTCGTAAGGTATACTATCGAACAGACTTAGTTGAAAATCTATGGTTTCTAAACCACCAGTTTCTTTTCCAGCATCTTTTGCCATATCATTTAGCTCCATTTCATACGATTTCATTGAGCCATTTTTAAGCCCTGCTGGATCCATATCGCCTGATGCAAAGACAGTCAAAACCATTGGTTTCATGCGCTCCAAAAACATTAAAGGTAGTCCAAGTTTCTTAAAATGTGCTTCCACAAGTTTATAATCATCAGCAGATATAAGATCTTTTAATGTCTTATTGTCTTTCATCATTACTTTGCCCATGACGCTCATGAGTGAAGACATATCTGTCATCTCTTTCATATCTATCTCAAATACTACTTTTTTGGATGCGTCCAATGATGACATCAATCCTTTGGGTAAGAAAAAATCTTTGGTTGGAATGATGTGGATGGTTCCAAAAAGATACGATGGCTTATCTATGCCTGGACCTGAAATTTGCCAAAGCAAAGATTTTTCAAGGGTAGGAGTCGTGGCAGCAGATGACTTGGATGTTTTACAAGCATTAAATACTATTACACTCAAAGAAATACCTACGAAAAAAGCCAAAAATCTTTTGATCAAACGCATTGGAAGATAGTATAAATGATAAAGACAATACCACTAAACCAACATTTTGTCCATATTGTTTTATCCTCTCTGTCTTTTTGTTTCATAGAGAAGGATTCCAGCTGCTACTGACACATTCAAGGAGTCAAATTCTCCACCTGATGGTATCTTTACTACTTCATCAACTACGTCCAAAACTTTATAGTGCAAGCCACTATCTTCTGCTCCAAGAATGATGGCAAGAGGCTCTGTTAAATCACATTCTGTCGGTGGCATCGAATTTTTCAAACTTGTAGCTACTACTTTCAGGCCCAACGATTGCAATTCGCTGACTAAACTTAGCAAGCTGTTGGCTCTGCATACAGGAATTTTCAAAATGGCTCCAGCTGATGTTTTGACAGTTTCTTCATTGATACGTCCAGCGAAATTGCCCGTTATGATGATGCCATGTGCACCAAAAAAATGTGTCGATCGAGCAATAGCTCCAATATTTCTCACATCAGTGACACCATCGAGGACGATGATCAAGGGTAATGCACCCTCATCAAATGCCCTGGCGACAACGTCTCTAAAATCATAATATTTAATGGGTGAAATGAGCGCTACAATACCTTGATGTGCCTTGAATTTGGTGAGTTCATTGAGTTTGATCTCGGGAACTTTTGCCAATGGTACATTGTGATCTCTACAGAGATTTCTTATCTGAACTTCAAACTCCCCTCTCATATTATTAAGAACAAAGATTTTTTCTATGTCCAATCCAGCATTAAAAGCTTCGATTACTGCATTTTTACCAAAGATGATGTCAGTCATTATTTTTTGGATTTGGAAGTTGGAATTTTAGGTTCTATTTTGTTTTTTACCTTTTGGGCATTCAATTGAATATCAGTATTTTCGGCTGATTTTGGTTTGGTCTTGCTGCCTTTCGGTTTGTCTTCAACAGAAGAAGTGAGCCTATAGACTGTAGCTGAAAGTGGTGGAATATCTACAGACAATAAATGGTTGCGACCATTCCAAGGTTTTTTGACCGTCTTGACAGATTTTCGTATTTGAAATCCGCTGCCCCAAAATGATGGGTCGTCAGAATTGAATATTAACTCCCAGCTTTGTTTTGCATTCAAACCTATTTTATAATCTGTGTGTGGCTCTATGTTAAGATTGCAAACGATCATCAAGACATCCATTTTTTCATTAGATCTCCTTTGTGTGATCAAGATGGAATTATTTCTATCTCCAGCATCTACCCATTCGAAACCATCAGGACTAAAATTATAATAATGAAGAGCCTTTTCTGTCTTGTACAGATGATTAAGCGCTTTGACAGTAGCATTAAGGCCAGCGTGAGATGGGTACTGAAGCAGATCCCACTCCAATTGGGTTGTGAAGTTCCACTCAGTATAAGGTGCCATATCATTACCCATGAACAGTAATTTGGTACCTGGATGAGTAAACATATAGCTGTATAAGGTGCGTAGGTTGGCGAATTTTTGCCATTCGTCACCACACATTTTGCCTATCATTGATGCTTTACCATGTACGACTTCATCATGAGATAATGCCAACATAAAATTTTCAGAAAATGCATACATGATGCTGAAAGTAATGTCATTCTGATGAAACTTGCGATACATAAATTCTCTTTTGAAATAATCTAAGGTATCGTGCATCCATCCCATCATCCATTTCATACCAAATCCTAATCCACCTTGGAAAACTGGCCTTGACACCATTGGGTAAGAAGTAGATTCTTCAGCAATTGTCTGAATGCCTGGAAAAGAACCATAAACAGCTGTATTGAACTCTTGCAAAAATGAAATGGCTTCTAAGTTTTCGCGTCCACCATATTTATTAGGCTCCCATTCGCCATCTTTTCTCGAATAATTTAGATAAGCAATAGAGGAAACGGCATCTACTCTCAGCCCGTCAATATGATATTTTTCTAACCAAAAAAAGGCATTTGAAATCAAAAAACTCCTGATCTCAGGTCTTCCAAAATTGAATATCAAGGTATTCCAATCTGGATGATAGCCTTTACGTCTATCTGGATGCTCATACACACAAGATCCATCAAAAGTAGCCAATGAAAAGTCATCTGCTGGGAAATGTGCTGGCACCCAATCCATGATCACTCCGATGCCAGCTTGGTGCAATTTATCAATTAGATACATCAATGCTTCAGGATCACCATATCTGCTGGTTGCAGCAAAATAACCAGTCACTTGATAGCCCCAAGATGGCTCGTAAGGGTGCTCTGCCAGTGGAAGAAATTCCACATGTGTATAACCCATATCAGAGATATAAGAGATAAGCGCAACTGCCATTTCTGAATAAGTCAAAGGTCTTTTTTCTTCCATATTCCTTTTCCACGATCCAAAGTGCATTTCATAAATGGAGTGAGGCTGATGGTGAGCGTTTTTGACAGGTCGGGATACTAACCAGTCTTGATCTTGCCATTGATAATTGAGATCCCAAACTACAGAGCCTGACAATGGTGGTCTTTCGGCTTTGACAGCATAAGGGTCTGCCTTCATTCTGATTCGACCATGATTGTAAGGATAAATCTTATACTTATAGACCATGCCATGTACTACATTGGGTATGAATCCCTCCCAAATGCCTGATCCATCCCATCGACTATGGAGCATATAGCCTTCATGATTCCAATGGTTGAAATCGCCAACTACATACAGTTTTTCAGCATTGGGAGCATACACTGCAAAATAGCATCCATTTACTCCATCAAGAGACATGGGATGAGCACCCATTTTGCGGTATAAGTGGTAATGTTTACCTGTTTTAAAAAGGGATATATCAAATTCTGAAAACAGTGAATGTACGATGACTTTTGACGAATCCATGGCTTATTTTACTTAGGGTAGCAAAATACAAATAAATTTTGAATCCAATAAAGAATTGAACTCATTTCGATTATGTAATAAAATATGCAAGATTTTCAAACTACATTCATAAGATAAGCAGGAATGGATAAATGGCTACAAACCAATAATCAGTACATTTGATCCAAAATAAAAATAAGATGAGTAAACAAAATTTATGTGGATCCAAGTATTTTCCTGGTATTGTAGCAATATTAACTTTAGGTATGGTAATACAAATTATTAGAGCAGGAATAGATTTTGGTCAATGGTTGTATGCAATGATGCACTGATAAACATAAAAAGTATGTGGAGTGTAATTCTATATTTTAGAATTTTATAAATAAATAATTTGGTTTTTAGATTTTTTAGTTACCTTATTTTGCCTTATATGATACGATTTTTTATGCTGGGTTTTATAGTTCTGATGAATTTGGAAAGTTACTGTCAGTCCAATTATCAAATTTTTGGTACTGTTGTAAATGATAAAAATCAAGGATTGGATTTAGCTTTAGTCACACTAATGACTCCAAAAGATTCGGTGGTCAAAGTTACTTTTACAGATCATGATGGTAGTTTTATATTTTCTAACATCAAAAGTGGCCATTATGTCATTAATTTCTCTCTTTTGGGCTATAAACCTTTACAGCAAAATGTAGAGACCTCTGGAGAAAATCTACAGATCAATATTGGAAATTTTATCTTGCCTACCAATGCCAAATTGCTTGAAACTGTTACTATTAGTGCAAAAACCCTTTATGTAGAGCGAAAAATAGATCGTTTAGTAGTCAATGTCGATGCCCTTATTGCGAATGCTGGCAGTAATGTACTCGATGCTTTGGAGCGTGTACCTGGTGTTTCGCTTGACCAAAATGGAAACATAAAACTTAAAGGAAGATCAGGTGTAACAGTTTTTATTGATGATAAACCAACCTATTTGACAGGTTCAGATCTAGAAAATTTCTTAAAATCGCTTCCTGCATCTTCCGTCAAACAGATCGAAATCATGACTAATCCACCTGCAAAATACGAGGCTGCTGGTAATTCTGGTGTTATTAATATCATTACAAAGAGAAATAAAACTTTTGGTTTTCAGGGAAATGCAGTTTTTAGTCTGCAACAAGGAAAATATACAAGGAGTAATAACAGTCTGAATCTCAATTTTAATAAGAAAAAGGTAAGCCTGTATGCCAATATCAATGGCGGCTTAAGAAATAGTTTTCAAGATTTGAATATCAATCGCTATTATAAAAATACTGAAAACATAAGGACATCATCATTTGCCCAAAACTCATATATTGTAAAGGATGGACAATCAGGCAATATAAAATTTGGAGTAGATTATTACCTATCTGATAAAACTACATTGGGATTGTCTGCCAAGGGCTTATTGAGTAACTCAGGAGATCAGACAGACAATTTAGCTTTTATAAAAAATGCACAAGAAAAAACCATCTTCAAAGTATTGGCAGTCAATAACACAAAGAATACATTTGATAATGGCACCATAAATCTATATTTAAAGCAATCTATAGATACATTGGGTAGCACTCTCACATTTGATGCAGATTATGTATTGTATAAATCTGGTAGCGATCAGTTGTTTCAAAATTTTATTTTTGACCCCAACGTACTGACTTATAGTGATACTATCAAGGGCAATATTCCATCGGATATTTCTATTTATGCGGTGAAGGCCGATTATACAATGCCCATTAATACCAATACAAAATTTGACGCTGGCTTAAAGTCTGCTTTTACTAAAACGAACAATGAAGCCATTTATACTCACACTGTTGATGGTATCACAACACTTGATAATCGCCTTAGCAATAATTTCAAATATGATGAATGGATTCATGCTGGATATCTTAATTTTAATAAAAAATTTGGTAATGTAGATTTGCAATTAGGACTAAGGGTAGAAACTACAACGTTGAAAGGACAACAATTAGGAAATGCCATGCAGCCTTCATCGCAATTTAATCGCACTTACACCAATGTTTTTCCAACTTTATTTACATCCTATCAATCAGATTCATTGGGTAATCATATTTTGAGTTTTTCCTTTGGTAGGAGGATAGATAGACCATTTTTCCAAGATCTCAATCCATTCATCAGTCCCTTAGATAAATTTACTTACTATAGTGGTAATCCTAGACTTTTGCCTACGTATTCCAATAATTTTTCACTTACTCATACGTTTAAAAATCGAATAAACACATCATTCAACTACAGTTTGACTACCGATGGAATCAATGAAACACTTGAAATAAAAGACGGAATTTACTATAGTCGACCTGGCAATATTTCGACCAATCATACTTATTCCTTGTCAATTGACGGATCAGGAGATATTTATAAGTGGTATGTATTGAACGCATATTTTGAACTTGGCTATCAAATATATAAAAGTGCTTTATACACTGAACAACTCAACTCATCAGGTACATATTTTGCAGCCAATATCACTAATAGTTTTCAACTGGGTAAAGGCTGGAATGTAGATGTACGTGGTGATTATCAAAGTGATATAGTATATGCTCAATTACTCATCAAGAGTTTTGGTACGCTCAATATAGCTGCACAAAAGAAAATTCTAAAGGATAAAGGAAGTTTGAAAGTGAGTTTTGGCGATATACTTTATACAAGAAGAGCAGATGGCATCATCAATAATCTAAGAAATACAGAGGCGGATTGGAATAGTAGATTAGATACTAGATCTGCCACATTGGTTTTTTCTTATCGATTTGGAAAATCCACTTCAAATAAACCAAAGCACATAGGTTCAGGCTCTGAAAGCGAACAAAATAGGGTGAAAGGATAGCATTCTTATGGATTATTTATCTATAGGTAGATTTTGTTTTTCTTACTTCTATTATTATAAGAACATTAATGAACTTTTGTCGCCTTTGATACATACATAAAAATTTTTATCGGCTTAAATACCCACTTGGTCGAATGGTAAAAATTTTAAAATCATCAATTGATATTTTTGATACAAAATCAGAATGCAATGTATGTAGCTATAGACGATTCAGGTGTGGTGTGTGATCAAGTATCACTAAATGGAAACATAGTAATGTATTCTTCATGTAAGACCATTGATGCAAAGTTGGCTTTTAATAATTTTTCTATAAAATATGTCTGTGAGGGCGACGAAATTTATAAATTGAAAAATCAAGAATTCGTTGTTAAAAACAATCAATACCTTCTTTGTAATTCGCTTTGTGAAGGTAGTGTATTGATAGATAGTAAAACACATGTCAAAGGTATCTGTATTGATATTTCAAATGAAATTATATCAGAAGTACTGGCATCATATTTAGCTCCTGATACCAATATTGTAGATCTCAGTTTGGATACTTTTTTTCATTCAGAAAATTTTTTAGAATGGCAATTTGATGGTCGATTCACTTGCTTAGGTCAACATTTAAAACGATTGGAACATATTATAATGAGAGATCCTTATCATGGATATACATTTGAACATGGATTTTATTACAACCTTTCAGAAAATATTATTTCTGATTACATACCTTTAATAAAACAATTTAGAAATATTAGATGTGTCAAAAATGAGACAAAAAAGGATCTGTTAAGAAGGCTCACAAAAGGTAAGGAGTTTTTGGATCAACACTATTGTGAAGAATTAGATATAGAGAAAGTCGCCAATGAATCTAACATCTCACAATATCATTTTTTTAGGTTATTCCGATCAGTTTATGGAGTAAGTCCTTACCAATATCTAAAGCAATTGAGATTGAATAAAGCCAAAGAATTGTTGCAAAAAAATAAACTACCGTTGGCACAATTGGCAATTGAAATTGGATATAGTGATATTTATTCATTTAGCAAAGCCTATAAACAAATGTATGGACATTCTCCAACATTAACAGTTTAGATGATGGCTTTTAGGTGTATTGTGATATTTATATTTTTTGTGTTAGGGTTTTGTTAAATTTTAATTTAGCAGATTTGACCAAAGTAAATCATGGTATATTTATCTCAAAATATTATTACAATATGAGATCCATTATTTTTACCATATCCTTTTTGATGTGCCAATGTGTTTTTGCCCAAACAGCAGCAGATAGTATTAGTCCAACCTTCCCAAAAGTACTGTTTATTAATAATGCTGACGAAATACTGTTATATTTTAATACCAAAAGGCAAGCCTACGAAGTGCCAAGCAATGGCTTCATTGAAGGGCCAATTGACTTTGACCAATATATTGACTCATTGGCTTTTGATTTTGGATTGAAATATGATACATATACTTTAGGTGGTTTATTTACATACATTTATCCCAATTCATACAGCACTTTCATAAGGCCATATTTTGTCGTAAAAATTGATGATGCCCAAAATACAGCTCCCATCAAAGATCTTAATTGCAAATGGTTTTCGATAGAGCAAACTTTGAATGAAATAAAATACCCAGCATCAAGAAAAATTGTCAATCAGATCATGAGACATCCTGAGCATGTATGGACTGCAACATTTCAAGAATATGGATATACCAACCCAGTAGATGAAAGCAAGATAAAGTTTAAATTGATTTCGGATTTTAAAAAATTGCATTAACATTCCGTCAAGGATTAGGTAAGTTAGTATTTATCAGTCCTTTAAACATTTTATCTTGAAGATATTTTCGCTGAGGAGAGATCGATTTATTAAGGTATTTTTCGATCATGAGACTAGATATAGGTGCTGCCCAATCGCCTCCCCAACCAGCATTTTCTACAAAAACGGCAATCGCAATTTTTGGATTATTCTTCGGAGCAAAGCCAAAAAATACTGAGTGATCTTTGCCATGTGGGTTTTGTGAAGTACCTGTTTTGCCACATATATCAAGACCTTCTACATAAGCTACTCTAGCAGTACCACCTGTGACCACGGCTTCTAATCCATCCACTACAGGTTGAAAATATTTTTGGTCAATGCGCACTTTCTTTTTTGTAGTATAAAATGCCGGCAATGATTTGCCAGAAACGTATTGTTTCACAAAATGAGGTGGGTAGTAGTATCCTCGATTGGCAAGGATGGCAGCAAGATTGGCCATTTGGACAGTGGTAAGTTCCATTTCGCCTTGTCCAATACCTAAAGATAAAACCCACATGGACTTCCAGCCACCAGCTTCTTTGCTATAAACTCTATCGTACCACTTCGAATCTGGGATACGCCCTTTGCCTTCATAGCTATAATCGAGTCCAAGTTTGTCACCCAAACCAAAATCTCTCAAATATGAAACTAAGGTATCTAAGCCTCTACCTGGTTTCTTATTACTGTATTGATCTAAAAAATCTTTTGTAATTTGAAGGTAATATGTGTTGCAAGAATGCTGGATAGCTTCGGATATATTGTTGATATGTGCGTGACTATGACAGCCCATTTTTTTGGTGGCACTCAGTCTGAAACCACCAAAACAACTCATGCCTCTTTGCTGCCAAGTGACGCCCTTTTGTAATGCAATGAGTGATAAGATGGGTTTAAAGATGGATCCTGGAGGATACCTATTGGTCACAGCCCGATTGTTGAGCGGTCTATTGATAGTGTCAAAAAGTAAGGCTTGCATACCAGAGCTACGGTTTTCATCAAGACTGAGCATATTTGGATCATAAGTAGGAGCACTTACCATGGCCAAGATTTCTCCTGTAGATGGCTCTATTGCCACCAAGCCACCTCTTTTATTTTGCATGAGACTATCAGCGTATGCTTGGAGCTCCAAATCGATGCTTATTTTCATATCTTCGCCAGGTATGGCCATGCTGTCCAATCTTCCATTATCATACATACCTACTTGTCGGCCAAGATTATCCTTTAAGATGTAATTGACTCCTTTACCACCACTCAATTCTTTTTCGTACGCTATCTCCAAACCGGTCTTACCTATAAAATCGCCCATAACATACAAGCCATCTGAATTTTCGATGATTTTACGATCTACTTCGCCCAAGTATCCCAATACATGCGATGCATTGTTATGTGGATATCCTCGTATGCTCCTCTCTTCGGGATAAAAACCTGGAAACTTGTACAAATGCTCTTGAAAAACAGCAAATTGTTCAGGACTTACCTTGCTCAAAAAGACAAACGGAATGGACTTGTGAAATTGACCACTTTTCCAATCTTTATTCAGATTTTGAATGAATGTTGTCTTATCGATTCCCAATAATGAACAAAATAACATAGTGTCCATTTTAGGGTCAATTTTTCGATAAACTGCGTAAATCAGATATATCGGTTTATTATAAACTAGTGTTTTGCCATTCCTATCATAAATCAAGCCGCGAGATGGATAAATTAAACTTTTTTCTAATGTAGTCTTTTGCGCTTGCTCCTTGTATTTGGTAGAAATCAATTGTAGATAAGCAGCCCTTGATGTTAAGACAATAGCAATTAATACAATAATATAATAAATACCATATTTTCTATCGGCAAGATTTCTCATTAGCTATTTTAATATTTAGTCCGTATTATAAATTGTGAAACCATTATTACAAAAAATGAAAAAATAAAACTAAATATTGTATTGAGAAATATCTCAAAAATGTAAACAAATGAAAATGCTTCTACACTAAAATAAGTAAATATATGTAAAAGAAGTACAATGCTGACATAAGAAACAAACCAAGCAAAGCCAAAGTTTTTAATAGAAGGTACATCTGTCACACTATATCCATCAAATGGCTCCAAAAAGGCGATCACAATATTTCTGATATAAGCTGTAAATACCAATGCGGCAGCATGAATACCTACCGAATCATAAGACATATCTAATGCAAGTCCCATCACAAATGCAGACAACAATAAGACTGCCTTTGGAGTTTTTATGGGCATCAAAA
This sequence comes from Saprospiraceae bacterium, assembly GCA_046329385.1. Lineage (GTDB taxonomy): Bacteria > Bacteroidota > Bacteroidia > Chitinophagales > Saprospiraceae > OLB9. Next base: position 12,113 of record JAXLUT010000011.1, read on the forward strand.
TGATGGCCATAGGGTAGATAATAAAATGAATATAAGCCAATCCGCCTAATGAAAATGTCACCTGCTTGAAAATCAATATTTGAATCAAATAAAGGACAACAAATCTTATGATATTGGTAGGAATGGCATTATTCATCAGATACCTCCTTTTCTAATTGAGACTGTGATTCGGCAAAGCGGTTTTGCACTACATAACAATACTGAATATTGGTCAAATCATTGAATAATCTCACCGTGATGTTATAACTATTGCTACCAGGTATGACGCTATACATCTCAATTTTTCCCACCAAAATCCCTTTAGGGAACATTGTGGAATAACCACTTGTGATCACTGTATCGCCAATGGCAATTTTCTCATGCTTTGGTATAGATTCCAAATTCATGCGCAATGGATCTATCTTTTTCCATACTAAAGTGCCATGACCGAGCCTATTTTTGATACTGCATGAAATTTTTGTCTGACTATGCAAGAGTGAAATCACCGAAGCAAAATTTTCGTTGACATTTCTGACTATGCCCACTAACCCGCTATGTGATGACACGACGCCCATATCTTTTTTGATACCTTCTCTGCTGCCTTTATTGATAGTAAAGTAGTTGTTCCGCAAGTGAATACTGCTATTAATGATAAAAGCAGGTATCAAACTGTATTGGTTAAGGACTGAATCAGGTTTGGGAATTGAAGCCGAAGCGTAGTCAATAGATATGAGATTTTCGATGAGGTTGGCATTTTCCCTCATGAGGCTATCATTTTGCTCTTGTAGCTTGGTAAATTGTAATAACCTAGCTTGTTGATCTGCTATTTTTCCTGCAAAAACATTGGAAGAATTAAGAAAAATATCCTTTTGAGCCTTGTTGTAATTGATGATTAAACTAAAGCAAATAATTTCTAAAAACACAAATAATATATGTGCTCCATATTTTACAAAAAGCTGAATGACATTGTACATCCAAAGCCAGCATTAAGGTCAAATACTCTTCCTATCCATCAGAAAGGAATACTTATGAGAGTTTTTAAGCGCTATTCCAGTGCCTCTTACTACTGCTCTCAAAGGGTCTTCGGCAATGTGTACATTCAGCTTGGTTTTGGTAGCCATACGCCTATCTAATCCTCTCAATAGGGCTCCTCCACCAGTCAAGTAAATCCCAGTTCTGTAGATATCCGATGACAATTCCGGTGGTGTATCTTCAAGCGCTTTCAATACTGCTTCTTCTATTTTGGCAATGGATTTATCCAATGCTTCAGCCACTTCTGTGTGTGTAGTGAATACTTGTTTAGGAATACCGGTCAACATATCTCTACCATTGACGGCATATTTGGGTGGAGCATCGTTAAGGTCTGCAATAGCGGCGCCTACGTTGATCTTGATTTGCTCTGCCGTACGCTCACCAATGAGGATATTGTGTTTGCGCTTCATGTAGTCTATGATGTCATTGGTAAATTCGTCACCAGCTATACGTATAGATTGGTCGGTCACAATACCTGACAAAGCAATCACAGCAATCTCGGTGGTACCGCCTCCAATATCAATGACCATATTGCCCACTGGCTCTTCAACATCCAATCCAATACCGAGAGCGGCGGCCATAGGCTCATGTATGAGGTAGGTTTCTTTTGAATCGACGTGGTCGGCAGAGTCAAAGACGGCTCTTTTTTCTACCTCTGTGATACCAGATGGGATGCATATCACCATTTTCAGGTGGGTAAAAAACCTTCTTTTCTCTCCAATCATATTGATCAAGCCTTGGATGAGTGCTTCGGCAGCTTGAAAATCTGCGATCACGCCATCTTTGAGAGGTCTGATGGTTTTGATATTGTCATGGGTTTTTTCGTGCATTTGCATGGCTCTATTCCCCACTGCGATGACTTCGCCAGAATTTCTATTGATGGCTACGATAGATGGTTCATCAACGACGACCTTATCGTTTTGGATAATCAAGGTATTGGCAGTACCTAAATCTACTGCTAATTCTTGAGTGAAAAAATTAAAAAATCTCATTTATTTTCTCAGATTGAAGTATAAACTATATGACTGAAGCAGGCCCTTAGCCCGAGCGGTGCAAAATTAAACATTTTTAACACAAATAGTACGTAATTTATTATGGTTTTGCAAAATAATTATCAATAATGCAAGGTGCAAAACATTAAAAATCTATCTTAAATTTCAAAATATGATGATTTTTTGAAATATATTTTGCCCAAAATTTACAAAATTGAATAGGGTAGGATATTTGAAAGTTGTTTTAGTCAACTGAAATTATTCTGTTAATGCAAACAATTAATCATGCAAGACTTATTACTCCATCACGCTTTTACTCTCCCTATCATACAACTGACATAAGAGGTAGCTGTCGTCAAGCCAGATCCTTTGCCAGGTTCTGGATAGCCCATAGAGCGCAATTTTGCAATGATTTCGTCGCGGTTTAGCTCTTCTTCTTTGCCATCAATAGTAATTGTCCCATTTTCAACATTTACATTGACATCTTGTACACCATGCATTTTTTTGAGACTACCGGTGATAGAATTGGCACAGCCGTGACACTTTATATTTTCTACTTGGATTTCCATTTTTTCTTTAAATTATAAGATCAATAATGCTTCAATAACAGCTATTTGTGTTAATTAGTTTAGTATGTAAGTGCTTTGCTCTTGTGGTTTGTATCGGCGGCTAACAATATAGAGTTTTAAAATACAGAATATTGATTAACTTTGAGGTGTTTATAATTGACTGTTTTTTATTATCAATGAAATAAAATTTATACATTTGAACCATGAAGCACCAAACCACTTTTTATTATCTACTCCCTACTGCTCTTTTCCTAATTCAGTATAGCTTTTTTCATGGTGGATACTTTGGCTATGATGAGATGTGGTATAGCAAGATTGCGGCATCAGTCGTAAATGGAGAATTTACCCATTTTCATTTGTATTGTTTTCGCTATGCGATGATATTGCCATTAGCATTGATATATAAAATTGTGGGTATCAATGATTTTTCTAATTTTTTGTTTAATATCATCCAGCACTGGGTAATCATCTACATTATTTTACAGTTACTCCAATCATCAACATCGAGGACGAAATGGCTCGCTATTTTATATTATACCTGTTTGCCGATTATCACATTATACATCGAAAAACCGATGCCAGATGTCGTGGTGATGACTGGATTCAGCATGATGGTTTATGGATATTATCAAGTTCGGTTTTTGAATAAAGAAAATTCCAAAACGGCATTGCTTTGGTTTGTGATTGGTGCCATCTTTGTTTTTTGGGCAAAAGAAACCTTTTTGATTTTTTATCCAATATTCTTATTTTTAGCAGGATATGATACATTTTATCAAAAATCGCGCATTTATTTTTGGAAATGGGCGAGTCTTATCCTGACTGCATTTTTAGCGTTCTACTTTTTGGGTAATTATTTATGGTTTGGCGATGCATTAAAAAGAGTGCATACGATTTCAGCATTTAGCTACGTGCATGATTGCTCTTATGACCATCAACCTTTGTCAGTACTTTTCGAAAGAGTTTATTATGAATTGTGGTTTGCTTTTATTAGAAATGCGATTTTGCTTCCTGTGATTTTTTTACCATTGCTATGGAAAAAATCAATTCCTTCAGCCTTTTTATTTTTGTATGCATCTTGGTTGGTATCTATGCTTTTGGCCAATTTTATGACCATTTCTTATTCATCTTATGTACCGTTGTGTCCGGACCCACGGCATTTTATGTTTGCATTTCCAATTGGAGCTTGTGTATTTGCTATAGGCATAGAATTCGTCAGGAAGAATATTTATTTGCTTTTATTTTCTATAGCCGCAAGTGTCATGATGTTGTATATTAGCATTGTCAATCAATATGAGATCACTTGGTTTTTGTTCATACCATTGATAGCTGGTTTGATACTCATGTATCTTGACAAGCCAAATGAAGCTGTTGTGGTAATCTGTTTGGGCATCATAAGTATGTACATAACTCATGCCTTGTACAATGATAAGACCAACTATAAAGACCAGAAAAAACTGCCACAGTATATCCTTGAAAATGCTAAGGAAAAAAGCTTGGTCGTGACCGACGCAGCCAATGTCAATATAAGTAATTTTATAGGAAAGTTTGACACCACGATGGTGAATTTTGTAGATTATGCGGCCTTCGATACGATATCAAAATCGGGATATCAAAAAAAATATCTGATTATGAATGGTATGACAATGTATTTGGCTAATCAAGAATGGGATAAGCTTCCTGAATTTGCAAAAACAGCTCATGAGAAGCTCCCAAAGGTGTATGAAAACAAGAGCGGCGCAGTCTATCTTTTGGATCAATAACGGATCAATGTGTAACACACATCACATTTTGGAAACTTTTGAACCGATACTTTTGTCTTTATTTTAAACAAACAGTACAAAAATGACATATTCGGAAATTATAAAAAGCGAAACACCTACTTTAGTGGATTTTACAGCTTCATGGTGTGGCCCTTGCAAAGCGATGGCACCGATACTTGAACAATTGGCAAGTAAAATTGGAGATAAAGGCAAGATCATAAAAATTGATGTGGATAAAAATCCTGCCATAGCTGACAAGATGAAAATTCAGGGTGTACCAACCTTTGTCTTATATAAAAAAGGCGAAGTACTTTGGCGTCAATCTGGTATGCAATCTTTGTCTCAGTTGCAGACTTTGATTGAGAATGCACAGTAATTTGTTACATTAAACATAAAGAATTAGGTATAGCTTGGCTTGCCACCATCAAAGGGCATCAAACATTTCGAACGCATGATTTGGGTTGGGGCATCACAGTTTCAACCCAAATTCTTGCTTGAGTTCGGTCAGGACAAAAGAACTCTGTACATTGCCTATATTTTCTAAGGATGCCAATTTTGTACTGATAAATTGCTGATATTCCGTCATGTCTTTTACTACTACTTTGAGCAAATAATCAAACTGACCAGCTATGTGGAAACATGATCGTACTTCCTCAAAGCTAACGACTTCTTTTTGAAATTTTTCGATGACATCTTTTTGGTGAATACGCAGCGAAACATAGCATAGTGCTGTCAGATTGTACCCTAATTTTCTGACGTCCAAATGTGCATGGTAACCAGTAATATAACCTTCTTTCTCCAATTTTTTTACCCTTTCGAAGGTTGGAGTTAAGCTTAAATTGATCACTTGACTCAATTCTTTTTGAGTGGTTTTACCATTGTTTTGCAATTCAGCAAGTATGGCAAGGTCAAAATTGTCTATCATCTTCGAAAATTTTTCTATGGAAGCTACATTTTAAGTAATTAAAAAAATGAAATATTCTACAAATATATAAAATATTGAACAATATTTCTAAATTACTCTTAAAATTGAAAAATAAATATGAGGTAACTTACCTTTGTGTAGAAATAATTAATAGTATGAGCGTCGCATCTAACCATAAATTTCGTCCCGAGTCTTTGATGATGTCTTACGGATACAAGCCTGAGTTATCTGAAGGAGCCATCAAGTGTCCTATATTTCAAACATCGACTTTTGTCTTTAAAAATGCAGAAGAAGGCAAAGCATTTTTCGAAGTTGCTTATGGCATTCGCGAAAAACAATTCAATGAAGAATTGGGCCTTATTTATTCAAGACTGAACAATCCTGATCTTGAGATTTTAGAAAATCGATTGTGCCTTTGGGATCAAGCGGATGAATGTGCTGTTTTTGAGAGTGGTATGTCAGCCATTACCACTGTATTATTGGAGTTTCTTGAGCCAGGAGACTTAATGATTTACAGTACTCCACTATACGGTGGCACAGACCATTTTATCCATACTTTTTTAAACAAAATAAATGTAAAGGCCATAGGTATTGATCCTGACATGGATCAGGATCAAATCAAAAATACCATCGCAACTGAAGGGGAAGGACGAAGATTAAAGATGATCTATTTAGAAACTCCAGCCAATCCTACCAATAGTATTTATGATATAGAGATGATGGTAAATTTAGGAGAGAATTTTTCAGATGAAAATCATAAGGTTTTTGTTGCTGTTGATAATACTTATATGGGACCATTGTGGCAACATCCACTATCGCACGGTGCCGATTTTGTGATTTATTCTGCTACAAAATATATTGGCGGTCATTCTGATGTGATAGCTGGTGCCGTCTTGAGTAATCATGATTTGATGAAAAGAGTGAAATCACTAAGAACATTTTTAGGAAATATGGCAAGCCCAAATACGGGTTGGTTGTTGCTACGTAGCTTGGAAACACTCAAAGTCAGGATGCAACAACAAGCTACCAATGCTGCTCATGTCGCTCAGTTTTTAGCGCAACACTCTATGGTTCAAAAAGTCCATTTTTTGGGTTTTATTGATCCATCTCATAAAGATTTTGCCACCTATATAAGACAATATAGTAGTGCAGGTGCTATGATTTCATTTGAATTAAGGGGAGGCGAAAAAGAGGCTTTTAGATTTCTCAATGGCTTAAAAATGATAAAATTGGCAGTGAGTTTGGGAAGTACAGAGAGCCTTGCAGAGCATCCTGCTACCATGACCCATGCTGGTATAGATGAAAACCAAAAAATAAAAATGGGTATTACTCCAAATTTAATCCGCATTTCTGTTGGTATTGAGCATCATGAAGACATCATTTGGGACATAGCTCAAGCATTGGATGGGGTACCTAAACAAACCTAAACGGTAGGTCCAAATTCAATTTGAAATCAAAAGGGTAAGAGATGCTAAGTATTTGAAATTCCAAATGATTGATTAAAAGTGATTAGGAATTAAAATGGTGCTTTCAGTTTAAAAGGAAACATGGACAACAAAGGTGATGGTCAGCTTGTAGTTAAAATGTTTGAAGTATTTGGTTAAGGTTAATGTTAAAATTCTTATTAAAAATCTTATCTTCGCACATCATTTCACAACTAACCAAATATCAAAAAATGTCGAAATATACCTTAACAAATTTTGCAAAAAGACATATTGGGATTTCTGAACCAGAATTGGATTCCATGTTAAAAACCATTGGAGTATCATCACTCGACCAGCTCATCAACGAAACAGTACCAAGCGGCATCAGAATGGCACAAGCATTAGAATTGCCTCCAGCCCTTACAGAGTATGAGTACCTTAGTTTGATTGAAGAAATAGGTCAAAAAAACAAGGTGTTCAAAAGCTATATCGGTCAAGGATATTACGGTACTATCACACCTTCGGTGATACTTCGCAATATTTTTCAAAATCCAGGTTGGTACACACAATATACGCCATACCAAGCAGAAATTGCACAAGGAAGATTGGAAGCATTGCTAAATTTTCAGACTATGGTGTCGGAGTTGACAGGTATGCCTATAGCCAATGCATCGTTACTGGACGAGGGTACTGCAGCAGCAGAAGCTATGGCGATGGCTGAAGGCATTCATAATAAAAAGAGAAAAAACAATCACGCTACTAAATTTTTTGTAGATCACAATGTGTTCAAACAAACACTTGATGTGGTCATCACTCGTGCACAACCATTGCACATAGAAGTAGTGACTGGAGATTGGCAAACATTCGATTTTTCTGATGAATATTTTGGTGTTTTGATCCAATACCCAGACTCCAAGGGCAATGTCAATGATTACAGATCATTTACATCTCAATGTAATGAAAAAGAAATCCAAGTCATCGTAGCAGCTGATATCATGTCGCTGGTGGTATTGACGCCTCCGGGCGAATGGGGAGCAGATGTTGTAGTGGGTAATACGCAGAGATTTGGTGTGCCTATGGGATTTGGCGGGCCTCATGCAGCTTATTTTGCTACTAAAGAAGACAATAAGCGTGTCATTCCTGGTAGAATCATAGGTATGTCTGTCGATGCTCAAGGCAATCCAGCTTTGCGTATGGCATTGCAAACGAGAGAGCAGCATATCAGAAGAGAAAAAGCCACTTCCAATATTTGTACAGCTCAAGCACTTTTGGCTATCATGGCAGGTATGTATGCCTTATATCATGGTCCAGATGGATTGAAGGATATAGCCAGTAATATTCATAAATTAACGGCATTATTGGCTGAGAATTTGAGAAAGGCAGGCATGAAGGTGACCAATCATTATTTTGATACGATTATGGTTAGTACTGATACATCAAATATTGGTAAAATAAAAATAGCATCAGAAGCTGAGGGGATGAATTTCTATTATCCAGGAGATGATAGTTTCACAGTATCAATTGATGAGACCACTAATGCTAAGGACATCAGCAATATTTACTCGGTGATTGCCGCATCTTGCAATTTGTCACATACTTTTTCTGATCAAATCGCCATTCCTTTTATGATGATGCAGAGATCGGGCAATGCACTGACTCATCCTATTTTCTCAAAGTATCATACAGAAAGTAAGATGATGAGATATATCAAAAGTTTAGAAAATAAAGATATTTCATTGGTGCACTCTATGATATCATTGGGTTCTTGTACCATGAAATTGAACGCAGCTTCAGAGATGATCCCAGTCAGTTGGCCGTCTTTTGCCAATATGCACCCATTTGCTCCAGCTGATCAGACACAAGGTTATCAGCAGATATTCAAGGAGTTAGAAGGATATTTGGCAGAGATTACTGGCTTTGATGCATGCTCACTTCAGCCCAATAGTGGTGCTCAAGGAGAGTACGCAGGCTTATTGACCATCAAAGCTTATCATACTGACAAGGGCGACACACATCGCAACATCGCTTTGATACCATCATCGGCACATGGTACTAATCCTGCATCAGCTGTACTTTGTGGTATGGAGGTAGTAGTAGTAGCTTGTGATGAGAAGGGAAATGTAGATATGACTGACCTTACTGACAAGGCAGCGCAGTACAAGGATAACTTGGCTTGTCTCATGATCACTTATCCAAGTACCCATGGCGTTTTTGAGGCTTCTATAAAAGACATTTGTGATATCATACATCAGTATGGTGGATTGGTATATATGGATGGCGCCAATATGAATGCTCAAGTTGGACTTACTAGTCCGGGGATCATTGGAGCAGATGTCTGCCACCTCAATTTACATAAAACATTTGCTATCCCGCATGGTGGTGGTGGACCAGGTATGGGACCTATTTGTGTCAATAGTAAATTGAGCGCTTTCTTGCCAGGGCATACTATGGTTCATATTGGAGGCAGTAAGGCAACTCATGCTGTTTCTTCTGCACCTTGGGGCAGCGCTAGTATCTTATTGATTTCTTATGGATATATCAGGATGCTGGGTGCAGAAGGTCTGACCAATGCTACAAAGTATGCCATCCTAAACGCCAATTATATCAAAGCCAGATTAGAAGGTGCTTACTCTATCTTGTATTCTGGTGAGAATGGTAGGGCTGCCCATGAAATGATTGTGGATTTAAGGCAATTTAAAGCAGCAGGTGTTAGTGCTGAAGATGTGGCTAAGAGATTGATGGATTACGGTTTTCATGCACCTACCTTGTCATTCCCTGTAGCAGGTACCATCATGATCGAACCAACAGAAAGTGAAGATAAAGGTGAATTGGATAGATTTTGCGATGCTCTCCTTGAGATAAGAAAGGAGATTGATGAAGTAGCTAGTGGTGAGATGGATGTACACTCCAATGTATTTTCAAATGCACCACATACAGCATTAGTTGTGACAGCAGATGACTGGACACATTCATATAGCAGGCGCAAGGCGGCTTATCCACTGCCTTATTTGGAGCATGGGTTTAAGTTTTGGCCGAGTGTATCGAGGGTAGATAGTGCATATGGTGATAGAAACCTGGTGTGTACATGTCCTCCTATGGAGATGTATATGAGCGAGTAGATGTTGCCTATCCATTTAGGCATAAAAAAAGCGATACAAATCATTTGGATTGTATCGCTTTTTTATTTATCTGATCAACAAAACCTTAAACAGTCATAATATCCTTCTTTTACTTCTATCATTTTGTCAATTTTTGACATGTATGATTCTATCGACTTTTGAACTTCATCTTCCTTGCGCTTGCCCATGTCTTCAGGAAATCGTCCTTCACTTTTTTCTTGATAAATCCATGATTTTGTGACGATGGGCTCTGATGCCTACACGTGATTCTTCACCAGCATGTTTAGCTTGTTTGACCATATTTATCCTCCTATCTTCGCTCATAGGAGGTATCATCAGTCTAACTACTTCACCATCATTCATAGGAGTTATGCCAAGATTTGCTTCAAAAAATCGCTTTTTCAATAGCTGCCAACATTTTCTTTTCCCATGGTTGATACTAATGGTCCTTGCATCAGGAGTAGTGACATTGGCCACCTGTGTCAATGGAGTTGGGGCACCATAATACTCTACCATGAGTCCATTGAGCATTGCAGGAGATGCTTTGCCTGCTCTGATTTTATTCAATTCGAATGCCAAATGCTCGATGGCTTTGTCAAAATGTTCGATCGTCTGTTGGATCTGTCCATCTATTTCTTCTATCATGATAAATTTTTTATTAAGACCGCAAAAATAAAGCCTTTTGTAAATTAGTCATTATTGCTACCTAAGAATCTTAGCAAAAAGTATAAAAACATGATCAAAGAACTTAATGCTGCGGCTACATACGTCATGGCTGCCCACCACAATGCATCTTTGGCACCATCGTGCTCAGCGCCTTGTAAGTATCCTGACTCATCCAGCCATGCCAAGGCTCTGTTGGAAGCATCAAACTCTACTGGCAATGTCACCAAGCTGAATAATGCTGTGGCGCCAAATGTAAAGACAAGTATCATCATCAATGTGCCACCCAAGGCGCTACCTATCCCAAACATGACACCCATGAATAAAAATTGTTGAATATTGGCGCTAAACTGCACCACAGGTACTAATTTAGATCTCAATTGTAGCATACTATATGCTTTGGCATGTTGTACAGCATGACCACATTCGTGAGCAGCCACTGCGGCAGAAGCTATCGAACGGCCACTATATACATCAGGTGACAAAGCTACAGTCTTGTTGGCAGGATTATAATGATCAGACAAATAACCTTGTCCCATGACCACTTGCACATCATTGATGCCATAGTATCTGAGCATATCCTTAGCTACTTCAGCCCCAGATTTTCCATTTTTTATTCCAATATGGCTGTAATGTGCAAATTTTGATTTCAGTCTGCCACTGACGAGCATACCAATAACTGTAAATACACCCATTATCACCCAATATCCCATATCTATCATATTACTAACTATTTTTTTTTAATTTAAATTTAATATTTCCACATTATAACTTTATGACTTATATAAAAGTTCCAAGTCACCTTTGGCTTTTTGTCAGAATATGGTTAAATGTATCTTAAATTTATATCAATGTTTACCATCAAATCATTTCAAAGCCAGCATAAGGTATGAGTGCTTTAGGTATGCGGATACCTTCGGGAGTTTGTTGATTTTCTAATAGAGTAGCAACTATTCGTGCCAAGGCTAAAGCACTGCCATTTAATGTATGTGCCAATCTTGTTTTGCCATCATCATCTCTAAATCTCAACTTCATCCTGTTGGACTGAAAAGTTTCAAAATTGGAAACGGAGCTAACTTCAAGCCATCTACCTTGTGCGGCTGAGTAAGTTTCAAAATCAAAAGTCAATGCTGAGTTAAAGCTCATATCTCCACCACAAAGCCTCAATATACGGTATGGCAATTCTAATTTTATCAATAATTTTTCAACATGAGCTACCATCTCCATCAATACATCATAAGAATGGTCAGGATGCTCCATACGTACTATTTCAACCTTGTCAAATTGATGCAGCCTATTTAGGCCCTTCACATCAGAGCCATAAGATCCTGCTTCTCTCCTGAAACATGGAGTGTATCCAGTCAATTTGATAGGAAAATCTGATTTTTGTAAGATCGTATCTCGATATAAATTTGTCAAAGGAACTTCAGCCGTGGGAATGAGATAAAATTCATCTTTTTCGCAGTGGTACATTTGGCCTTCCTTGTCAGGTAGTTGACCAGTAGCTCTGGCAGACTCTTTATTGACCATCAAAGGTGGTTGTACTTCTAAGTAGCCTGCCGCTGTCGCCTCATCTAAAAAAAAACTGATCAAGGCCCTTTGCAATCTCGCTCCCTTGCCTTTGTACACGGGAAATCCTGCCCCTGTCAATGTCACACCATCCTTAAAGCTGATAATATTGTATTTTTCAGCCAATTCCCAATGAGGTAGAGCGCCATCTCCCAATATTGGCATTGGTTTGTCCCAAGCTTTAAACACTTCGTTATCTTCGGCTTTTTTACCAAAAGGAACAGACTGATGTGGTGTATTTGGCAATTGTATGATCATATCTTCTAAAGAATCTTTGCATTCTTTGAGTTGGCTTTCCAAAACTTTGCCTTCTTCTTTCAATGATGATACTTGTGACTTCAACTCATTGGCTTCAACTGACTTTCCAGATTTGAACAATGAACCAATTTCATCTGAAAGTTTATTAGTTTTAGACAGCAAATTGTCCAATGACGTTTGAATGGCTTTTCTTTGGTCATCAGCACTTATAATATTGTCAATGAGTCCCAGCTGCACTTCTGACACATTTTTCTTTTTAAGTCCTGCTATGACACGATCTTTTTCTTCTCTGATTACACTTATTTCTAACATTTTTTAAAATATTTCTACCTAATAGGCTTACCTAACAATAAAATTAAATTTTTTGCAAAGGTAATATTTTGAATATCAAAATTTATATCTATTTTTGCAGTTCAAAATTTTCAGTAGTCTGTCATCCGGCAGAAAAACTTTCATATTTTTATTTCATTTGATTTAATAAAATATATCCGCAGACTTTTTGGATGTTTCCAATATATATTCAATAATAAAATTTTCAATCATTAATATTGTATGTACGATATCTTACAATTAAACGACATGCTGGTGCCAGCATTAAAGGATCTTGCAGAAAAACTAGGCTTGAGAAATACAAAAAAATTTAGCAAACAAGAGCTTATTTATAAAATTTTGGATCAGCAAGCTATTCTCGTTAAAAAGGAAGCAGCCGCTGCTCAAGCCGAAGCACCAGTGCAAGAAGTAGAAGAGAAGGAAGTCAAAAAAAGAGGTCGCAAACCAGCAAGTGCTATTATGATCAAGGAACATGCTGAGATCATGGATGATGTTGATGTACCATCATTGGTACAAGCTACAGAAAAAGAAGTTGCTACCAAGGTAGAAGATATGGAGTCCAACTCACCTGCCAAGCGCACTAGGACTAGAATAGTTAAAGGTCCTGAAAAAGTAGGCTATACACCAAAAGAAGCTGTGGCAACAGATGAGACCGATCTGGCAAGTAGCTCTGACACCGCAGAAGTACCAGTAGCAAAAGAAGAACAGCAAGAAAAACCTGTGCAAGTAGAGCAAAGACCAAAACCAAACTATAACTATCCATCTGGAAATCAATCTTACCAGCAACAAACACAGGTAGAAAACAAAAGGCCAGTGCCGCCAGTTGAAATGAAGCCAGAAGAGCCAAAATTTATACCTGATATAGATGGTGTCATAGATAGCGAGGGTATTTTGGAGTTGATGGTAGATGGTTATGGATTTTTGCGATCATCAGATTACAATTACCTTTCATCACCAGATGATATATATGTTTCACCATCGCAAATCAAGCTTTTCGGTTTGAAGACAGGAGACTCAGTATTCGGATCTATCAGACCACCTAAGGAGGGAGAGAAATATTTTGCATTGCTTAAAGTGCATAGTATCAACGGTTTGGATCCTCTTAAACTCAAAGAGCGCGTGCCATTTGACTATTTGACGCCATTATTTCCAAATGAAAAATTCAAATTGACCACTCATCCAGCTGGTAAAGATTATGGCAACAGGATGATAGATTTGTTTACACCCATAGGTAAAGGCCAACGCGGACTTATCGTCGCTCAACCCAAGACTGGTAAGACATACTTGCTCAAAGACATAGCCAATGCAATAGCAGAAAATCATCCAGAATGCTATTTGATTGTACTGCTGATCGATGAAAGACCAGAAGAGGTCACCGATATGCGAAGAAGTGTAAACGCAGAAGTGATAGCGAGCACCTTTGATGAGCCTGCTGAAAACCATGTAAGGGTAGCAGGTATTATCCTAGAAAAAGCCAAAAGGCTCGTCGAGAGTGGCCATGATGTAGTCATATTGTTGGATTCGATCACCCGTTTGGCGAGGGCTTACAATTCTACAGCTCCAGCAAGCGGTAGGGTATTGACTGGTGGTGTAGAGGCCAATGCACTACAGAAACCAAAGAAATTTTTTGGCGCTGCTAGAAACATTGAAGATGGTGGATCGTTGACCATATTAGCAACAGCGCTGATAGAGACTGGATCAAAAATGGATGAAGTGATCTTTGAAGAATTTAAGGGTACAGGTAATATGGAGCTTCAGTTGGATAGGTCACTGGCTAATAAGCGCATGTATCCAGCTATTGATATCACCAAGTCAAGTACTAGAAGAGAAGAATTGTTGCTACCAGAGAGCATCCTTCCTAAGTTGTTTATCTTGAGAAATCACCTAGCCGATATGAAGCCAGACGAAGCCATGGAGTTTATTAAGAAACACATGTCTGGTACCAAGAGCAATGATGAATTTATCATATCGATGAATGGATAATCTGGTCGTAGATAGTTTTATTAAAAGTTTCAAAAAATTTGTGTATTCAAATTAAATTAATACCTTTGCGGCTCTTTTTAAATGTCTGAAAACAAACAGGTTAAAAAAGAGCAATTATCATTTAAAGTTTTGTAATAATATTTATATCTCATAATGAAACGTACGTATCAACCATCAAAAAGAAAGAGAGTCAATAAACATGGCTTTAGATCCAGAATGGCTACTAAGAATGGCAGAAGAGTGCTTGCAAAAAGAAGAGCAAGGGGCAGATACAAATTGACTGTATCTGATGAGAAAGGAGTGAAATAATCTGTAATAAAGATACATTTGCAAAATTCTGAATGAGGCTAGATGGCAGCATTCAGAATTTTGTATTTTTGATAAAGTGTAATGGAATAGATTATAAAAGAATGACTACATTTGTGATTTGTCATTGCTAATACTATTAATGATACATCCATGCTGACATTTCGGAATATATTATTTTTTTTGGTGGTAATCAGCACCTTTGCCTGCAAAAACTCAATTTCTACCCATTCGTCCAGTGATGCCAAGGTTTTTTCAAGCCTTGATTTAGTCCATGCCAATTCAGAATTGTTAAGTATAGCAATGGAAGATGGTTTTCCTCCACCGATCGCATCAAGGGTTTACGTTTATCCACATATTGGCCATTACTTAGCCTTAAGAAGTTTTTATCCAGATAGTTTGACTGATTTGACGGATAATTTGCGAGATTTAGGACATTTGCCCACGATAAAAACTGAAGGAGCACATCCTGAATTATCAGCCCTTCTCACATTTTGTAAAGTAGCTCGCAAGGTTGTTTTTTCGGAGTACATGGCTGATGATTTAAAGGCAAAAATACTGACTAAAGCTACCAACAATGGACTGACAGATGCTACTATTGAAGCTTCTGTATTATATTCCGATTCCCTTTCTAAATACATAATATCATGGATGGCAAAAGACAACTATATTGAAACTAGGACGATGGATAGGTGGACAAGTACAAATGGACCTAGCGAATGGAGGGAAACTCCGCCTGACTATCAGCAAGGATTGGAGCCTCATTGGCAAAAAATAAGGCCTTTGATTATTGATAGCGCTTCAATTTATCATGCAGCTGCATTGCCAGCATATTCAAAAGACAAAAATTCTGATTTCTACAAGATGGTAAAAAAAGTCTATGATGAATCAATCACTTTGGACTCCGCAAAGGTCGAAACCGCATGGTTTTGGGATGATAATCCTAATACATCAGATCATACCGGTCATGCTGTGGCCATCATACACAAAATAGCTCCTCCAGGTCACTGGCTCAATATTATCTCTTATTTGGTCAAAGAGCAAAATTCAAGTATTATTAAAGCTACCAAGGCCTATACCTTTGCTTCTATTGCTATGTTTGATGGTATCATATCATGTTGGTATCAGAAGTATAAGACCAATCTTGTCAGACCCATTTCCTACATTCAAGAGTACATAGATGTCAACTGGAAGCCTTTGATACAGACTCCACCATTTCCTGAATATACGAGCGGACACAGTGTGATTTCAGCTTCAGCAGCTACTGTACTTAATAGTATTTATGGCCAAAAAACAGCATTTGTTGATTCTACACAGATGCTGTTTGGCTTGAGACCACGCAAATTCAGCAGTTTTGACGATGCTGCTTGGGAAGTAAGTTTGAGCAGATATTACGGTGGCATTCATTATTACAATGGCATAGAAGAAGGGAATAAGCAAGGCAAATTTATAGGTACTTATATTTTGAATAAAATCAAATGACAATAGCGTAAATAAATATCATTGCAAAGATTAAAAAGTGACAAAGCCATAGAAAAGTTATTTGCAAATGGCAAATCTGTATTCATTCACCCTATCAAGCTGGTGTACTTACAACCTGCTCATTTGGGTGAATTATCACCTGAGATAAGTGTTGGTGTTTCTGTCAGCAAGAGGAATTTTAAAAGAGCAATAGATAGAAATCGTATCAAGAGGCTATTAAGAGAGTCGATTCGGCTTCAGGAGGATAATGTGCCTGTTGCACATTTGGATATGATGGCTATTTACATTGCTAAGGAGTTGCCAGATTTTGAAACAATAGATAGAACAATAAAAAGGCTTTTTAAGAAAATCAAAAACTTTTGAAATTATTTTTTAGCTTTCTGATTAAACCAAAGTAATATAAGCGTGTCTATTCACTATTAATTCACAAAAACACCATAAAATGAAAAAAACCTTACTTTTGAATGTTTGCCTATTGTTGTGCAGTTTTAGTTTGATAGGACAATCAACAGATGATGAAACAGGATTGCCAGGAAAGATCAATTCATAGTCTCGAAGGCGCACTAGAATTATTTGAAGAAGCTAATTCTCCTGAAGATTTTGAAAAAGCTTTGAACACGGCAGATTATCATGTCAATAATTTGGATTTGAATGATGATGGCGAAACAGACTATATCCATGTCAATGGCTCTAATGATGGATTTGAGATTATTAGTTTTGCAAGTATCAGTTTGAAAATGAAAAGCAAGATATTGCAGTTATAGAAATTGAAAAGATAGGAACGGAAAATGCAGTCATTCAAATTGTAGGAGACGATATATCTTTTATGAGACAATCATAGAACCTTCAGAAGAAATGATCAGGACAAAGAGGATCACAAAAGAGGTCTAGCAGTAGATGTGAAGAAGCATTTATTGTGGTCAATGTATGGGCTTGGCCAAGTATAAGATTTGTGTATGGACCAAAATTATAGGCCTCAGTTTCGCCGTGGAGATGGAGAGTTTATCCCAACTGGTGGAGACCTTGGAGACCACTATCATGGGCTGTATGGCATCCTTTCAAAGTAAAACATTATAGACCAACTATCAGAGTAGTACACACTCATCGTATTGTAAAGGCACATAATATTTACAGACCATCAAGGGTGACTTCTACTACAGTAAAATCCAGATATACTTCAGCACACAACAATTATAAAGTAACCAGATCAAAAACAAAAGTTACAGGTCCAAGAGGAAATTCTGTCACTAAAAAAAGTACCACAGTACAAGGAAGACATGGTCAAGTAAAAGGGCAAAAAACCACCGTCAAAAGGAGTAGAAGTTATGATAAACTTCTGACAACACTTTATTCTGATGAATGTATCTTACCGAGAGGTAAGGTACATTTTTTTTTAGTATTTTATAAACCTTTTGGCTTCCACTTTTGATGGTTTTTGCACTTGGGCTATATATAGTCCTGATGGAATATCCTTTGATATCCAGGCAGTTATTTACATCTTATTTTCTGAATAGTAATTTCTTTCCTTCCAAGTTTATATCTAAAGGCATCACCAGTTGTGATGCAAACTCTATCAAAAGCCGGTATGGGGAAAATTTGCCATGAATCATTTTTGTAATTCTACAATAGAAGAGCTAATACAAGTTGTATCAATTTTAAAAGAATTTTTGACAATGTTGGTGAATCAAGTCTAATTTTGGGTACAATGATTGACCAGGACAATCTGTATGATTAGGCGCGCAACCGTCTTTGTGTCCTGCAATATTGGGCATAAATCCTGTGTAGGATGAGATTTGACTTGATTCAATGGGCGAAATAGACTCTTTACAGGCTTTATAAGCTAGCAAAAATTTTAGTTTTTCAAGCATTTCATTTGTAGGACTCCCAATATTAAAATTGCCCAGTAAACAAACTCCTAAAGTATTTTTGTTATGTGAACACATGTGTGCACCTATTACATTGTCTCCGCCACCGCGACCTTCATAAAGCATTCCATTGGGATCAATGAGCCAATTATACCCTACATCTTGCCAACCATTGGTGTGGACATGTGCATCAAAAATAGATGCAACTACTCCTTTCCAATTATTGCTGATATTAGTGCCTGCGCTATGATGCACTATTAAGTGGGTGACAGATGTATAGGATGGAGGTGGAATATAAATTTCTTCATTCAACCCAAAACTACTGCCCCAATTTGATCTTGATATGTATTCAGGCAATGGACATTCACATTCATTCCTAAGATTGAGTTGCCTATGATTCAGGCTACTTTTGTAATTTGAATCTGGAATAAATATCCTCAAAAAACCAATTGCATCCATAGTTTTAGGGATAGCATCATTGTTTCTTGCTTCAAATATCCATGTGCCTTTTTCATTTGGATCCAAATATAAAATGTCACTTACAAAAATGTCTTGGTCTTCGCTATCCCATTCATGATGAAGTTTAAATTCATAAGTACGATGATTGGTGATTAACTTATAAGAAAATGAGCCATCTCTTACATCTTTCCCTTCCAATCTTAAGGAGACAGCAATAAAATCGGTTGATTTAAATGACTCTAAATCAAAAACTTGTTGATAAGGTAAGCCCTGCCTTATTTCAATACCAAGGTTGTCTCCTCTTGATTGAGAAAAAAATTGAAACCACATCAATAGGATTGAGATGACGAGTATGATTTTTTGCATTTTATCTTTTTTGCAATACAAATTTACAAAATTGCTATCAATCATGCCATCAATTGGCTAAAAATCTATACTAAACTTTGGCTTTAAAGTGTTTTTTTGGCTTTTTATTGTTCTGTGGTCGCTGGCCATTAGTCGGCTTTTGTTTAGATGGTTTATTGTGATGACTGCGATGCAAAGCATGGACAGTAGCTGGACTGGCAAACTGCGATGCTTCAACAAATTTGGATGCTGGAAATGGATGCCCTTCTTCAACAGGGATTTCAATTCTTATCAATTTTTGAATGTCCTTGAGGTAGGCTCTTTCTTCGATATCACAAAAAGAAACGGCTTGACCTGATGCACCTGCTCTTCCGGTCCTACCTATTCTGTGGACATAAGTTTCAGGAATATTTGGTATTTC
Organism: Saprospiraceae bacterium; assembly: GCA_046329385.1. Classification (GTDB taxonomy): domain Bacteria; phylum Bacteroidota; class Bacteroidia; order Chitinophagales; family Saprospiraceae; genus OLB9. The sequence goes on from JAXLUT010000011.1 coordinate 31,594, forward strand.
AAAATTGACAACAAAAGCCAAATCATCTATGTCAATGCCTCGAGCTGCAATGTCAGTAGCGACCAAAACTCTTGTAGTTCTGTCTTTAAAATTGGACAAAGCTCTTTGTCTTGCATTCTGTGACTTATTGCCATGGATGGCCTCAGCACTGATTTCAGATCTAGTGAGGATTTTCACCACTTTGTCGGCACCATGTTTTGTTCTTGTAAATACCAATGCAGATTTAATAGTTTTATCTTTTAATACGTGTTTCAACAAATCATATTTATTCGCTTGGTCACAAAAATAAACTTTTTGCTGTATCGTCTCAGCAGTTGATGAAACTGGAGTTACTTGCACTTTTTCGGGATCAGTCAAGATACTTGCTGCCAATGCCATGATATTGTCAGGCATAGTAGCTGAAAAAAACAATGATTGTCTTTTTGGGGGTATTATTTTTAATATTCTTTTAATATCATGAATAAAACCCATATCCAACATACGGTCTGCCTCATCCAAAACAAAATGCGTCAACGAGCTAAGGCTGATGAATCCTTGTCCTACCAAATCCAGCAATCGCCCAGGTGTAGCCACTAAAATATCTACACCAGATTTGAGAGCATTTACCTGATTGTGTTGATTGACTCCGCCAAAAATTACCGTATGTTTCAACGATACATTTTTGCCATAGGCTTTAAAACTATCATCAATCTGAATGGCCAATTCACGCGTAGGCGTAACAATTAGTGCTTTTATCTTTCGAGAAGTACCCTTTTCTTGCTTGGATAAGTGTTCGATGATAGGTATTGCAAAAGCTGCTGTTTTCCCAGTACCAGTTTGTGCACATGCCAATAGGTCATGACCTTGCAATAAAAGTGGAATGGATTGCTCCTGTATGGGTGTTGGTTGGGTATATCCTTCTGTCTCTAATGCATCCAAAACTGGTTTAGACAGACCTAAATCTTCAAATTTCATAAAAATCAATTTTTATTACACATGACACCTTAAATTTTATTGGTATCTATGCAAATCATTCTAGAATATACAATACAAGCAAAAAAAAACGACTTGAATAAGTCTTATAGTTAATGGAGGATTGTAACAAAGCGCAAAGTTACTAATAATATTTGGAAAATTATCTAAAAACTTTGTCTTAGCTCGCCAAACATTTCATTTGTTTGTTAAATTAGAAATATTATTTTTGTTTCAAATATTTTTAAAATGTACAAGAAAAGATTTTTCTGTATAGACGCCCATACTTGTGGCAATCCTGTTCGAGTCATAGCAGGTGGCGCTCCTGATCTCAATGGCAATAGTATGGTTGAGAAAAGAAAAGATTTTCTACTGCATTTTGATTGGATCAGAAAGAGTTTGATGTTTGAACCAAGAGGGCATGACATGATGAGTGGTAGCATTATTTACCCACCTCTCGATCCAACCAATGATTGTAGTGTCATTTTTATTGAGACAAGTGGTTGCTTACCTATGTGTGGACATGGTACCATAGGCACTATCACTGTGGTTATAGAAGAAGGTCTTGTGAAACCAAAAATATCAGGTGTCATCAGAATGGAAGCTCCTGCTGGATTGATTGAGATTTCGTATCTGACCAATGAGAATGGCAAAGTAACTTCAGTGAAATTGGTCAATATTCCATCATTTCTCCATAGTGAAGATATAAAAGTAGAATGTAGATTGGGTGAAATCACAGTTGATGTAGCTTATGGTGGTAATTTTTATGCCATCATAGACCCTCAACAGAATTTTAAAGATATAAAATACCACACTGCCGATCAATTGATCTCTTGGAGTAGGGAAATCAGGGACAACATCAATCAAAATTACCAGTTTGAACATCCATTAATTCCTGAAATAAGTGGTTGCACTCATATATTGTGGACTGGTGCTTGTTTGGAACCAACATCTACAGCAAGAAATGCTGTTTTTTATGGTGATAAAGCCATAGATAGATCGCCATGTGGCACAGGTACTTCTGCAAGAATGGCCCAATGGTATGCAAAGGGTCAGCTACAGATACATCAACCATTCATCCATGAAAGTTATATTGGAAGTAAATTTGTAGGAAGGATTGAGAGTACTACTCAAGTGGGCACATTCGATGCAATCATTCCTTCAATAGAAGGATGGGCGAAGATTTATGGATATAATTCAATTTTGGTCGATCCCGAAGATGATCCTTATGCAAGTGGTTTCCAGGTCATTTAATAAGAATGTGCCTTATTAAAAGTGTTGACAACAACAAGTTTGATATAAATTTGCCTAGATCAAAACCAAAGTTGCCCGTCATCTCCTGGCTCTCCATTGTAATTTATTGTGATCTCTTCTCCAGATATTATGTCTCTTATGGCTACTATATCTATTGTCATGTTTTCGACATCCAAAATAAAATTAGCATTGGCGTGGACTTCATGATTATATAGACTACCATTGCCCAAGGCGATGGCAGCATCAGTCATTTGATTTCCCCATAAAAAATAGTAATCATGCAAAATAGTCTTGTGAATAATGGGAACTTGCGATTGAGGAATGGTTATTACTGGACACACTTCTATGACATCATCTTTTGAAATGTTATAGGCAGTGAATACTCCTCTACCTTTGTCTTTTGTTTCGGCAATATACAATCCAGGTAATTGCTGCATTTTTATGCTTTTTTAGTGATATAAACACCTATCAAAATCGTACTCATGCCAATGAAATGTAGAATGCCAACCATCTCTCCATCAATGATTCCCCATGCGAGGGCAACTATCGGCATCAAATAAGTTACAGTACTGGCAAAAACGGCATTGGTTCTTTGCACCAAGTTGTAAAATAAGATACTTGCCAAAAAAGTACCCATCAAAGAAAGTGTCGTTACTGCTCCAAATGAAAGCATCACATTGCTATTTGTTTTCAATACTGTTGTAAAATCAGTCAAAAACAAGTATATGATAGCGGGCGGACCAATTAAAAAAAAAGACATACTACTGATGATAATTGGGCGAATATTGCTGAAGAACGCTTGTACCATATTGACACTTGATGCATAACAAATGGTAGCAATAATAATAAGTATTCCATAAATTGGATTTCCTCCTATGGAGCTTTGATCGCCTAATATTATCAGAGATGCCGCTCCTAAAAATCCTAAAACTACACCTATTAATTTCCACTTATTAAAACTAAGCCTAAATACAAATATTCCTATCAATAATGTCCATATTGGCGTGAGACTATTGAGCAAACCTGCCACAGAACTAGATATATTGGTTTGAGCAAAAGAAAACAAAAAGGCAGGAATACCACTACCCGTCAAACCAACTGCTACAAATTTTGACCAATCTTTCCAAGGTATTTCTTTCCTAAATTTATACACAAATGGAGAAAAAGCAAGAGACGAAATACCTAATCTCAAACAAGCCAATTGAACTGGATCAAATGCAATGAGTGCTTTTTTTATGAGTATAAATGAGCATCCCCAAACAAGGCTTAGGAAAATCATTATCAGCCAAGCGGCATCATCTATAGGCTTCTTGTCCATTATATTTTTTAGAACTTCCGCAAAGGTAAGTAAGTTTCTACCTTTCTTTATATGATCATTCGTTTTATCATTTTGTACAATAGCCATATCTGTCAGGAAATCTATCAATTGTTATTCAAAATTGTCTAAAAGGTTTAACTTTGGGCTTCCTTAATCAAATTAATCCAAAATGTTAAACACACCAATTACCCATATTCACATAGCTTTAGGAGCCAAAATGGCAGATTTTGCTGGATACAATATGCCTATCCAATATACTTCTATCACCGATGAGCATCATTGTGTGAGAAAAGGAGTAGGAATTTTTGATGTCTCTCACATGGGAGAGTTTATAGTAAAAGGAAAACAAGCCTTAGATTTAGTGCAGAAAGTGACCAGCAATGATGCTTCAAAGCTTGAAATTGGTGAAGCACAATACTCTTGCATGCCCAATCTTACAGGTGGTATTGTAGATGATCTATTGGTTTATAGACTGCCAGAAGACATGTGTTCCGAAGGCGAACAAGCTTTCATGTTGGTGGTAAATGCATCCAATATTGAAAAAGATTGGAATTGGATATCATCAAATAATACTTTTGATGCAAAAATGACCAATATTTCAGACAAAACAGGCTTGCTTGCAATACAAGGACCTAAAGCGGTAGTAACTTTGCAAAAATTGACAGATATTGACCTTAGCGCCATCAAATATTATACATTTACAAAAGGTACAATTGCTGGATTTGACAATGTTTTGATTTCGGCCACTGGCTATACTGGTAGTGGTGGATTCGAATTGTATTGTGCCAATGAGCAAACAGAAGCATTGTGGAATGCCATCATGGACGCAGGTGCCGAGTTTGACATCAAGCCTTGTGGTCTTGGAGCAAGAGATACCCTAAGGTTGGAAATGGGTTTTTGTTTATATGGCAATGATATTGATGACCATACTTCTCCTTTAGAGGCTGGTTTGGGTTGGATTACAAAATTAAAAAAACCAGCTGTATTCAATGGACAGGATTGGATGAATGTTCAAAAAAGTAATGGATTATCAAGAAAATTGGTAGGTTTTGTGATGGACGAAAAACGCGTGCCAAGGCATAATTATCTTATCATGGATGAAAGTGAAAATGAAATAGGGATAGTCACTTCAGGCACACATTCACCATCTTTAGATTTGCCAATAGGAATGGGTTATGTGCCGCTTAATAAGGCAGAAGAAGGATCAACAATCATGATACAAGTAGGTAAAAAATTAATGGAAGCAAAGGTATGCAAACTACCTTTCTTAAAAGTTTGAAAAATAATTTCTAAAAAGTTTAATAAAAGTTTGCACAAACTCAGAAGAGTCATATCTTTGCGACGTTTTTGAAGAAAGGCATCTTTTTAGGGAGATTAGCTCAGTTGGTTCAGAGCACCTCGTTTACACCGAGGGGGTCGGGGGTTCGAGCCCCTCATCTCCCACGACCTAAATAAAAAAGCAGTTATGGAGTGATTCGTAGCTGCTTTTTTTTTTATATTTGAATAAGATTCGATAAGATTTAATGTAAATTATCTTGAAAAAACATCAATATTATTAAAATGTCAAAGCCTGGAATTAAAGTTTTTGCACCCGCTTCAGTAGCAAATGTTGCTGTTGGTTTTGATGTTTTAGGTTTTGCACTCGATGCTCCAGGAGACGAGATCATTGTAAGGGAAGGCAATAGTCCTGGTATTACGATCACTAGCATACAAGGCGCAAGTGGGAAACTACCTTATGATGTCATGAAAAATACAGCAGGGTTTGCTGCAAAACGATTGCTTGACTTCATTGGAGAATCAGATCGACCCATTGAGATGGAAATACATAAGAAAATGCCTTTCGGAAGTGGATTGGGTTCATCGGCTGCTAGTGCTGTAGGTGGTGTATTTGCGGTTAATGAATTTTTAAAAACAGGACTGTCTAAGTATGATATTTTGAAGTTTGCCGTCGAAGGAGAACAGATAGCAGATGGAGCATATCATGCTGATAATGTAGCGCCTTCACTATTGGGTGGTATGATCATGATAAGGGATAATGTAACCTTGGATCTAAAAAAACTGCATATTCCCATCGGGCTAAATGCCGTGGTGATTTATCCACATGTAGAAATACTGACAAGAGAATCAAGGGGCATTCTTAAAAATGAAGTGGATTTCAAAACAGTCATCCGTCAGCAAGGGAATTTAGGAAGTTTTGTAGCTGCGATGTACACATCAGATTTTGGTATGATTGGTAGATCACTCGAAGACCTTTTGGTGGAGCCACAGAGGGCACATTTGATTCCTTTATTCTATGATATGAAAGAGCTAGCAATGAAATCAGGAGCCCTAGGCTTCAGCATAAGTGGAGCTGGACCATCTATGTTTGCATTATGTGACAATAGTGGCATCGCTGAGGAAATTAGCGAAAAAGCAAAAATACTCTATATGTCTAAGAAAATGGAAGTCACTACTTACTTGTCTAAGATCAATCACGAAGGGGCAGTAAGATTTTAAGATAAAACTCAAATATTTTAAGTAAGGCATGATGCACTTTTGTTCAACCAATAATAAATCGCTGAAAACCAATCTAAAAGGTGCAGTCTTGCATTCATTGGCACCAGACAATGGATTGTATATGCCAGAAGTAATCAGTCGATTGGATGGTGATTTTATTGCTAATATTGAGCAATACACATTTCAAGAGATAGCATTCGAAGTCAGCAAAAATCTGATAGGTAATGCCATACCTGACCAAGATTTAAAGGCTATCATTGAAAGTGCATTATTTTTTCCTGCTCCAGTGGTCATGCTGGATGATCATTTAGCAGCATTGGAACTATGGCATGGTCCAAGTCAGGCATTTAAAGATTTTGGTGCTGGATTTATGGCGGCTTTGATTTCATATTTTATCAAAAATGAGGACAAAAAATACACCATACTTGTTGCGACTTCAGGGGATACTGGAGGAGCTGTTGCTGCTGGATTTTACAAAAAACTAGGTGTTGAAGTCGTTATCTTGTATCCTTCAGGTAAGGTTAGTGACCTTCAGGAAAAGCAGTTGACAACATTGGGCGAAAATATTACTGCATTGGAAATCGATGGAAGTTTTGATGACTGTCAGGCTTTGGTCAAGCGAGCTTTTCTTGATATAGATTTGAACAAAAAATTGAACTTAAGTTCGGCCAATAGTATCAATATTGCAAGGTTGATACCACAAAGCTTTTATTATTTTGAAGCATATAAGCAAGTAAAACACCTTAACAAAGAAGTTGTAATCAGTGTACCAAGTGGCAATTTTGGTAACATTACTGCTGGTATCATGGCTAAAAAAATGGGTTTACCTATTGTTAAGTTTATTGCGGCTACCAATGCCAATCACATAGTACCTGACTACATCGCCAATGGTACTTTTGCTCCAAAGGCATCTATACCTACTATCAGCAATGCCATGGATGTGGGTAATCCAAGCAATTTTGTAAGACTATCAGAGATATTTGATCATGATTTAGAAATATTTAGGGAAAATATTTCTGGATATTGGCTCAACGACGATGATACTCGTGTAGCCATGAAGCATGCTTTTGATAAGTATGGATATATTTGCGATCCGCATGGTGCCATTGCATATAGCGCATTGTTAGACTTGGATCAACATCAGTTGGGTATATTTTTAGAGACAGCGCATCCAGCAAAATTTCTTGAAACTGTAGAGGAAACCATTGGTCAAGCTGTTTCTCTGCCTGCTGGATTGGAATCATTACAAGACAAAATCAAAATGGCTACAAAAATGAATGTTAGCTTTGAAGATTTTAAATCTTACCTTTTCAGTCGTGGGTAAAATTATGTATTTTATTTAAACCAGCCAGAATACATCACATAATTATTTGCAATTCTGTCGATCTCACCTGAAATTAATTCTTGACTGATGTCTTTTACTTTTTTTGCAGGAATGCCAGCATAAATGGAGCCAGCTTCTACTCTAGTATTTTGGGTCACAACGGCTCCAGCTGCGATGATGGAGTTGCTTTCTACTACACAATTATCCATAACGATGGCACCCATACCGATGAGCACATTGTCATGTATCGTACATCCATGCACCAATGCGTTGTGTCCAATTGAGACATTGTTTCCTATATTTGTCGGATACTTTTGGTAGGTACAATGGATCACTGCTCCATCTTGAATATTGACTTTATCGCCCATTTTTATATAGTGGACATCTCCTCTTATCACAGCATTAAACCAGATACTGCATTGATTTCCCATCTCTACATCACCTACTATTGTTGCATTTTCTGCTATAAAACAATCATCTCCAAAAACTGGAGATTTTCCATTGACAGGCTTGATAAGTGCCATATTTTTTAAATTTCAAAGACAAAGTTAAACAATCTTCATTAGAATCTTAATACTGCTTGGATGTAGTTGGTTTTGTTAGTAAGGATATTTATTGTTGTGTGTCAACTCATGAAATTTATGGTATTGCAAATTATTTTAGAAGTCGAAATTTGGATTTTGATTTTGAAAAATATCATTGCAGTAATTGACATAGTTTAAGCGAATTGGTAGGAAATTGACTATATTTGCTCATTTAAAATGATTCAATTTGTTTATTTACAATAATTTATATTAGTAAAATGTACTTTTCTGTTATCATTGCTTATTATAAAAATCATCAAGCTTTACGTTTGATCATGAAAGCATTGCAAGCACAATCGGTACAGAACTTTGAAGTAATCATAGCCGAGGACGATATTTGCAGTGATTTTGCCGATCAAGAATTTGACAAATTTACTTTCAAAACCAAACATGTATTTCAAGATATTGATCAAGGGTTTACAAAAAATGCGACTCTCAACAAAGCAATAAAAGTTTCTGAAGGCGAATACATCATCTTTGTTGATGGTGATTGTGTGCCACATCAACACTTTATCAAGGCTTATTCAAAATGGATGAGTCCGCATAAAATTTGTTTTGGAAGGCGCGTGATGATTGGGCCAAAATTGACAGAAAAACTTTACAGAACTCAAGATTTGACGTTATTAAACTTTGTATCCATTTTATTTTCTGATACCACAAGGCTCAAATATGGGCTGTATTTGCCTTTTAGTGTTCAAAAAAGAAATTCTGGTATTTGGGGTCATAATTGGTGCGTAGCAAAGTCACATTTATTGGCGATTAATGGATTTGATGAAGACTATATTACTGCTGGTGTAGGCGAGGATGTCGATATTGAATGGAGATTGACTTCTTTGGGTCTGACATTGTATTCCATACGATTTAGTGCTCTGCAATATCACCTTCATCACCGAGAAAATTATGATCAAACTGCCATACAAATAGGTAAGAATTTGCTTCGTATCAAGATACAGCAAAATGCTATAGTTTGTAAAAATGGCTTGGTGAAATTGTGAATATTACATTAAATCAGTTGACACTTTACCAAAGTGTAGGTGTGTGATATTGGTATTTGGTAGGATTTTCTATAGCTAAGATTTTTCGTTTTACATCCAATCCAAGTGCAAAACCTTTTAGGTCACCATTGCTTCCGATCACACGATGGCAAGGTATGATGATAGGTATAGGATTGCGTCCGTTGGCTGTGCCAGCAGCTCTGATGCACTTCACATCTCCTAATCTGATGGCTAACTCTTTGTAACTGATGGTTTTACCATATTGAATTTTTTGCAACTGTTCCCAAACCCTAAGTGAGAATGGAGAGTAACCTTTCAAATCGAGTGGTACATCAAAACTTTGAAGCTGACCATCAAAATATCTGTTTAATTGTGATACAGCTTCATCCAACAACAAATTTTCTGATTGGATTATTTCGCCTTGATCAAAAAGCTTAATCCATCTCAACCCAAGATCGCTGGCTCCCAAATGTAATTTGCCAATGGGCGAATCCATTATTGTTTGATATTTTGTCAAAGTTGTATTCATACGAAGAACCCAAATGCCTAATGTAATTTGATCAATTTCAATGTTTTATGCAAATGTTCATTAAAAACTTTCACAAAAATAATTCCAGGAGAAATATTTCCTACAGAATACGATTGATTGGTTTCCAATTTAAAAATTTCTGACAATGGTTTGTTATCTACTGTAAACAATTGGAAAGACAAATCACTTTCATCTGTAAAATTGGTAAAAGTGAAGTAATCAGATGTTGGATTTGGGCTGATTTTAAGTTGCTCCATTTTGTTATCACTTGTTGTTGTTGAAAAGTTAAGAATTGAAAATGTAGTAGTGTCTGTACAGCCATTAGCGTCTGTAATGACCAATGTATAATCTCCTGTCTGAAGTGCATTCAAAGGAGCATCTGGTATCAATTGGATTGTCTTTTCACCTGTACCTCCCATTGGGTGTACTATTATTGATCCTAATAAGTCTGTTTCTGCATGTTTTATTATTAATTCGGACCAAAGCGAATCGGGCTGCCTCACATTGAATGTATCTGTGATCGCAGTATTCAGCCTTGATGTGACCTTGCAAATGTATTGACCACTTGGCACTTCAATTGATGTTTCTGTTGAGCCATGACTCCATAGATATGTGTATGGCGTTGCTCCATTTTGAACTAATGTTTTTATTTGTCCGGTACCTCCATAACACTTAGCATCTATGACTTCAAATATTAATTGTGGCTCACTGCATTCATAATTCACGTTTGTCGAAGTAGAATCTCTTTTGTTCCCTTTCATGATGATCAATGTTAGCTTAGCGCTTTGACCTCTACAAGGCATTCTGATATGCACCATGGTGTCCTCTCCAATAAGACTATCGTTTAGGATCCAAAATTGTTTTGTAGCAAACTTTGAAGTGCTTTTGGCAGTTAGAAATTCAAAATCATGTTGATATTCCATGGATGCAATAATCGGAAAATCTGAGATAGAAGTCGCCATTGCTACCTTGCCAGGAGATACGTTAAAGTAGGTGCCAGAAGCTGATGATTCCAATTTTATATTTCGTACCATATATTGGTAAACTGAATCTTTATCTACATCATTATCAAGATACGTTGTATCAAAGTAAAACTCTTTTACCAGACGGTAAGAATCTTCATTCAACTTCTTTTTAAAAATGGCATAACCATGATCTGCACTCGAATCAGAATTCCAATTGAGTTGGATACCTGCATTTGTAGCATCAGCCTTCACATCATCTAATGGACTTAATGGAAACAAAACCAAACTTGGGTCACCCATCAATGCTACATGAGTACCACGAGCACCTGTACCTTCTGGTAGGTATAAGATAGAATTATTTTGGCTAATCCTTGAGCAATAGCCAATAGTCTCTCCAAGGCCCATCTGGTGAACCATCCAATGAGGTCTTCCTGCCCATGCACTCGTAAGTATGGTACCTGATGCTAAAGCGCTTCTTAAAAAATTATTCTGTGCATCCCAATCACCAAAATAACTTCCAAACAAAAATGTGAAAACTGTCTTAAGACTATCTTTGGCCATGTCTTGGGTCGTAGAAATTCCTCCTGCTCCTTGATACCAGCCTCCTCCAGCACCGTATGACCATAAATATGATTCAGTCAATAAAGTCTGCCTATACGGTAAAATATCTACATTTTCAGCTCCAAATAATGGTGAAAATGACTTCAGTCCTGATTGTCCAAAGCCTTCAGGATAATTGAAATTATCGTTGACTAATCCTTTTCTTTGTGCTACTATTTTACCTGTTCTAAAAGCGTGATTCTTTTTAAAATATTGTTTTAGCAAATCGATTTCAGATTTGTTTAAAGCTGGCATATTGTAAAAGTCAACTCTGCCAATTTCCAATTCAATATTGGAAGGCAAGACTGATTGATCAAATTTACCATCATTGGGTACATTTTTATTTTCTTGACGTGCAGGCTCAGTAACATTGACGCCATTGTCTGTCCAAACACCATCTAAATCTGCATAATATGTGTCACTTGACCAAGCGCCTCCATGATCTGGATGTCCGTCCCAAGCGGCATTGCCTGAGTAAGGAACTGCTACATGACCAATTATTAAAATTGACTTTAGAGAAGGGTTATTGTTTTTAGCTTGCTTGATTTTAGCTTTCACTTCTACAGCAGTCAAGGTATCAGAAACGATTATTTGTTCTGTTTGCCAGCCTTCATTGGTCAAATCAATGTTTAGAGCTGTTAATTCATCAATAATTCCTGAAGCTACTCTCTCATCTATCAACAATAAGATAAAGCCTTTTTGATATGTAGGATGTACTTTTATTCCTGATAACACATATCCATAACCAGAAGCAGTACCGTTACTGTGCGTTCTGGTGACTTTGTATTCATATACTTGACCTATTTGTATATTTTTATCAACGTATTGCGTCGAGTCCTTCGAGTAATTGCCTACTGCCGCTCCCCAAGTATTTGATGATTTTGATTTTCTAAATATTGTGTATTTGCTTGCATTGGCATCTGGTACCCATTTAATGGTAATAGATGGTATTTGCTCATCAGTATCTGCAGATAATGGCACTGTCTGAATTTGAGAATGAGACTGAGCGTTATTGTTGAAAAAGTAAAACAATAATATGATAACAAAAGGGAGACGCATAAATTTCTCAATTTTTTGACAAGGTACTTATATATTTGGTGTAATTATAGCAATACAATATATTTGATATAAATCTTTTGTCGATTCTTCTTTAGCAAAACAAACTTATAAAATTTACCTCAGTTTAATGGTTTTGTGAAATATTTTAATAGTTTTACACCATGAGGTACTTAGATCCAAAAAATGATTTGGTTTTCAAGAAGATATTTGGGCAATTTCCTAATATAACAATGAGTTTTTTAAACTCATTGCTGCCATTAGAAGTTGGACAAGAAATCAGAGAATTGGAGTATTTACCAATAGAATTGGTGCCAGAGCTGCCTGGTATAATTAAAAACTCAATAGTGGATGTCAGATGCCGAGATAATAGAGGCCGACAATTTATTGTGGAAATGCAAATGCTTTGGACCAATAGTTTTAAAAATAGAGTATTGTTTAATGCTTCAAAGGCATATGTTAGGCAGCTCGAAAAAAATGAAGAATATACAATGCTGCAGCCAGTATTTGCTTTGAGTATTGTAAATCAAAAATTTGAACCAAATACTGATCAATGGTATCATCATTATAAAATGGTACATATCCAAGATATTGAAAAATGTATTGATGGTTTACAATTAGTGTTTATTGAATTACCAAAATTTGAACCAAAATCTTTTTCTGAAAAGAAACTAATTTTGTTATGGTTGCGTTTCTTACAAGAGTTAGAAAATGATAAAGATATGTACGATGATGCCTTGTTGGAACAATTGATGTCTGTCCCAGAGATAGCACAAGCTCTTGAATTATCAAAAGAAAGCGCCTACAGCAAAGAGGAGTTGGAGGCATACGATAAGTATTGGGACATGATAAGGGTTGAAAAAGCACTTTTGGCAGGTGCTATGCATGAAGGTAGGGAGAAAGGAATCGAGGAAGGTAGGGCTATGGGCATTGAAATGGGCATTCAAAGAGGTATTGAAAAAGGCATTGAAAAAGGTATTGAAAAAGGTATTGAAAAAGGTATTGAAAAAGGTATTGAAAAAGGTATTGAAAAAGGGATTGAAAAAGCTAAGGTAGAATTAGTTTTAAATGCATATCAAAATGATTTAAATATACAACTTATAGCAAAAATAGCCAATATGACAGAAGAAATGGTCACAAAAATTTTGGATAGACTCAAATCCAATGATAAAAAACAATAATCTCTGCTATAAAAAATTAAATGGAGTTTAACAGCAATAATACTACTATTTTACTTTTCTGCTGTTCAATGGATGATATTTTAGTATAGTAGCTCTTAAATAATTTCTATCAACATGTGTATAAATTTCTGTGGTCAAGATGGATTCATGACCTAGCATCTCTTGAACAGCCCTGAGATCAGCGCCCCCTTCTACCAAATGTGTGGCAAATGAATGTCTAAATGTATGTGGACTTATAGTCTTGTTGATGCCCGCTTTTTCGACCAGTGCTTTGATCATCAAAAATATCATGACCCTTGTTAGACCTTGGCCCCTTCTATTCAGGAAAATCGTGTCTTGAGAATCTTTGCTGATAGCTGGCAATTGCTTTCTATCTGTCTCAAGATATAATAAAATGTGTTTAATAGCGGAATCGCCTATGGGCACCAATCTTTCTTTGTTGTTTTTGCCCAGTACCTTAACAAATCCTTCTTCTGGAAAAAAATTGCTCAATTTTAAAGTAACTAGTTCACTGACCCTCAATCCGCAAGCGTATAATGTTTCTAAGATAGCTCTATTTCTCTGTCCAAGTGGCGCACTCATGTCAATAGATGCAAGAATTTTTTGGATTTCTAAGTAACTCAACACATCTGGTAAGGTGCGTTGTAATTTTGGGCTTTCCAACAATTCGGAAGGGTCTTTATTGATGATGTCTTCAATCATTAAAAACTTATAAAAGGCTCTTATTCCTGATATTATCCTTGCTTGACTTTTGGGTTCAAGACCCAACTCATTGATAAAATATATGAAGTCAGTGAGATTAGCGTGAAGTAATTTATCAGGTGTTAGATCTATTTTTTTGATTAAAACAAATTCAAGCAATTTGCCTACATCTCTGATATATGCCTCTATGGTATGTGATGACAGTGACTTTTCTAATAGCAAATATGCCTTAAAACCCTTGATGCTGCTATTCCAATCCATGTGCAATATTCAAAGTATAAAAACGATTTTAAAAAAGAATTGTTATGATATTCCAAAAGTAATTATCTTTTAATGGTTTTTGCTTTCAAAATTGTATATGTGGTCAATTATGTAATATGAAGATAGGAATAGTGTGTTACCCGACTTTTGGCGGTAGTGGTGTAGTTGCTACAGAGTTGGGACTTGGATTGGCTGATAAAGGACATGATGTACATTTTATCACTTACAAAAGACCTGTACGTCTTACAGCATTCCACGCTAATGTTTATTTTCATGAGGTGACCGCTATGGAGGATCCGCTTTTTGAATACACTCCTTATGAAACATCGTTGGCCAGCAAACTTGTAGATGTTATAAGGTTTGAAAAGCTTGATATCTTACATGTGCATTATGCTATCCCTCATGCTGCTGTGGCATATATGTCAAAACAAATATTGCGTTCAAAAGGTATCAATATTCCCATAGTTACTACATTACATGGTACAGACATCACCTTGGTGGGCAATGACTCTTCATTTGCGCCAGTAGCTGAGTTTTCTATCAACGAATCTGATGGTGTCACTTCGGTTTCAGAACAATTGAAAAGAGAGACGTTACAAACTTTTCAAATAAAAAAGGAAATAAAAGTCATATACAATTTCATAGATTTTAGTAGATTTCGTAAGACCAATAAAGATCACTTTCGAAAGGCAATAGCTCCTGAGGGTGAAAAAATTTTGGTCCACATTTCAAACTTTAGAAAAGTAAAGAGGGTAGAAGACGTCATCCAGATTTTTGCAATTGTCAAAAAAAGAATCAAAAGCAAATTGTTGTTAATAGGCGACGGCCCAGAAAGAAAAAATATGGAAGACTTATGTCGCCATTTGAATCTTTGTGATGAGATAAGGTTTTTGGGCAAACAAGAAGCTGTTGAAGAACTATTGGCCATAGCTGATTTATTTATCCTTCCATCTGAGACTGAGAGTTTTGGTTTGGCCGCCTTGGAGGCGATGGCCTGTGAAGTGCCTGTGATCTCATCCAATGCAGGCGGAATACCTGAAGTTAATATTGATGGAGTGACTGGGTATATGTGTCCTATAGGAGATGTCAATGGCATGGCTCAAAGGTGTATTGAGTTGCTTAATGACGAAGAAAGTCTCAATATGTTCAGGAGAAATGCTTTTTTACAGGCAAAAAGGTTTGATATTTCTGCCATTTTGCCACAATATGAAAATTTCTATAACGAAATAATCGAGAAAGTAAAACTCAGTGTACTATAAGTATTTTGGTCACCAAAGCCTCTGCTTGCAACGAAGTATTTTCAGCGTTGGCACTAAATACTAAATATACACCTGTGGCCGCTTTATCACCATTGTAATCCATGCCATCCCATATTGCTTGACCACCTAAGGCTTTGGTTTCAAATACAAGCTTGCCATTGATGTCAGTTATTTTTACATTAGCGTCTCTGATTAGTCCTTTGATGGCTATAGGTCCAGTATATTCTGGTCTCACTGGATTTGGAAAAGCATAAACATTGCTGGCATTGGAATTTTTACCACCAGTTGTTTCAGTTTTAAGACTTTGAATTCCGCCTTGTGTGACGATAAACATTTCACCTGTTGTAGGATTGTAGGCAAGTTCTCTCACAATATTATCCAATAGTGGTGAATTTTGAACATCATATTTTGATATTTGGGAGATACCATCTGGAGACTGTACAAAGATGCCATTTCTTGTGCCAAACCACTTCCTATTGGCTCCGTCAATAGCTATCGAAAGTATATCTTCATACCTTAGTAGGGGAGCTGGTATGTTATCGACAATGACTTTTCTTGTTGATCCCTTGCAATCGTTTGAAAATGGATCTCCACAATCAAAAACCACTGGTCCTTCATCTGTGCCTACCCACACACTTCCATCCAAATCTACTGAGACACAATTGACTTTGTTGCCTTTGATTTCACTATTATTTCTGTTGATATTTCTTGATTTGTCGTCAGTAGGATCGGATATTTTACTACCCTCATTATATACTAATAATCCATTGCCCACGCCATGGACAGCTATCCATTTATTGCCATTATCGTCAATAGCTATTTGATGTAGGTTGGTATTGCCAGGTACTGCAAATGAGTGCCAAGTATTATCTTTTGTTTTTACCACCAAAGGTTTGACAGCACCATAGCTTGATATCCAAAGGTTTTCATCTTTATCAAAAACAAGTCCAGCAATCCTCGTTCGGGATGAATCTCCCACAGTACCGCCAAGTACGCTATTATATTTGTTCCAATGTTGGGTTTCTTTTGTGACTTCATTATATTTCAATAGCCCATTGTAATAACTACCTAAATAAATATCGTCATTTTTCGGATGCAGTGCAACTGTTCTGATATGAAAAAGATCATAAGCGTTAAGTGCTGGAAAATTTTCAGGACTATAATTGATCCATTCATTATTTTGTAATGTGTAATATCCATATCTTGTATATTTATATCCAAAGTCTTCAGTGACACCATTTGACCCAAAGTATGCTTTGTCCTTCTTAAAGGTTATGCCACTTGCATCATTATCATAAGGAACTGAAAATCTGAGATATTTACAATCCTCAGTTTTTGATTCTGTATATTTGATAGGCTCCCATATATCTCCATACCATACTCTACCCTTATTATCTTCTACAGCATATTGAACCAATCTTGCACAGCCATATCCTTTTTCTACAGTATTTCCATTTTCTTCATAAAAAATGGTGCGTCCTTCAGTACCCTTTTTGATCCCAATCATTAGGGTTGATCCTTCTTCTGAAAGGAAACCTATTGCTTCTGGGTCAGTAACATGCAATAATTCTACTATGGTATCACTATTGACCATTAAAACTTGAGTATAAGTGGATAAAAATAGTTTATTATATTTTACTGCCATATTGGTGATAGTACCAGTAAGTTGAGTCCTTAATGACCAGCTATTAAAGTCAGAAATGTTGGTACCCGACTTCGGAAAATAGTACAGATTGGTTTCTGAAGAGGCATATATCACACCATTGTGGTAGCCCACACAATCGATTTTTTGAGAGGTGAATGTAGTAAATAAGAATTCATGTGATATCAGATCAAATCCTAAGACACCAAAGTCTGTAGCTATATATGCAATATCTTCAGAGAAAAAGATATCATTGATCGTCTTGCTTCCTAAGACCGATGTATTGTTTTTTATGGTCGGAATGTTGATAACTTCTGCACCGCTGATGATGTCGATGTTATTGTCTGCGTAAATGATAAATAATTGATCTTGGTTTTTATCATAATATAAGTGTTGTATTATCACATCAGATAGACCATCTTCTTTTGAAAAAAATTTGACAGATAAGTCATTCTGATCTACAGTAAATAGGCCACGGGCTGATGCATAAACAATCTTATCTTTCGTTTTAGTTACCTTGATGCCTGATTTAAAAGATAAATGTGACTTCCAAGTATCTAATTCAAGATTGCTTTGCCCCTGAACAACAAAAATAGCCAAGAAAGCAAAGAAGAATAGGTGAAATCGTTTTTTCGTCATAAAATTGATTGTACTATTCTGATAAAGTGATTTTACTACATTTTATTGTCCAAAATTGTATTCTTTTTGATAGAATAAATTATTTATACATATTGGATGTTTGCAAATAATCATAAACTTTTTCTGGCACCAAATACTGGACAGATTTTTTATCTTTGATAGCATTGCGAATGAAAGTAGCCGAAATATCCATCATGGGTACGTGTTCTACTATTTTTACTCTTGGATACAATGCTGCATTTTCAGAAGGATATCCAGGTCTCAAATACACGTAGATGTCATACTTAGACAATAAAGTTTCATAGTTTTTCCATTTATCAATACTGGACAAATTATCTCCACCCATGATGAGACAGAATTCTCTTTTTGGATATTTTTCGGTCAAATGTGCCAATGTATCTATAGTGTATGATGGTACTGGTAGCGAAAATTCTACATTGGATGCTTTGATACGTGGATGATCGTCAATGGCCAAGTGGACTAAGTGCAATCGATCGCTGTCTTTGGCCAATGAAACTTTATTTTTTAAAGGATTGTGTGGGCTTACTACCATCCATACTTCTTCGAGATCAGTGTACTGAAGCATGTGATTGGCAATGATCATGTGCCCGATGTGAACCGGATTGAAAGAACCAAAAAACAGACCTGTTTTCATAGTGCCTGTTTGCTCCAAAACATTAATTGCCCATCATTACTGGCATCACAAGCATGAGCAAAGACTCTCCTGGATCATCCTCTGTAGGGACTATTAGTCCAGCTCTGCTTGGTGTAGAAAGTTGCAATTTGATGTCATCATTTTCTAATACACCCAACATCTCGCCCAGAAATTTTGCATTGAAGCCAATGGTCATGGCATCGCCCGAAAAAGAACAATTGAGCTGCTCGGTGGCTTCGTTTGAAAAATCCAAATCCTGAGCAGAAATAGTCATGCTTTTTTCTGTGAGATTCAATATGACTTGATTGGTAGATTTATTGGCATAGATGGCAATTCTCTTAAGAGAATTAAGGAAATCCTTTCTGTTGATGATCGCTTCAAATGGATTTTCTACTGGAATGACTGCATTGTATTCAGGGTATTTGGCATCAATCAGCCTACATACGATTTTTGTTCTACCAAATGTAAAAAATATATTGGCCTTGTTAAAACTGATATTGACATCGCACTCTTCTGACAAGGCATTTTTAACCAAGTTTAATCCTTTTTTAGGTACAATCAGTGACTTGGCTATATCTGTTGAAAGATTGCCCACAGTATATTTGACCAATTTATGAGCGTCGGTAGCTACAAAATTCAGTTTGGTAAAGTCAATTTGAATCAATATGCCGGTCATCGCCAACCTTAATTCATCATTGCTTGTAGCAAATATTGTATTGGTGATGCCTTTTTGAATTTTTTTGGAATTTAAAACCAAAGACTCAACATCATCTTCTTCTGGTGGTGTAGGAAAGTCTTCTGGAGCATCGCCCGATAGTTTGTACAATCCAAATACAGACAAGATCTTGACAGCATTGTTCTCGTCAGAACTAATAGTGATGGGTTGTTCTGGTAGTGCTTTGATGGTTTCGAGCAATATTTTGGCTGGTATGGCTATGATGCCATCTTCATCAGATGTGACATCCAAATGTGTGATGATGGTAGTCTCCAGATTGGTAGATGTGATGGTCAGCACATTTTGATATACTTCAAAAAGAAAATCTTCCATGATAGGCAGCACTGGATTGGAATTGATGGCACCTGCTGCAATATTCAACTGTTTTAATAACTCTGATGACGAAACTTCAAATCTCATTATGACCTTTTTTGATAAACTGTTACAACTTTTACATCTTGTTAGTTGCTAATATGTCACAAAAATAATGCTAAAAATGATAATTCCTAACATCTGTTTGATTTAGAATTTGTCAATTTTAATATAATTTACGTTATTGGGCATTAATTCAAATGTATTGAAGTGTGATTGTCTATCAATTAACAGGCGAATTGAACATATTACTCTTACATTTGTCGTCTTAAAAAAGTTCTTATGTTGAATCGGAAAATTGGGCCAGTTTCTCATACGATCCATTCTTTGGTCATACCTGACATAGAAGTCTTTTCATGGTCAAATGGAACCAAAGTTTGCGTAGTGAATCAAGGCAGCCAAGACATTGCTAAAATTGAAATCATCCACAAGGCTGGTAGGACAGTAGAAGATCACAGATTGGCCAGTAGAGCGGTATCCTCGCTTTTGAAGGATGGATGCGGCCATAAGTCATCTGCACAAGTTTCTGAAGAGATAGATTACTATGGCGCTTCGATCAAGACTGCATCCAATCTTGATTTTTCTTTTACATCTTTACATACATTGACAAAACATGCTGAATCCTTGCTGCCTTTGGTATATGAAATGTACGAAAGTCCACTCTTTCTTGATGATGAATTAGCAAAGTTTAAAAAATTGAACATTCAAAAATTGAAAGAAGAACTGACAAAAAATGAAGTCATCACATACAGGCAGATTACCGAAGAGATATTTGGGAAAGACCATGCTTATGGCTACAATAGCACTGAAGACGATTATGAGCAGTTGGATAGATCAATCTTGCTTCAACATTATAGAAATTACTATGGGACTGACAATTGTTTTGTATTCGTAAGTGGCAAAATCACTAATACAATGATGTCAAGTTTAGAAGACTATTTTGGGAAAGACCAAAAAACCACTATAAAAAAGGAATATTCTCCAGTCAATGTTGATGTCAACAATAAAAAATATCATTTAAAATCTGCTAATGAGCATCAAAGTGCTATCAAGACAGGCATGAGACTATTTACTAAAAATCATCCTGATCATACGGCTTTTTTCATGCTCAATACTATTTTTGGTGGTTATTTTGGTTCGAGACTCATGTCGAGTATTAGAGAAGACTTGGGTTATACCTACGATATTTATAGTAGTGTTGACCAGATGGTGTATGATGGATGCTTTTATGTGAGTACTGAAGCAGCACCAGAATATGAAACACCTATTTTGAATGAAATATATAGACAGATGGACATTTTGAAGCAAGATCTTGTTCCTGAATCTGAGTTAAAAATGGTAAAAAACTATTTGATGGGCAATTTTATGAATATGCTGGATGGACCTATGAATTTGGCATCTTTTGCCAAGTCCATGATCTTGACTGGAAAGTTGCCTTCAGATCTACATACTTTGGTCAGTGAAATCAATGTGATGACATCTGAAAAGATTATGCAGACGGCACAAAAGTACTTTGACGAAAGTAAAATGATTGAGGTCGTGGTATCGCCGATATGAAGTGAAGGCTATAAGGAAGGGAGTAAACCTGCCCAAAAGCAATATAGCCAAACCTTTTTTCAATCAAACTAATAGTACGATGTATTGCAAAAAGTAAATAATTTTTCCTTTGATTTTAATAAATTTATATCTTTGGGACATCAGAAATTGCATAGTATGATGACTTCAAAATTGTGTGTTATTAGATTTTTTATTTTGGTATTGACTCTCTGTATATCATCAGTAGATGTGAAGAGCCAATCAGCTTTCTTAGACAAAAGTATCGTTTTGGACACTTTGAAATCTGGATACAGAGTGGCAAAGAGCCGATTTTTGATAGAGTACTCCAAGTATAAAAATTTGCAGTTGCAAAAAATGAAAAAAACCTACAAAGACAAAGCTGGCAAAGAGATGGTCAAAATCTATAATGAATCTTATGAAGGCATCGTCAGTCAAGTGAACGATAACCAGTTTATTTTCCATCCAAAGACCGACTCATTGATCCGAAACACATTGAGCAAATTTAAAATTGCAGAAATACCCGATCCAAATCAAGTGTTTTTTTTGGTCAGTAAAGATCTTTCACTCAATGCTTTTTGCCTTTCTGATGGCTTGTTGCTGATCAATGCTGGCTTATTTTTATGGTTGAATAATGAAGAGCAATTTGCATCTGTCCTGGCACATGAGTTGGGTCATTATGTATTGGATCATTACAATAAGTATCTTTATCAAAATTTAGAGCATAATTACTCAAAGCAAAACAAAAGGAATTTAGACAAGCTATTGTATGACCAAACCGAAAATCAATCAAAAACTGCAAAGACGATATTAAGACAAAATGCGTATAATCACGCAAGGCAATACCGCAAACATGAATTGGAGGCAGATTCAATTGGCTATGCATTTTATGTTGCTGGCGGCTTCAAAAAAAGTGAGTATATCAAAGCAATGGATTTGATGATAAAGTATGAAAAATTGCCCATTTTGACCTTAGATTCAAGTGTGTATTACAAATTATTTGACTTGCCAGAGCAGCATTTTAAGCAAGCTTGGTTGGAAGGAGAAGATTTTGATCAATATCATTATTTCAAGAAGGAAGAAGAGTACCATGAGGATTCACTACAATCTCATCCGCCAATAGAAGTAAGGATTCAAAACCTTAAAAATTATTATACGATAGACGCTGATACTACTACACTTGAACCCAGCGAGGATTTTTATAATGTATCAACAATGGTAGGATCAGAAGTTTTGCCCATATTTTATTATAATGAAGATTATGGCAGTGCGCTGTATGGAGTCATCAGGCATCTGTCAAACGACACACAAAATAACTATTTGAGATCATGGTTAGGATTATTGTTTTCAAAAATTTACGACGCTCGCAAAAACTACACTCTCAACCGTTATATTGAGGCAGTAGATAAGCGAGATACAAACGCCAGTTACCAACAATTTTTAAGTTTCATCTGGCAACTCAACCTGAAGGAAATAAAAACTATAGCCGATCACTATTCAAAAAACTCAAGTCTTAAAAATTGAGTTTTTCGAGCCTGATTTGATTGTATTTCGATTTTTCATTGTACTCACGCAGCAAAATATATCCTTCTTTGGCTATATAAGGGTAGATGATATTTTTTTTGGTACTGATTGGAAATTGCTCTTCGTTGAGTGTGCCATTGATCCAAGTATTGATAAAAAGTACAACTTTTTCTTCTTCATTTTCGGTTTCCTTTTTTAAATCTTCATAAAAGAAAACAAAGTCTTTACCATCATTTAGGTATTGCCCAAATAAATAGTCTGAAGCGCTGTATGTTGATTTTTCTTTGTCCAAAACCTTGACATCTTTGATATGAAAATTAGAGTCGGTGATGACAAAAACTAAATCATCATTTTTTGCCGAATATCCTTGAAAAATCCTGCATCGTACTTGTACTTCTCAAAAATGTAGATAAGGCTGCCATCATTTAAGAAAAAGACATCTCTAATGGACAATTTAAATCCCTTTTCTAGTTGACCTTCTGGTGTTATTTTTGGAAAGTAAGGCTTAAAATCTGATTCAAACTTTAAGTAGTTGAACTTGAGCTCATGGCTTTTTTTATCTATGATACATCTGAAGTATCCATATACTGGTGAATTGTAATAGTTCTCTTTGTATATCTTGCCTGTAGCCACCACTTTATCGTCAAAGGACTTTTGAGAATCTATTTTATTTCCTAATCCTTCTGCAAATAAAAACAACATAGATACTATAGACTCAGCTGGTACTTGAGTGATGAGTTCATTTTTGAGCAACTTGCCAGTCCTCATATCCCATGCCATAAAATAGCTAGTTTGGTATGATTCATACTTTAAAAATGTCTTAAAGCCATAAATAGTGTTAGAATCCAAGGCAACTATTCGCATAAAGTAGTAATTTTTTTTGGAAGCTGCATCTTCAAGTGTATATGTCCAATTCTCGTTTTTGGACTCATCAAATTTGCGAAATGTAAAATTCTTGGTGTATTTGCCATAGTCATCATACTCAATGACAAGATGACCTGTGAAATAACCTTCATAGACATTTGATTTTTTGACATAGCCATTTTGCTTTTTTTCTTTTTTATCTTTTTCTTCTTCATCCTTGTAGCTACCTTGTGGTGGGCAAGTCACTATTTGGCTGTTTTCAAAACACAGTCCATGCCATTCTATGATCTTGTTTTCTTTCATATTGACTTTATAAACTGAAGGAATAGCCAATTTTTTATAATTTTTTTTATCATCATCACTTACTACTGGATATAAAAACAAATTATTATTTTCGTCTATGCCACCATAATAGTATTTGACATAAACAGGGCCTTGTACCACATTAGAGAGTACTTGCCTCAAGTTTTTATCCAATACAAAAAATTCAAATTCAGAAGTATTTTTTGAAACGATGCCTTTGTCGTACATCGAATAGTATCCATACACTTTAGCATCTTTATCATAAAGTGCATGAAATGCAACAAGCTTGCCTTCTGACAAGGAGACTAAATCTGTTTTTTGTGCATCAACATAGCGCATCATTGTGATGCTAAGTAATATGGTCAAAAATACATTTTTCATGCCATTGAGCTTTTAGTAAGCTGCAATGATAGTAAAGTTTACTTAAAGCAAATAATTTTTAATAAATTAACCCATTCTTTCCTTGTAAAAAATGAAACTTTCGGCTACGGTATCTTGATTGATCGGAATATCATAGCAGCCATGACCCACGGCATCAAGCAGCGAAAATCTAAATTCTCCTTTATAATTTTTTTTGTCTAGGCGCATCAAATTTATTATCTCATCTGCAGGTTTGACATATTTGGGATGATGGCCATAGAGTTTGATGATTGAGTTGCGGATATTAAATAGATCCGATTCGGAAATTTTACCTACTCGGTATGACAAAAATGCCTCACTAACCATGCCTATAGCTACTGCTTCACCATGTAGCAATGGCGTGCGGCTATCCATCCAGTATGATTCTATAGCATGACCTACAGTATGACCAAAGTTAAGTATCTTTCTTATGCCTTTTTCGTGTGGATCTTGTTCAGTAACTTTTTTCTTTATCATGATGGATTCATATACAAGCTGCTCAAAATCATCTGACGAAATAGGATTTGATTCAGTGAGTTTGTACCAAGTATTTTTATCGGCTATCAGACCGTGTTTTAATAACTCAGCAAATCCACTTTTTTTCTGATCTGATGGCAAGGTGTTTAAAAACTCAGTAAATATAAATACTGCTGATGGATCACTGATGAGACCTACTACGTTTTTAAAGCCCATGAAGTCTATACCCAACTTACCACCTACTGATGCATCTACTTGACTCAATAGTGTAGTAGGTACTTGTACAAAATTGATGCATCTCATATATGTGGCAGCACAAAATCCACCCATATCGCCAATGACGCCGCCACCGAGATTGATGACCAATGAATGCCTATCAGCACCATACTTCAAAAGATTTTGCCAGATTTGTTGACAAGATGCTAAGTTTTTGTTTTGTTCACCAGATGGTATTCTGATCACTTGGATGGCTCGATCCAAATGCTCAAGTGCAATGTGAAGGCAGTACTTTTCGGTATTTTCGTCCACAATGACAAAGATGGACGAAGGATCTTGCTCTTTTATAAATTGCTCAAAAGCATGCCAATGATTGATATGAATTTGATAATTTTTGCAACTGATGTTTTTCATTTAAAGCCTAAGATTTGTTAATAAATAGTTTAAATCGGATGTATGGAATGTTTTCTAAATCAAGTCTAAAACTTAATGGGTACAGAGACTGAATTTCGTTTTTCGGTATTGATAACTGTAAATGCTTTTTTAACATTTTTTAATGGTTGGTCAAAGCGATAGGATGAATATCCGAATCCACTGATAGTCAGCAAAACAAAGAAATCATCCACCTGTAAGTTATTTAATAATTCTAGCATTGCAGAAATAATACTTATTTGTACAAAACCTAATTTAAGACGGATAAGAATCAAAAAGTTTCATCGTTTACCCCAATTAAATTAGTTTTTTTTTGATGAGTAATGACAACATATCTCATTTTTCTTTCATAACAAAAACGAAGGAATATTGTTTTGTCAAAATAAAAAAGAGAAGCCATATTGCTACAGCTTCTCTTATCAAGTTTAGACCTTTATTTCTGATTATAACAAAGGCGCTATGACCAATGCTACGATTGACATTAATTTCAATAAGATATTGAGTGAAGGACCAGAAGTATCCTTGAATGGATCACCCACAGTATCACCTACAACAGTAGCTTTGTGAGGCTCTGATCCTTTGTAATACATTTTACCTTGGATTTCAACACCTTCTTCAAACATTTTCTTGGCATTGTCCCATGCTCCTCCTGCATTTGCTTGGAAGATGGCCATCAATACACCACAAGAGGTTACACCAGCCAACAAACCACCTAACATCTCAGGGCCACCTGCGAATCCTATGATCACAGGAGAAACAACAGCTAAAATACCTGGCAAGATCATCTCTCTGATGGATGCAGTTGTGGAAATAGCCACACATTTGCCGTACTCAGCCTTGCCATCAGCAGCATCAAAGGTTTTTTTGTCAGCATCACTCCAATTTTTATAATCTGTACCGTCATTTTTCTTCATGACAGCTAAGGCACTTTTTAATTCAGGAATATCAGCAAATTGCCTCCTTACTTCTTGAATCATGTCCATAGCTGCACGACCTACTGCATTCATAGACAATGCAGAGAATAAAAACGGCAACATAGATCCAATAAGTAAGCCAGCCATCACAAGGGGATTTGCCACATCAATAGAAGTCAACTTAGTGATAGACATATACGCAGCAAACAATGCTAAAGCTGTCAATGCAGCTGAACCAATCGCAAATCCTTTACCAATAGCTGCAGTAGTATTACCTACAGCATCGAGTTTATCTGTTTTTTGTCTCACATCTTTTGGAAGATCGGCCATCTCGGCGATACCACCAGCATTGTCAGCTATTGGGCCATAAGCATCTACAGCAAGCTGGATACCCAAATTGGATAGCATACCAACAGCTGCAATAGCGATACCATATAGACCTGCAAAGTGATGTGCACCGATGATACCAGCCGCCAATACTAAGATCGGAAGTGCAGTGGATTGCATACCTACACCAAGACCAGCTATAATGTTGGTGGCAGATCCTGTCAAAGATTGATTGACGATAGACTTTACTGGTTTTGTACCAGTACCAGTATAAAATTCAGTAATGATACCAATAGCCAAACCAGCAACAAGACCGATAATCACTGCATAAAATACACCCATTGATGTATAATTGAAGCCAGCATTGTCTGTCCATGTTTCTGGAAGCATCCATTTAACTATGAAGAAAGTCGCAGCCAACATTAAAGCAGCAGAAATCAACTCACCTCTATTGAGTGCTTTTTGAGGATCACCACCTTCTACTACCTTTACAAAAAATGAACCTAATATAGAAGTTACAATCCCAACACCTGATAATACCAATGGAAGTAGGATCGCATTTAGCCCGCTAAAATTGTTAGTACCTTCAAAGCCTCCAGTACCTACAAATACTGCACCCAATACCATAGTACCTACAATAGCGCCTACATAAGATTCAAACAAGTCCGCACCCATACCTGCTACGTCACCTACATTATCACCTACGTTGTCGGCAATTGTGGCTGGATTGAGTGGGTGATCTTCTGGGATACCAGCTTCTACTTTACCTACTAAGTCAGCTCCTACATCGGCAGCTTTTGTGTAGATACCACCTCCAACTCTTGCAAATAATGCAATAGATGATGCACCAAATGAAAAACCAGTCAATACTGTGATGACCTTATTGATGTCTCCAGCCCAAATGTTGTTGTATAAAGCAAAGAGGATGCCTAGACCTAAAAGTCCCAATCCTACTACACCCATACCCATCACTGATCCACCTGCAAAGGCAACCTCCAATGCTTTGCCAAGACTTGTTCTAGCCGCATTGGTAGTACGTACATTGGCTTTGGTAGCCACTTTCATACCAATAAAACCCGCTAAAGCAGAGCAAAAAGCACCTATTACAAATGAAACACCTACTAAAGGAGATGAAGCTTCATTCATACCACTCATAGCCATAAGGGCACCTACAATCACTACAAATATAGCTAATACTTTATATTCAGCTTTCAAAAATGCCATGGCACCTTCAGAAATACTCTGAGCTATGCGTGCCATTCTTTCAGTACCTACTTCCTGTTTTGAAACCCATGAACTCTTCCAAAAAGTGAAGAGCAATGCTAACACTCCAAAAACAGGAATTAAAAAGATTAAACTTTGTCCCATAAATTGCCGATTATTCGTTAATAATTATTAAATTGTTGTTAAATAAGGCCACAAAAGTACATTTTAACTATAATATACACAAAAAAACAAGCAAATCTTTACAAAGCCAGCTGCTAAGAGGCATTATTCATTGATATTATGCAAAGTACATTCCCATAAATAAATCAATAAATAGTCCGTACATTTGCTGCGCATGAAACGCGAATTTTCCATCAATATAGCTTTATTGCTCATTATCAATCTTTTGATAAAGCCTATATATATCTTTGGAATAGAAACTCAAGTCCAGAATGTTGTTGGAATTGAAAACTATGGGTTGTATTTTGCATATTTCAATTTTGTATTTCTCTTCCAATTCATCAATGATCCAGGCTTGCAAACGTGGAATGCTCAATATGTACCAAAAAATCAGAATCTTATCAATGATTATTTTCCAAATCTGCTGACGACTAAGCTGTTATTGGCTTTTATTTTTTTTCCATTAGTGATGATTATTGGAAGTATCATCGGTTTTGGTGACATGAAGCTGGTCATGGTATTGTCTCTCAATTTGGTACTGAGCTCACTATTCATGATCATGCGTACGACCATGTCTGGATTGGGTCACTATAGGACAGACTCATGGATAAGTGCTTTAGATAAGGTGTTGATGATTATAATCATTGGTGGATTAATGGCTTACCAAGGCAATAGGAATAGCTTTACCATCATGACTTTTGTTTATGGTCAGTGTGTTTCTTATATAATTAGTTGCTTCATAGCATCATTTTTACTGTTGTCAAAAATACAGATTAACTTTTTAGGTATCAAAATTGAAAGTATTAAGTACATACTTAGATCAAGCCTACCTTATGTGCTTACCTTGCTGTTTATGTCTGCTTACAATAAATTGGATGGAATCATGTTGGGCAATTTATTGGATGATGGAAATTATCAAGCTGGAGTTTATGCGTCTGCATATAGATTTTATGATGCAGCCAATATGACAGGTTACTTATTTGCGGCATTATTGCTCCCAATGTTTGGGGCTAATATTTTTGATAAAAAAATGCTTGAAGAGCTGACGGGCATTGGCTTGAGATATATTTTAGTCAGCAGTATTGTCGTGGTGAGCGTTATTTTTTTTTATGGAGAAAATATTCTGCAATTTTTATACAAAGATTATGAATCTACCTTTGATATAGTGCTTAAAATATTGATAGTCAGTTATGTAGCAGTAGCTGTGGCTTATGTTTATGGTACATTATTGGTAGCTGCTGGCAAGATCAGAAACCTCAATGTAGTATTTGGACTAGGTCTATTGGTCAATGTGGTTTTAAACTTGGTTTTGATTCCAAAATATCAAGCTATAGGTGCAGCGATAGCTACGATGATTACTCAAACGTTTGTAATGTTAGGACAAATATTTTTGGTGGACAAAGAGATGTATATCAGGATGAGTGCATCAGATTTGAAAAAGCCTTTGATATTTATTTTGATTTCTACATCAGTTTTTTATTTAGTAAAGCAAATATTTTTGGGTAGTTGGATTTACAACTTGGCAGCGAGTCTATTATTTTGCTTACTTTTGTCGTTTATTTTTAAAATAATAGAGAAGCAAGACTTTTTCAGTCTAAAAAATCGAAATGAATAGTAGTATTAGTATAGATTTAAGTGCTTTTCTGATCCATCAAGCTTATGAGTACTGAATATAATCTTTCTGATTTTGCACAAACTATTTATAAATGGAGAAAAGAGTTGATTTGGGTCAGCCTTGCTGTTTTTATATTAAGTGTAGGAGTAAGTTTATTATTGCCCAATTATTATCAAGCAGAGACAACATTTTATGCAGCAAGTCCAGATTTGGCCAAGCCAATTCCGATTGGTGGTGACGAAAAAGATGTGCGTATCTACGGTGATGACAATGATTTAGATAGATTATTTTCGATCGCTTCTTCGCACGAGGTTTTGTTTTATTTGGTGGATTCTTTTAATCTTTATGAACATTATGGGATTGACACTACCGACAAGAAGGCAAAATTTAAAGTGAAAGAAAAGTTATTGGACAATTATAAGACTATCAAGACTAAATATGGCGCGTTGATGCTCGAAGTAGAAGATAAAGACCCAAATATGGCTGCTAAAATATGTAATGCTGCCAGAGATAAGATAGAAAGCATAGCTCAATATGTGGTAAAAAGCAGCCAGAAAAAACTGATTGACAATTATGACTCCAACATTGCTAAAAAACAAATACAAAGTGATTCGTTGGCCCAGCGACTCAAGAGGGTTAAGCAAGAGTCAGGTATTTTTGAAACTTGGGGCCAAACATCTTTATATAATACCATATTGACTGGTGCTGAATCTGATCTAGAGGAAGCAAGAGGTAAAATAAGATTTTATAAAAATTATCCTTCAAAAAAAGACTCTTTGATAAAGTACATGGCTGAAGAAATGGGTGCCGAAAGCAAAAAAAGGAAGGCAACCACTGAGTTGGAAAAATATGCGCCAGTACTTTCAGAATTGAAACAAATAGAGCAAGAACTGAATAGACTTGTTGAGCAAATCAGCTTTGATAAGGAAAGATTGAAGCAGCTCAATGCTACTTACTCTGCGCCATTTTCGGCCATTCATGTGATAGAGCAAGCAGACATCCCTGTACAGAAATCTAGACCTAAGAGAGCCATTATTGTTATTTTAGCAAGTATTTGTGGTATTATGCTTAGTATTTTGGCCATATTTGTTATTGAAAATATCAAGGAAACTGATTTCACAGTCAACAATTGATATGAATCACACTGCTATGTACATAGCTGATACCCAATCAAAGCACTTATTTCGATGGTTTTTTGCATTGGTTGCCGTTGCCATTATCGCTTCAATATGGTTTGGAAATTTCTTGCCTTTTTTACTACCAAGCGTAGCTTTAGGTATTGGGTTTTTATGGAATGATTTCAGAAAATTATTTTATATCATCTTCATGATATTGCCATTTTCTGTAGAGATGTATTTTGAAGGTGTTGGCCTTGGTACTGATCTGCCTTCAGAGCCATTGATGATCTTATTGACAGGTATTATCCTGTTTTATTTGCTGAAAAATAATTTTTCTATCAATAGAGATTATTTCTTCAATACCTTGACCTTCTTTTTATTCTTACATATCTTTTGGATATTTATTACGGCCATCAATTCACAATCGCTTTTGATATCTATCAAGGTGTTTTTGGCCAAAATATGGTATGTTTTGCCATTTTTTGTATTCCCTTTGGCGATATTTAAAAAAGGAGATCAATATCTGAAGGCATATAAGATCTTGTATATTTTTCTTTTTTTCTCGATAAGTATTGTGTTGATTAGACATGCGATCGAGGGCTTCAGTTTTGCGTCAAGCTATGATGTGGTCAGGCCATTTTTCAGAAATCATGTCAATTATGCAGCGATATGTGTGGTTTGTCTTCCGTTTGTGTGGGCATTGATGCGCATCAATGTTTTAGAAGGGAAACCCAATGGTGCTATGATTTTTATATTTAGTATTTTTGTTGTAGGTATTTATTTTAGTTACACAAGAGCTGCTATTTTGTCAATGGCGATCGCAGTCGGTGCCTACCTAATCATCAAGAAAAGATGGGTGAAAGAAGCATTGCTCCTAAGTAGTATTGTAGCTATTGTTGGCATCATTTTCTTGTCTTGGGACAACAAATACATGGATTTTGCACCCAACTTTGAGAGAACAATCACCCATACTGAATTTGACAATTTGCTGGAGGCAACTTATAAATTGGAAGATATATCATCAATGGAGCGAGTGTATAGATGGATGGCAGGTATCGAAATGATCAAAGACAAATTTTGGTTGGGATTTGGGCCAGGCACATTTTATTCCAACTATAAGTCATATTCTATATCAAGGTTTCAAACGTATGTAAGTGATAATCCTGACCAATCTGGTATTCATAATTATTTTTTGATGACATGGGTAGAACAAGGATTTATCGGTTTTCTGATATTCATCAGCTTGTGTTTCGTCTGTCTCATACAAGGTGAAAATATCTATCATCGCTGTACCAATGCTCATGACAAATACATCATTATGGCTACGACTTTAGGGTTTATCATCATTTTTGCCATGTGTTTGATCAATGACTTAATAGAAACGGACAAAGTTGGACCATTTTTCTTTTTTAATATGGCCATCTTGGTATTTTATTCAGCCAAGTATCCAGCATCTTCTACAAACATTTAGTGACTTTTAGTTAAGTATCCCAATCATATCAAAGTGGATCAATCGCACCAAAACTCCATGATCACTCACGAGCCTGATGAAAAGTCAGCTTTAGAACATCTGAAAGTATCTAGGATATTTCTTCCAATTGTTATTGGATTGGGAGTAGTTTTATATATCATGAGCCGACAATTGGATGTCAATGAGTTGAAAAAGTTGGACAATAATTTTCATACTTTATTTTGGATCTTCATGGCTTTGATGATGTATGTGATAAGGCATATTTTTTTTGCAATACGACTTCGTATCAATACCGACTATGCTTTTTCTTGGTGGAAATCTATGCAATTGATAGTATTGTGGGAATTTAGTACTTGTGTATCACCCACCAGTGTAGGAGGCGCAGGAGTAGCCTTGTATTTACTATCAAAAGAGCAGATTTCGGCGGCTAAGACTATTGCAGTTGTATTGTATAGTATGGTGATGGATACTGTGTTTTTGACTTTTGCACTCATACTGCTTTATATCGTGGTAGGTCCCATTATGATACGACCTGGCATGCTAGTTTTTAGTGATATTGATGGTTATGGCATTACTTTTTTGACAGTACTTTGCTTCATGATCACTTATGGTTCCGTTTTTTATTACGGTCTATTTATAAATCCTGAAGCTATAAAGCGAATGATTTTAATGATTTCGAAGGTTCCATTTTTGCATCAATTTAAAAATAAACTTCACCAAACTGCAGATGATATAGTCATTTCTGCCAAACAACTCAAAGAGAAGCCTGCATCGTTTTTTATAAAGACAATGGCCTGCACTGGTATAGCATGGACTGTGAGATTTTTAGCTATAAACTGTCTCATTATTGCATTTGTCGCTGATTTTCAGCCAAGTATGTCAGACAATTTGATCATTATGGCCCGTGGCATGGCTATGCATGTGATCGAAGCATTCAGTCCTACACCAGGAGCAGCTGGCGTAGCAGAGTTTTTGTTTGGTGGATTTTTTAGTGACTACGTGCCTATTGGTTTGGCAGCATTGATTGCATTGATATGGAGGCTTTTTGGATATTATAGCTATCTTATTGCAGGTGCAATGGTCATACCCGTTTGGTTTAGGCAAGTATCACAGTACAGAAAAAAAACAAATAAACCTTTAACCCTTTAATATCTTAATATTTTACCATTTTAATAGCATTTGAAGCATTTTGTCCAGAAATCTGTACGAAGTAAAGTCCGGCTGGTAAAGCTGAAAGATCCAGTTGTATCTTATTTACTTCATTTTCTGATGCAAAATACTCTTTGCTTGTCCGAATCTTGCCGCATTGATCTATGACATTCAAGACTACTCGTCCTGAAACATTAGAAAATATCAGATCAGAAAGTCCATATGTTGGATTAGGTATTATCTTGAAGTCAATATTTTGAGCAAACCCATCTTCAGCAGAGGAAGGGATGCCAGATATAAAATTGAAAGTAAATTCACTTCCAAAATCAGGATTGAATGTCATCCACTCCGAACCGATAGCTTTAGCTCTGATAGCCCCTACACCGTCTCCATTGGCCCACCAAGATATACCATCTTGATCGCTATCTGTAAATTGTAGTTGGAAACAGCCTTCAATATTTGCCAAGGTATCATTATATGTCTTATTGGCTTCCATATTCAATCTACTTGTTTTCAATATATTGCCTGCGTTGTCTTTGATGGTCCATTTGGTTTCTTGCGGTTGACTGTTGGTTTTGATGGAAACAATGATGCCTTTTTCCATTGTTTTTACAGGAATGATGTCATTGACCATGTTATTGTTTTGGATATTCTGGTCAGCTGATCCATTGACAGTTTTTATCTCCACACCAAAAGCCTTGCTCTTGCTGAAAATAGATGGAAGTAATGCAGGCAATTCAATTTTTACTATTTGCAAAGATGCTAAATTTCCAGTCCAATGATAAGTTAGTTTTTGAAGTTCAGTCCCATACTCGATGAGCATGTCAGTGATTTGGCTACTGCCATTATTTTGGACAGTGATGACAGGATGGCTACAAGCAGGATTGGATCTTGTATATTCTACTTTGCTTGAAGGGGAAAGTATATCTTTTATCGCAGCATCTCTTGTGAAATTCATGGCACCATATTTGACCAATTGGGTATTGACGATGTATCTACTGTCTCCTTCAGCTGTATTAAGCCCATAATCCAAAGTAAATGTATTACCATTTACCAAAGACATGATTTCAAACTCTCTCAAATCAGAAGGCGCCCCAGGACACCAACCTGCTCTGTCATATACCCATGTTCCGCCTTGAGGGTATATTGGATTATTGGCACATTCTTTCCATAGAGACCATGAAAATTCAGATGATCCATCATTGATATTAAAGCTATGAGTACGAGGTATGAATTCTCCCTCTTGACCATGACCTGTAGCTACCGTTCTTATTTTCATACTCTTAACACTGTTATCAAATGACAAAGTCCTTTTTTCTAGTTGAGAATTGTTTAGTATGCTTGAATAACCATATGCATTAACTGGCCAAACCTGTTGAATATTTAAAACATTTCTAGTGGGAGTACCTTTGATGAAGGCAAATTTTATATCCATTTGTTCTTGGCGCTCTCCTCCTCTGTCCATTAAGAATCGCTTTTTACCTTTTAGTATTGGTGCAAAATCTGTCACATCAAAAGTCCATGTCTTGCCTTTAATACCAAAGTCTAATCCTATACCATAAGGTGTAACAAATGACATCAACTCAAATTTGCTAGGTGCAAAAGTGTAATAAGTGATGTCACTTATCTCCAAAATATCTTCAAAATCTATGTTGATACTGTCTTTGATAGTGCCACTCTCATCATAGATGTATTCAGACTTTGCCTCCCAGTAATATAATGGTTGACCAACTACCAATTTTCTATTTACTACACTATAGGGAATGATTTTATTCGGAATGTTTTGAATTGAATCAAGAGTTGTGATGTTTGATTTACTGACAGTGATTTGACCTTTTAAAAGACTTATGGATGGACTTGCTGTCAAGTAATTGAAATTTTTAAAATAATCTTTTGCTCTAAAGATTTGACTTAAAATATCGCTTGTTGTACTTAGGTGAACACCATTTCCAGATAAATCATAAATAGTAGAATTTATGTTGTCGTCAAAATTATAATATGCGATCAAGGATGCTTGCTGGTTTTGAAGGATAGCAGGATGTTGGTGCATGATTGTCTTTATTTCATCAAGTTTCAACTCTCTACTCCACATGGTGAAATCATCAACATTACCTAAAAATGGGATTTCATTACCTCGTGAAGCACCCAAAGTAAATTCTTTAACATTGATTGGCTTTGTTTTACCAGTGGCTGAATGCCAAAGTTCTCCATTAAGATAGATTTTCATGACTCCAGTAACTGTATTTTTTGTAAATGCCCAATGATTCCATGCTCCGTTAAAGGATATTCCTGCTGAGCTTTTGTCAATCCTATCATAACTACTACCATCATTGCCACAGTCCCAAAATATTCGATTGTTTGACCAAGGTAGATGGATATTCAATTGTCTTTCGCCATTTGATCCAGCTCCATACAAGAATGAGTTATTTGCTAATGTAGCTGACGCTGATTTTGACCAGAATGCAATAGTTATTTCTTTTCCAATGCTTGTCAAAGTTGAATTTGTACTGACGCCTGATTGCCCATCTGTTACCCAGTAGCTATCATTTCCTTGTAATCCAAATGCACCAGTTGATGAGAGATGTCCTTTGATTTCAAGATTTTTAATGCTATTTTTTGATGTGTTGTATGAGATTTCAAATACCAAACCGTCGGATGCCATATAATTATAAGCATTATGAAAATATACATTTGTTTCTCCAGTACCATCAAAAGTGACGCTTCTATCCACCACTTCAGTAAAATTAAAACCTGCTATTTCATCATAACTAATAGGATTGCCATTAAATGGCGCTATTTGAATATTCAAAAAGTCCAATTTACCATTGCCAGTATGCTGGAATGTGATACCGTTTAATGTTCCATTTCCCAAAGCATTTAATTCATCTTTTGTAAAATATAACCATAATTTACCATTTAGTTTGTCTTGATTGATAATTACTTGATCGGTGGTGTTATTAATAATTACCTTTTCAATACCAGAAATATTTGTAGGAGAAATATTAGTCAAAACATTTTCTAGATATGTATATGTCGGTTTTGTCACATAAGGGAAGTAACTACCCGAAAACCCACTAATAATGTAATTGGGATGGACTGCCTTGGACGAATCGATCGCTGTAGAGTCGATAATGCTGGTATTACAACTATAATCCCATTCTCCACAGCCTTTGTTTCTATCTGCACTTGTTGAAACTAAGCCGCCTTTGCATCTCATTGAGTAATACATGATTATTTTTTCATATTGATTATGGTCTCCTTCAGGAAAATTGATGACAGAATCCCTTGATGTAGATCCATAATTGAATGATTGAACCCAAACGGAATCTTGAGCATTCATTTTGAAAGTAAAGAAAGAAAAAAACAACAACGTGATAAAGTGACGCATAAATCCAATTTTAAGGTAAAGGTAGAAAATCTTACTAAATGAAAGCAATCACTCGACGGGAGAATGTCAATTTTGATGAATATTACATAAGACAAGATAAGATTTACACTTTCTCGAAAGATACACTTTCTACCCAATGTACGGCCTTCTTGCCACTAATATCTAAGATCTGATGCCTACAACTAAACCCATTGGCGACTATCATTGTATTATCTCCAGATTTTTGAATACTTGGTATAAGGACTAATTCGGATATTTTCTTTGAAATGTCATAATGCTCAGTTTCATAACCGAATGATCCAGCCATTCCACAACAACCACTATCTGGCTCAGTACATTTGGTAGATTCGATAGTCAGGTAGATGGATTTCATTCCATTAGTACCATAAGATGATTTTTGATGACAATGTCCATGTAAAAGGATGTCAGGAGATTTTGATATAAATTTTCCTTTTAAATTCCCAGCATTTGACTCTTGATACAAAAACTGATCTATTGATAAAACGTTATTTTGTAAACAATTAGCTAATGATTCGTCATCGATCAAATCTGGCAAATCATCAATCAATGCAGACGTACATGATGGTTCGCAAACCACTATTTTCAATCCTTGATCGATATAATTTTTAAGATTTTGTGCCATTTGAGTGCCTTCAGTTTTTGCCTTCTTAAGAAAGCCATTCGATATTCTTGGTCTCTGGCAGCAGCCTACATTGGCCAATACGACTTCATAGCCACAATCATTGAGCAATTTGATGGCAGCTCTACCTATATTTGGCTCATGGTAATTGATATAGGTATCTGCAAAAAGTGCCACCTTATTTGAACTTCCATTTGGTGTATAATTTTTTTCATACCAATGGCTCAATGTTTCAGAAGCGTATGAAGGCAAAGTCCTTCTTGAGTCTATTTTCAGTATTTTTTTTGCAAAATATTTAAAAAAAGATGTTCCCTGCACAAAATTAATCATTGGAGCTATCCAACCAGTCATTTTTGGGACGATGTCAATATTTGCATTGATGGCTTTTTCGCGAAAGCTCATTTTTCCAGCATCAAATTTCTTTTGTAGTACTTCACTTTTTAGCTTGGCCATATCTACATTGGATGGACATTCTGATTTGCACGCTTTACAAGATAAGCAAAGATCCAAGGTTTCGTAAACTTTATCATCTGTCAACCCATCAAATCCCATCTGCCCTGAAATAGCTAATCTCAATGCATTGGCTCGACCTCGAGTGGATGCTTCTTCATCTGAAGTAGCCTTGAAACTTGGACACATTGTACCGCCTATGTGATTGCGACAAGCTCCTACACCTGAACAATTGTGTACCAAACCTTCAAAAGAGTGGTCTTTGCGATAGTGGTAAACAAAATTATTTTTTTTATCTTGGTATGCAGCGCCATATCTCAAATGTTGATCCATAGGTGGGACATCTATGATGATGCCTGGATTCATCAAGTGTTTGGGATCAAAAATATTTTTAACATCTACAAGGCATTGATACACTTCTGCTCCAAAAAAATCTTTTAGTCGATGGCCTCTATTGCGTCCATCTCCATGCTCACCAGACCAAGCTCCGCCATATTTTTTTACTAAATGAAAGACTTCATCAGAGATTTTTTTCATCAGATCGATATCACCTTGGCTTGTCATATCTAATGAAGGACGCACATGTAAGACGCCAACACTGGCATGGGCATATAAGATGGTCTCTACTCCA
Organism: Saprospiraceae bacterium; assembly: GCA_046329385.1. Lineage (GTDB taxonomy): Bacteria > Bacteroidota > Bacteroidia > Chitinophagales > Saprospiraceae > OLB9. Next base: position 69,950 of record JAXLUT010000011.1, read on the forward strand.
TGATGATGACATAGGTCCAACACTTCTTGTATATAAGCAGCCAAATGCTCCAAAGGGATAGCCATATCTTCGATGAAAGGCATGGGTTTGCGGCCTGAAGGATCACCCATGAGCAAGCCAAGTCCATTTTTGCGCAATGCCCAAGAGTCATCCAATTCACTTGCGGTGCGAAGGATAGGGAAGGCGTATGCTTTACTGTTTTTATTTAGCCATTCTGTAAAGTCGGCTATTTTTTGATCCAATTCGTCTTGTGATAAACAGAAAAATTCAACAGAAAGCGTAGCTTGTGGCTCGCCTATTATCAATCTTTGGTGAAGACCTTTGGTCATGTTGTTTTTGACACTTTGCTCAAAGACATTGAAATCAAGCATCTCAATAGCGGCAGGGTCAAATGATATCATTTGATTCACTTCTTGGATAGCTTCCATTCTGTTATGGTAGTGTACTGTAAAGGCAGCCTTGTATTTGGGTATTGGTTCTAGATTTATTTTGGCTTCCAAAATGAGGCCTAAACTTCCTTCTGATCCAGCAAATATTTTTGATAGATTCCAATGATCTGTATAAGTAAATTCATCTAAAGGATAACCATTGACTCTTCTCATCACTTTTGGATAAGCATCTACAATAACTGATGAATGGTCGTAAATGATCTTTCTAAACGATCTGTAGATTTCACCTTCTCTATTTGACTTTTGGCATTTAGCATCATAAGCTTGTGGTGGTAATTCACTCAATTCGAGAATTTGGCCATCCGAAAGTAACACTTTCAAACCAATAATGTGATCAATGGTTTTTCCATATTTGATGCTTTTTGTTCCTGACGAATTATTGGCAATCATTCCACCTATAGTTGCTCTACTCGTTGTAGCAGGATCGGGAGCAAAGTGCAAACCATGGACTTTAACTGCTTCATTGATTTGGTCTCGTACTACACCTGGTTGGACGATTGCGTAGCGTTTTTCGATATTGACATCAATAATTTTATTGAAATATTTAGTGAAATCAATAACAAGGGCACTGTTGGTAGTCTGACCTGCCAAGCTTGTTGCGCTGCCACGTGGAAGGATAGGGATATTGTACTTATTAGCCAATTGTACTAAATCGATCAGCTCGGCTTCATTTTTTGGAATAGCAACAGCCAAAGGTTGTAGTTGATATATAGAAGCATCCGTAGCATACAATCCTAGAGAAATTTCGTCTGTTCTTACATCGAGATCAGGATTTTTGCTTACTTCGATACAAAAAGCACTAAAATTTTCAGTAAAAATTTCGCCAAGCATAATATTGAGATTCTATGTGCAAAGGTATTAAAATAGATAAAAGTTGGCAGTTCAATTGTCAAACCTTCTTGCCAGTTCAAACATAGTCAGAAAGAATTTTTTATCGATTTGATCGCTTGTTGTATGATTTAATATTTGGTCTGCACTACTATATTTAAAAAGCAAATATATTAACATATCCATCTTTTTTTTGTAACTGTGAGGTTCAACATTTGAGCTGAATTCAGTTGTTACACTGACACAGTAGATACTGTTTTCCCCGTTAGTATCTATCTTAAATGAATCCTGCTCAAAAGGAAAACCAAAATTGATGACATTTATAATATTACCTTCATTGCCAATGATTTTCGTATAGTCCTCATCAGCAAACTCAATACTTATATTTTCATCAAACTCTTTCGCTTCATTCTTTATTTTTGCCCAATCAAATTCAATGGGCGATTTTTTTAACAAACTGTACTCTGCTATAAATTCTTGAACATCTTTTTTCTTTCCGTTCTTACTCCATTTTAAATAATAATCAGATACAGCATTACTCTGAATTTGATTTGCTATTATTTCTTTTTCATGATTGAAGGCAGTTTGTAAATTTGATAGTACTAGAAATCTAAGATTTTGGTAGTTATCATCATAGTATTTATAAATGTATGGCATGTTTCTAATAAATATTTTGATCTCTGGTGAAGTGGCCGCTGAAAGAAATCTTTCCAGTTCGGTTTCAGAAACTGGATTAATAAGCCAATTTTTCATTTCAATAGTTTCTGAAGATATACCAAAATTAATGTTGAAATTATCTTTTGTAAATATGTAATTTTTACTTCTTCTTTTTTCATTTAAATTTGTAAAATATTGATTTAAATCACGCATTTCATCTTGACCAATTAAGTCTTTTATATATTCAATTGTAGTTTGTCTTTTGCTAAAATATTTTTCACCAAATTCTTCAAAACTTTCATTATATTGAGAAATTGCATTTTCAAAATTGAAAGTTTTTGGGTCATTAAATCTTATAATTTCTGCAGAAAATATAGAAATCATAATACGCAGAAAGTCTTTGAAATTCTCAGCAAAGAGAAAATTCATTTCGTCACCATCTGAAGGTGAAATAAAAACTATTGGACAATCGTAAATACTAACATAAAATTGATAATCTGTCAAGAAAGCAAAAAAACAACCATCACCTCCTGTATTTGCAAAAGGTATAATATCAATAGGATTGTAGTCAAGAGGCAAAAAACTATCAAAATAAAAGCCCACGGTTGATAAATCTATTAATTGATTTTTATCAGCATTGGAGAGCATTTCAATTTCATATGGCAATGAATATTTTCCCAACTTAGTTGGATTTGGAATTTTCCTATTAAAGAAATCAGAAAATTGTTTTTGGTTCCAATTAGAAAAATCAAAGTTTATCATTTTTAATGATTTTATTTACTAACTAACAATTTACACTTTAACAATAACTAAAATTAAAAGATGGATAATGGATAAGTATGAATTTAATTTCAAAATTAATATAATTTAATCCTTTTGATAGAAATTTATGAAATAATTTTATAATATCGGATAAATTATTTATCTTTGTATCCGATATATTTTTGTGATGGATTATAATTTATTAAAAAGTCAAGAAGGGATATCCGATTTGTTAGGAAGGATACTCAAGAAAAAAGAAGTGCTAGATAGTTGCCGGCCACTTCCTTCTTCGGCTATTGAGAGAGTCAGGCAAGAATTATCCATTGAGTGGACATATAATTCAAACAGCATCGAAGGCAATAGTCTTACTTTGGCAGAGACTCGTATCGTTTTGCAAGACGGTTTGACCATTGGTGGAAAGCCATTGCGAGAGCATTTTGAAGCTATTAATCATGATAAGGCCATCAACTTTTTGGAAGAATTGGTCAATATTGCGTACGAAATTAGGACAATTGATGTATTAAGCATCCATGAGTTGGTCATGAAAAACATTGACGATCAGTTTGCAGGTAGGATCAGAAATGGTATGGTAAGAATCTTGGGAGCAAATTTTTCACCACCATCTCCAGAGAAGGTATCTGATTTGCTTGACACACTTATAGAAGATGTCAATCTAAATGTAGATAATTGGGATCTACCGTTTTTAGTGACATATTTTCACCATAAGTTGGTTTGGATTCACCCATTTTTTGATGGTAATGGTCGTACTGGGAGATTGGCAATGAATCTATTGTTTATGAAACATGGTTTTCCGCCAGCCATAATCCTTAAAAATGATCGCAAAAAATATTATACCGCTCTAAATCTTGCCAATAATGGCGATTACTCTAAGTTGTATTTGCTGATTTTACAAGCTATAGAAAGGTCGCTCAATATCTACATCCAAATCATTCCTAAGGCTTATGAAGTATATGAGTCGATTTCCACTATTGCTAATGATCCAGAAGTACCTTATGGTATGGAATACATCAGTCTATTAGCAAGAACTGGCAAAATTGATGCTTTTAAAGAAGGCAGAAATTGGGTCACCACCAAAAATGCAGTGATGACTCATCACAGAGCTAAACAATAAAATGCAAAGTTTTCCATACATTCACATAGCAAAATCTTGGTATCATGAAACTAAATGAACAAATTTCTAAGCAACTCAAAGATCTTTTTATATCTGGTCAATGGGTAGGGACAAATCTAAACTTGAAGGCTCAATTGGATGATGTCAATTTTGAAATGGCTCTAACAAAATATGAATCACTCAATACTATAGCGTTGTTGGCTTTTCATATCAATTATTACCTTGAAGGCGTGATAAATGTTTTTGAAGGTGGTACTTTGGATATTAAAGACAAGTATAGTTATGAGATGCCACCTATTAATACATCAGCGGAATGGGATACACTGAGATCTAATATTTACAATAATGCTGAAAACTTTGTAGATCTTGTTGAGCAAATGCCATTATCCCAGCTTGACGAACCTTTTACTGATGAAAAGTATGGTACTTACTTAAGAAATCTTATTGGTATGTTGGAGCACAGTTACTATCATTTGGGTCAAATTGTACTGATCAAAAAGCTTCTTACGTCTCCTTTAAAGTCTTTTTAGCAACTGTTTGGATGTCTTTTTGATTTTATTTCCTTTGGTATAATGTCATGAAAACTCCCATTTTTTGATGGTGTGATATGACTTTAAAATGTTGGTTCAAATATGTCAAATCTTCTTTGGGGAAATCGTTGTATATATTAGAGTAAAGTACATATTGGCTTGAATCACGGTTATAGAATTGATGTTTTTCTTTAGAATCAGATAAATCCAAATATTTCATTTCACTGAGATTGGGGAAGAAACACGCTATCTCATTGATTGACAAGTTTTTTTGTCTAATATCTCCCAAAATTTTATTTCTCAAATCATAGTACGGCCAATGAGCCAAAGTCGAATCCCAACCTTGAGAAATTTTATTAGGATAGATCCAGAGATTTCCTGTCCAAAGCCCAAACGTAAGCATTATTGCAATTATTTTTTTGTTTTTGATATTACTTTGAAATAGTATGTAAATGACAAAAAGTTCGAAACTCAAAATGGCTGGTAATAAATATCTATGAGCATTAAGCCCCAAATAAGCAATAAAACTTATTGATATACAAATAGTTATGATTAAAAATACTAAACTTAATTTTCTAAAATTTTGATCTTTTATATATTTTTTGTAATTTCTATAAACCATGAATATGACAAATATCCAAAGAAAGATTCTACCAAAATCTGCCATTCGCCAACCTAAAATGATCACATTTTTAACCATTCCAATAATATTGGTGCGCTGGAAAGATGCTGCCCAAGGTGAAGCATCGTGGTATCCGATCCAAGATTTTTGATAGTAATGAAGGCCATTGTACAAGCAGAA
>JAXLUT010000012.1:0-59962 GCA_046329385.1 Saprospiraceae bacterium
ATATCGAGCAGGTGCATTAGCACAACATTTATTAAGAACATAACCAATAAAATCGCTCAATATTTTACAAATACAAAATAAAATATTATTCAATATAAGTGACATTAAATAACATCATTATATATTTATTTAAAAATGATGATATTTTAACCAAAGGTTAGAAAAAATTCCAATTTAATATTATCCTAGTGTGATATTTTAAAAAACCTGATAAAAATGAAGCATTTAGCAGCAAGCCACAGTTATGGCTAGTTTTTTTAATATTTTTTTGGCAAGTAAAATTCAACTTTCCCACAATTTGAACATTCATTTAAGTCAAAAGATTCTCTGGTTGTAAAAAGCTCAAATAATTCACCAAAAAATCCAATTCGTGTTCCTTCATGAAATTTATAGTTTCCTTGATTTATCATTTGGTTATCGCACCTTAAGCAATTTAGTTTTTCTGCTTTAACAGATTTAGTCCTAATACACAATTTATTTTTTGTAAATCAAATTCGCAGTTAGGACAATAATTCAAATTTGAGTCAATTTCAATTAGTGGGCCGATATCCGATAAATCTACTTCATCATCATTTTCAAGGTTCTTGGATGTGACATTTTTAAAATTGGTGATTTGCTGGACGCTGTTCAGGCCTTATTTTTTTTATTGTATCCCAAACTTTGTGGGACTTTGCTGCGCTTGTTTGTTAAAATGTGGAATTGTTGGAGGTGTTTGAATGTAAGTATAAAAAAATAAGAATTTAACAACAATAACTACTAAAAAATATAGAAACCATTTTTAAGAGATGATTTTCACGAGCTTGGGATGAGAGAAACAATATTGTCCTACTTGACTTTTCTCCAAAAGTAATAATAAAATCATTTTTGTTGTCTTCATCAATGTCTCCTATAAACTTAATTCTTGTTGGAAAATCAAACCCATTTAAATTTAATTTTTGTTTTTTATTTTCATCAGAATAAATCAATTCAAAGTAATCATCTCGTGAATTGCTTGAATGGTCTATTAGACTAAGACCCACATTTTGAAGCTCTTTTGCTAGTTGTTTTTCATTTTCGCTATATAATATTTCAACTGATTTGCTAAAAATCATAGATTTATCTTTAAGCATTTCTCCTTTAGCCCCAATAATAAATTCCAAATTTAAGTTGTCTTCTGTGTATAGAATCAAAGGGCAGGTGTAATCTTCATTATCCGAGATATAATTGATTTTAATCTTTCTAATATTAAGAGAATCCTTTTCAGTTTTATAAAAACCATAAAAATTCCACTTGGTAACATTGTGGATATTAAAATCGCAATCACAACCAGGAAAAAGAACTAAATATTCATTATTCAGATCTTTAGGTTCTGGAATAGGTTTGTTATAGTATGAAAGATATGAATTTAATACAAAACCTTTAAAATTTTTATATTTGACATAAACCCAGGAACCGACAACCATATAATAATCATTATAAATTGAAATTAGAGTTGTATCTTTATTGTAACATTGATTTGTTAGATACTCTATATGTGAACCAAAAGGAATAGTAGTTAAAATTTTTGCATTTTTATTTGGGCTGTCTCTTAAACGTAATGCACTAGCAATTACATAATTTGCCTTGATGTCTATATCTTCTTGACAAATTAAAAAATTATTTGGATTCAATGATAATATAAAAAGAAAAATAATTGTCTGATACATGTCCATGATTTTATGCAAAGGTATCAAATTAATGATCAACAATCAATAAATGGAATAGCTGTACAACTTGGTGGAAAACAAGTTATCTCGAAAGTGAAAGTCTCTCATACGCTGGTGTAACGCCCAGAAGTATTAGCAAGCTGCAAGATGGTTTAGAGTGATCTATACATTGAAGTAAGCAGGACTGCAAAAGTTGGTGCTCTGCGTGGCTTGCGGAAGCAAAGAGAAGGGATACAGAAACCCGGATAAGAGGCTGGTCAGGTTTGGTAAGGTAGCACAACTTGTCCCGTCTTTAGCGGGATCATACTAACGCCCGAAGTTCTGATACCTGAAGAGTAGATCCGTCCAGAGGGTGGTCACGCTAAAGTCGTGATAAATAGTGAGAGGCGCTCCCCGTCAGCCTCGCTTGGTGGGGCAGACTACTCGATTAGCCGTTCGTTGTTCTTTTGTCATTTAGTTTGCCGATAAATTGTTCATTGTCTATTAGCGTTGTATTGTATGTGTCAATACATTGCATTATTTCAGTTTCTGGTCCGTTTTTCCATTCATCACTTTCATAAAATGCTGCTTGACAGTCTTTGCGTTGTTCAATGTTTTCGTAATTGCGAATCAAATAAAAACTGTATTTGTCAATAAGTGAAAAACCATAGTCAACTACATTTATTTTCCAACGTTTCATCATTGGCAATGATTGGTTGCTGAAAACGTCATAAAACTTATCAGCCGTATTTTCTTTGAGTTTATACAGTCGTATTTCTGTTACCATTTTCTATTCTTTTACTCTTGAACAATACATATACCAATTCCATTCCCAAGTTTTTCCATTGTCTTCCGAAAATGCTTGGCTCCAAATTGGATTGTCGTTGTCTGTAGCGTCCCAACGAAACGCAACTAAAATGCTCTTGCCATTAAAGGTGTCTTTTGTGAAAAAGTGTCCAACATTGTTTTCAATAGAACCCAAAACAGGTGGGTCTAATATTCCTTCGTTAGAGTCTGCCCAATAAATACTCCATAATTTTGTTTTAGGACTAAAAAGACGTATGGACATTCCTTCAAATGGTTGTCCGTCAAAAGTTGCATAAAAGTTGTCAATATTTCCAATTCCATTCAGCACTGTATACATTTTTTGTGCTGCTTCAAATTCAATCCACTCATTACAGTTATTCAGTCTTTCTTTTAGCTTTCTATTTTTAATTTTCCAATTACCAACATAAAAGTCAAAGTCGGTATGTGAAGAAGTTGGCGAAGCTGTTACTTCTAATTCTCCGTTGTCGTTTATTTTAAAATTTTCCATTTTACTTTTTGTCTGCTTGTTGATGGTAGGGTGTCGCTTTACAATTCTGACTAACGTCTTGGCTACCCGACGGCTCAGCCCGAAAGGGCGAGATGTCCGTGGTAGCCTGTGTTATGGCCTAGTGATTCTTTCTTTATGAATTCCTTCAATAACTTTTAGCATATCTGTATTTTTGATTGCATTTTTAAGTCCTTCAGTTTTTGATTTAGGAAAGCTATTCTTTGGAGAATTACTTTTTTGGATTATTGAGTTTGATTTTATCTTATTACTCATTTGCTTGATTTTTTAAAACTAAAAATGATTTATAGTTAACACCTTTTCTAAAACGCTCTAATCTGCCATCATGTTCCCCAAGAATGATATATTTTGAAGAAAGTTCTTCAAAGTAATGACTGATAGCCATTTGATACAATCGGGTTCTGGCTTGATTTGAACCTTGAATGTAAATGGTACTCATTGGGTATGAATTAAAGAATTCGTTACAAATTTCAGCTAAGGTAGATAGAATTAAATCTCTATCTCCATTATCTGATACTATTGTGTAATCAATTTCCAAAGACTCAGGATCATAATCTCCCATGGCTAAATTGAAAATTCCAAAGAATTCTTCCATTGGGCTGTATATTATAGCTTCTTTAATCACAGGATTTGGCCATATATCATATATGCTCACTTCTCTGCCATCTGTCTCACACACCACACTACACACATCACTATAGCTATACTGTCCATTATAGTCAACTTGTTTGATGCGATAGTAGTTTGTGCCGATTGACGGGGAATTATGCTTCGCCTTGACTTTCGATTAGGGCTTTAGTATATACGGCTTGATGTTATAATGTCCAGCCCTGCTTTTGCAAATACTTTTGTTGGCAGGAGTTTTATTCTTTGTTAAGCTGCAACTTTTCTCTCACTTTACAGGTAAAATGCACAGTCCCTTTTGTGTACATTGTGTCCATGTTTTTATAGCTGTACTCATCTTTAATTGACCAGTCTTCAAAGTCAGAAGCTCTTAAATAGTTTACAGTCTTGTAAATTAAAAAACCAGTTAATTGTTGTCCCAATTGGAATGTCGGTAAGGAATCTAAAATTAAACTTTGTTCGGCAAACTGGATAAGTATGTTGTCAGTTAAAGTGTCACCACTACTTAGTTTAAAAATTCTACGTTTATGTTCATCTAACCAATAGTTGCTGGTAAATCTATTATCAACAATTTTGACAGAAAATGTAAACCCACCAAAAACCCAAATCCCCATTCCAATTTTCAAAGTGTCGCCGTCTAAAATGCAGCCACATTCTGTTCCCACAGAATCTAAGTCAGATTCATTTTTTGTTTTGTCAAGTAGTTGCCCGTTTAAGAAATTTTGAAATTGGTAACGACTTCTGTTTTCTTTGTATCGAATTGTATTCAATATTCTTTGCTCTTGAATAGCTGAATCAACAAGTCCTTTTGAAGTTCCTTTTATAAATGCTTTTCCATCTAACATTCTTTGCAATGATTCGCTGTTAAAAGCATGAGTCATTGAGTCCATACGTGTTTCGTAAGTTGTCAAATGTTTAAATACCGAAAGTCCTGGGATTTTGTCAATAGTAATGTTTGAGTATATGTCATTTTGCGTTTTCTGTGCAAAACAGCAAATTGAAAAACTCAAAAAGAGAATTAGGAAAACTGATCTAATGGGTCTCATAAAAATTACTGTCAATGGTTTGTACTGTCGATGTCGCAGACGGTAGGAGGCATATCGTTCAGTACTATGTTATGGCCTAGTGATTCTTTAAGATTTCTCTTTTTCTATTTGTGTAGGAAGACCAACTTTTTTGATCAAAGCTTTTGCTCTATCTGTTTTTGCTGGAAAATGATTCTTTTCCGCTCGTTTGTTGAATTCTTGTTTCAACATTGGACTTATTTTATCTACTGTTGTATATGCCATTTTATCTATTTTTAACGATGAAAGCTATATATTCGTTACTTCCATTAAAACGTTCCCATTGTTGGTTTTGTTCCCAAAATTTAGGCTACAGAATGGCTAATTATGGTCAAATAAACGTGTAAGGCTTGAAAGCATTAAAAATTGCATTTTTCAACAATAATCTTTTTACAAAAACTCAGCAAAGGACTTCTGGTACCACTATGTTTTTTTTGAAGGTGGTTGTGCAACAGCTACCCTTGTTAGCTGTAGCCGTTTTATTTCATCTCAGGTTTCCCCATTTCTGCTAACTTTTGATTTAGAAGCTGTCTTTTCATTTGAATAATCTTTGGCTGTACAAAGTAAAAGTCAAATAATGCTTCTAATACGTCAAGTAACCATTCTGCCTCTCCAAATTCTACTTCAATAATTTCACCTGTCAACATACTTTTGTTTGGGTGAGCCGCAAAATTTCCAATATTTCTAATTGCGTCTATACTTTCAATTAAGTGTGAAGGCAATTTCCCACTGTCTATTACTTCTTGAATTTCATTTGACAAGTCACCTTTCTTTACAAGTGCTTTATCTCTTAAAATATTTTGTAAACATCTTCTACTTAACGCAGCACTTGCTTTCGGACTAAAAGGTAAAATCAGACAAGCTTCATTATAATCAACAGCGAAATTTGTGTCTACTTCAATTGGCACTGGTGGTCTATTTGCTTTCAATGGTCTTACAAAAATATTTTCTGCTATTTTTGTTAAATACATTCCTCCAGAGTGAGGATTTCTTTGAGCTTCTCCTTTTTTTAGTTCTATAATGAGTTTCTTACATTCTTCGTTTGGACAATTCATTATAAAAACAGAAAAGTTTCCATCTTTATCAGCTCCTAAATAGAGTTCACTAAAATTTGGATTTATTTCAACAATACAATGTGGGCATTTCATATTTTCTAATTTTATTTATGGTCTGCATAAGGTTCTGACTAACGTTCAAAACCCTATTGATTTTCAGTACTAAATTATCCATCAAAGGTAACAAAATTTTTCAGAATTTTTTAATACTTTCGTTAGCACGAGAAATTATTTTCTTGTAGAAAAATGAGGAATGGCTGCTAACGTCCTGGCCGTATGTGACGTGCTTGCGATAGCTAGCATGTTCATCATACGGCCTGTTAGAGTCAGTTTATTAATTACTTTTCAATAGATTTTATTTTACCGTTTGGATATAAATTCGTTCTTGAAATTTGTTGACCGTTTTTATCAAATTCTGTGATGGCACTCTTAAATTTAATTTCTTTGTCATCTACCCATTCCTTGGACCATTGAATTTGTTTTTTTGAAAATCTATTATTCATAAAAGAGTCTGATCCATATAAATTTGTTTGATTATTAGCCATCTTTATTTTCGTTACTCCTTCTTCATATGAAAGGGTGTCTTTTGAATTATCATCAAAGTATTCAATAATATAATATGTATTGTTTCTTAAATTAAAAACCCAATCATTATCGATAAAATATTTCCCGTCTTCCCAATATTTAGAGTATGATGTTTTTTTACTTTCAGATAAATCATAATCAATTAATGTAATTGAAAATTCTTTTGTAGTTCCGTGGTCAAGATTCGGCCCATCAGGACATGCACAACTTACATTTTGTTCCAAACTTGTTATTTTGTCATTTGTAACAGTAACCATTAAACTATTTACTGATGTACCAAATGAAAAGTGATAGTATGTCGTATTTTTTGAAGGTTCATATGTTTCGGAAAAAGACAATGATACTTCCCCTAAATTATCCCCAAACATTTTGAGTTCTTTCTTTAAATATTTACCATTTTCATCCTTTAAAAAACTAATGTCAAATAGTTTGTCAGCAGTAATGTAAAAGGATAATATTCTCCCATTTTCATCGTTTTCTTGTGAAAATGTATTGTATTCATTCTTTCCTTCGAAAGATTTACTAGTTTTATACAATGAGCCATTTTGAAAATATTCTTCACTATCAATTTTAAAATTAGGATTCTTCGAATATTCAATAGCCCTAATTAAAGACTTTTCAAACAGTTCATTATATACTTCTGAAATATCTTTAACTTGCTCCAAAGTGTAAGCTAAATCTTTTGAATGACCATGATATTCCATAACATCAATTGGATAAAAGAATCTAATGCCTTTTTTTGCTAATTTTCCATGTATTTCATCAATATTATTTTTCTGTCTGTTTGAATAAGTTTTAAAATCCTGAGAGACAAAATGTTTACATTTATTGAAATCAATATTATTTTTAAGATGATCTATAAAACTTACTTCATCAGAATGTGAAGTTGAATTGCTAATTTTAGCTGAGTCTAATTTACAAGAGAGTAGAACAAATACTATTAAATATAAAATTTGGTTCATTTTAAAGGATTAATTTGAGTTAGTAAATCTTTATTAAATTGTTTTATCTTTTCTTCAAACTGTTGCTCTAAACTCCGAAGTGTTTGTTTAAGAAATTGAGCATCATAATTTTTGTTGTAAGTTTTGTATTGTGACGTCTCTCTCGTACAGAATGTTTGAAATAAAGTTGACACTGATACAAGAGTGGAATTGAATATTACATTTATCTCAATTAAATATAAACTCTCATTTTCAACAATTGTGCTACTTAATTGCACTGCCTCCCTATAAACTGGACTTTTTTCAAATGGCGTAAATTTGCTAAGGCAAATTTACAATATCTTTGTTTTGGAAACAAACAAAATCCTGAGACTTTTCCAGGTTGACTTCAGGGGAAGGGATTGATGCCACATTATCAGATAACTGCTTTTGTTGCTCATCCTTTTCTTTGAAGAAAAATATAAATTTGTTTTTGTGTTGCTTTTGATCAATCACACCAGATTCCCATAACTTTATAAACTCTTTTGGAGCATGGTCTAATAGGCATGTTAGATACCTCATGTTATTGTACGTCGTGAAGAATCGCTCAAAGACATCATTGGCATGTTCTAAATCTCGGAGCTCATACTTATCGCATACCAGCTTTTGAACTGTGCTATGAAATGATTCTATATGCCCGTTTAACTGTGGTGTCGCTGGTGGTATGTACACATTCTTAAAGCCAAATCGCTTCATTAAAGCTCTATACACTTTGGATATAAATTGGCTGCCATTATCTGTTCGGAAGCTTATTTCGAGATGCTTTGGATCAATTTGCTTGGTTATTAATTCTTGATCAACAAATTTCAATATTAATTCAATCAGCTTTTTGGAAGTCATACTTAAATTAAGCGTCCAAACGTAAGCTTCTCTATGAAAGATGTCGTACATTGTGATCAAGTATGCGTTTCTCTGGAGTCCGTCGATATATACATATTTGATATCTATCTCTATGATTTGCAATGGTTTAGTGGCTCTTGGCTTGGATTTTACGATATCTTTATCAAACTGATTGTTTTTTGTTCTATACGGTTGCGTCAAATTATTTTCTGACATTAACCGATATACTTTCTTCTTTCCTAATGCGTACCCTTGGCGCTGTAGATAGGTCGTAACCTTACGATATCCGTAGTCTAAGAACTCTTCGCCCAGTAGACCTTTGATAGTTTCCACTACTTGCCCATCAGGTACTTCTACACCCCTATGTAAGCTATGATGGGTTTTGGTTTTACCACCAACTTTGTAATTGCGCTTGTAATAATAGCTTGATTTGCTCATCTTGGCTAATCCAAGGCATTCTTCTAATTTTATACCTTGCGCAACATAATCCCTAACTATTTGCCTTTTCTCTTCCATTCCTCCATCTTTTTTTTAAGCAACTCTCCTTGCATTAAAATTTTCAGATCCTTTTCTACCAAAAGATCTTTTAGGCGAGCGTTTTCCTTAAGTAGTCGCTTCTTTTCAGCATCGTTGTCCTTTGAATAACTACTAAGTCCCTTAATACCCATGGCTTGATACTTCCTATCCCAATCATAATAGGTTGTAGCGGATATCCCAAATTTACGACACCCTTCAATGACCCCTAATTTTGTGATCTCCTTGATCATCTTTTCTTTTTCTTCTGCCGACTTGCGTTTCATGCTCTAAAATTACAGTTTAAATGAATAATTTTAGTCCAGTCAATTAGGGGGCCGATACATAATAAATTATAACTTTTTGAAAAATTATCTTTTTTAGCCTTTCATTCTTCTAAAATCTCGACTATTGACATCGTTTTTTACTTTAATTGACTCTAACGGTTTCGGGCTTTGCGTTCGGGCGGGTTTCGGAGCACAAAGTTTCAATTTATTATTGAAGTTCATTAGAAGCACAAAGTTCCAAGTTTGCACGTCGGCCCGCCTGACGCAAAACCCGTGTTGGCAGTTCGTTGTTTATTCAATGTTATTTATTATGTCAATTTATTTGTAAATTGTAAATTTGTTATGTGTTAAACTAAAGCCTAGATTTTCATAAACAGCAATATTTTCAATTCTCTTTTTACTTGTTGTAACTTCAATACTTTTCAGTCCGTTTTTGTCTGCAAATTCAAAAATTTTATTCACTAATTGTCGTCCTACTCCTTTGTTTCTAAATTTTGGAATGATGTAAAATTCTTGTATTTCGCCAACAATTCCACTATGATGTAATAGCAATTGAGTATGAAATGTTATAAATCCTATTTTTTCATTTTCGTTTTCTGCAATTAAATATAAATATCTCTGATTTTCAATATTTTCATTGAATATTCTTTTGAAAACTTCTGCTTCTAAGACTTCGTCTTCTAGGTCGCACAATGAATTATATATAAACTCAGAGTCAGACAAGTCCATAATCCTAATTTTATGTTTTAAATTCATAAGTCTATCAAATTTTCTCTAGTAGGTTGTTCATTACAATGACTGCCAACGTCTAGGCTATGTGATGGTTTTGGCGATAGCCAAACTATCATCATAGCCGTTGTTACCTTTCGTATTTCTATTTTATTCTCCAAAAATCTTCATTCAAATTACGATAAATTTGGTTTTTCGATATGTTCCATTCAACTAAATCTTCTTCCTGTAAAGATTCTTTTAATCTCGAAACAAATTTGAATATATCAGAATCTAATTTTGAACAAACCTTATTTAATAAGCCTTGACCATATCGCCATATTTCATCCAAATTTTCATTCTTCATACCAATTAAAAGGACATCAGACCAATGCATAAATCCAATTTGCATAAACCCTAATTTGTTCCAATTTTCTATCTGGTTTTCATATTTTACCAATTCTTGCTCTAGTTTTCT
Source organism: Saprospiraceae bacterium (assembly GCA_046329385.1). Taxonomy (GTDB): domain Bacteria; phylum Bacteroidota; class Bacteroidia; order Chitinophagales; family Saprospiraceae; genus OLB9. The sequence continues at coordinate 10,132 of JAXLUT010000012.1, forward strand.
ATAATCAAAAATATAATCTAAAACTGCATGATAATTTTCTCCATCCATTTCAACTTCTTCATACATTGTGATTTTAGTAAGAACCCTTTCTGTATCAGGTTCGTTACTAAGTCTTATTACTTCACCTTTTAATGAATTTGCTCCAATTTTATAATTTTTTAAAAACAGCCTAAAAACTGGAGGAATTCTATTGTCTTCAGCGAGATATAAATATTCATTTGGAATTTTATCTAATTGAAATAATAACTCTAATCCGTGCCTATTTAGCATTTTATATTTTTCTTATTTTATGAAAGGTAACAATTAGATTGCCGCAATCTTGCGCAAATATCGGATATAAAAACGTGCCTTTTGTTGCCATAATTGTTTGATACACAAATGTAAATATACCCATTCATATATTCAAATTATCTAAAGGGGATTTTATTTATTTTTTTATTTTGTCTGTGATGTGCCTATCAACAGCATTAAAGTCCCATTCTTTCTGCTCGATTTACCAGCGTAGCTCCTACATTCCTCCGTAGATACTCCCTACATTCTCCCATGATCATCCTATGATCATCCCGAGATACTACCTTCCGTACACCGTTTAGGGCTTTAGTATATACGGCTTAATGTTAGCTGTAGTTTTATTTTGTTAGTTTTGCTTTTAGTTCTTCGGCTTTTTTTCGTCCTGCCTTGTAATTTGGGTCTAATGCTATGGCTTTGTCAAGATATGATAAAGATTGATTTTTGTATTTTGAGCTTTGTCTTTGTTTTGCCCAAGCCCAATAAGTAAAACTCATTATTTTCCAATTAGCAAATTCGTTGTTTTTATCTTGCTTGTCAATAATTGATTGAAAGTCTTGCTTTGCAAATTTTCTTTTTGTGAAGAAGAACCAAGGTAAATTTTCAGCTACACTTCCACGTAAAAATTCTGGCAAATATGAAACTGCTGAATAATTTTCAACTGCATCGTTAAATAAGTCAAATGCTTCGCCCAAAAGTTTCAGTTTTTTGGTTTCTGCACCAACCAACGACAATGCTGATGCTCTGTATGATGCAATGAATGGCATTAATTCTTTAGAGGTGCTTGACGAACTAAATAGCTCACTTAATGTGTCAAAACTCTTTTTTGCATAACCTTTATACTCTGTTTTAGATAAGAATGAAAGGTTTAGTGCTGTTTCGTGGTAAATAATGCCAAGTCGGGTTTTGTTAATCTCTGTTGGATTTTGATTATATTGTTTTTCAACTTCTTTGAGTTTGATTTTCAATTCAGTTGTGTCTATTAATTCCATAACATCGTCTAATTGATGTTCATAGGCTTTTACTTTTGAAAAGTCTAATTGTTGTGCCGTTAAGCTGTTTGCTACTGTCATTGCTGTAATAATTAAATTGATTAATTTGTATTTCATTTTCTTTACTGTTTAAATGAGATACAAAAGTGCAAAGACGAAGAGTCTGTATACGATGACTTAAGTTAAGATTTTAATTTAGTATGAATTCTCTTTTGAATTCTGCTTAAACTTTCAGGGCTTATGCCTAAAAAATTGGCTATGTATTTTTGTGGAACTCTTTGAAATAAATCTGGTTGCTTTTTTAATAAATTCTGAAATCTTTCTTCGGGTTTGTCAGCTGAAAGCGACATAGCAATTTCAGTTGCTCTTTGTGCAACTTGTTCAGCCATAAGCCTGCCAAAGGTTTCAAATTTATTACACTCATTATATAGTTTGAATAGGTTTTCTTTCTTGATAATAAATACAGTCGTGTCTGTCATAGCTTGCAAATTCATTATACAAGAAGTGCTATGAGTAAAACTTTGAAAGTCAGTAACCCAAGAATTTTCAAATGAAATGTCGCAGGTTTTTTCTACACCGTCTTTAATATGGAAATGTCTTATAGTTCCGTTTGCAATAAATCCAATGAAGTTGCAAACTTTTCCGTCTTGTAGTAAGAAATCTTTTTTCTTTAAATCTTTAACTTCAAAGTAGGTGTCAATGAGTTTAAGTTCACTGTCTGTAAGCGTAACAATTGTTGTACAATATTTTTTAAGTCTGTTGAACATTGTAGGGTTTTGAAAAATTACAGCTAACGTCTGGGCTACCCGACGGCACGTCCCTATAGGGCGAGATGTCCGTGGTAGCCTGTGTTCTTGGAACGTTATTATTCATTATTAAGTCTTCCTATTGTAAAATTTGGTCTAAATTTATTAATGACAAAACCGTTTTCAATTTTCGGGTATTCGTCTAGTTGTTCTATAAAAAAGGCTCTTTTCATACAACGACTTGCTGCAAAGTACAATAAACTAAAACTTGTGTCGATATTGTGATAAAGAATTCTATTGATTGTTATTGTAAAAATGCCGACTTTTTCGAAGTAACCTTCAAAAGTTAATGTAATTCCGAACTCAACAGAAGATTTTATAAGATTTGAGTGTGGTTTATCATAAAACAAACCTTCTTTACTCCAATCAATATTTATTATGGTTTTTGAAGCTTCTTTGAATTCTACCTTCAATGCAATTTCAGCAAATATTGCTGGCCCAACCTTTCTAATTTTATATTTACTTATAAATTCTGATCCTTCTTTAGTTACTACTTCAGATCTCACAATTTCCCAGACTCCTTGGTAATTTTCTTCTCCTTGTATAGACCGCGATGCAGAACCTTTCAAATTGTATATCTTTTTCTCACTTAATGAAATATATTCACCCAACCAATCATCTCTTCTTTGCCCATTCCAAGATTGATCAGAATATCTTTGGAGATTTCCCAACACTATTTGATTTTGAATTTGATTAGTTAGTGATTCAAATTCAACAAATGAGTTAAATTTAAATTCTGTTGAAAGTATATTCATTTATTTTTTAATGTCCAAGAACGGTGAGTACCGACGATGTAGCGACAATAGGAGGCATATACGTTCAATACTGTGTTATGGCTTCGTGATTACTTCATTCTTTGGTTTTGACTTAACTTTAGGTTTGTTCAGTTTCAATAGTTCACCTGTAGAATTGTAGTGACTTATTATTTTAGACATCAGTTCTGTGTCTGATTTTGTATACTTGTGAGGTTCGACAACTAAATCTATACCTTTTGGCTCAATGGCTAGTTTCATGATTTAATTTATTTTAGTTCTGGAAAATATTGCTTTATGAGTTTCAATGCTTGTCTAGGTTCAATAACCATTCTTTGGTCGAAAACGTTCACAGCACCTAGGGTTTTGTGATAGTGTTCCATGAGTTTAGTTTTAGATATAAATGAAACGAAACCTTGGTTTCCATTGTCCCAACTCATTTTACAAGCAAATGCGAAAAGGTTCCCTGGTACTCCTTTATAAAGTTTCTTTTTACCTATGTTGAATGGGGCATTTTCAATCAGATTTACAAAGATGTGGTCTCCTTTATCTTCGATGCTTATCAGTCCTTGAATGATATCCGAGTTGTTTACTACGGTTAACTTATAGACTTTAGTATTACCTTTCTTAAGTTCTGCCTTCCAATTGAAGTTCCAGCCCCTTGTTTTTGTAACTAGCTTTAGATCTTGAACAGATACTTCAATAACATCAGTAGGCAAGCTATCGCCAGAAATAGTATTGACTATACTATTGGTCAATTTATCTATCCAAATATCTAATTGCTTTCGTTTTGACATTAACTATTTTGAGACATTTAATTTCCAATCTCTCATCACAAAGATATACCTTTATTATGGTATTTTTATTGATTTTTGCACTTATTTCTAACTTTGAGTGATCTTTTTTCATGAGCCATAACAATTAGATTGCCGCAATCTTGCGCCGATCTCGGATATAAAAACGTGCCTTTTGTTACCATAATTATTGGTTACACAAATGTAAATATACCCATTCATACATCCAAATTATCTAAGGGGGATTTTATCTCTTTTTTTTTTGATTGTGATGAGCCTATCAACATCATTAAAGTCCCATTCTTTCTGCTCGATTTACCAGCGTAGCTCCTACATTCCTCCGTAGATACTCCCTACATCCTCCCATGAGTCCTCCCGAGATGCTACCTTCCATACACCATGGTTTGTCGGACTGATACTAAATCAGCTCCAAAATGGCCAAAATTTAGGCTACAGAATGGCTAATAATGGGCAAATAGGTGTGTAAGGCTTGAAAGCATTAAAAATTGCATTTTTCAACAATAATCTTTTTACAAAAACTCAGCTAAGGACTTTTGGGACTAATATGTTTTTTTTTGAAGGTGTTGGTGCAACAGGTACCCTTGTTATGGGCAGTTTTTCGTCTTACCATATTTTCCACCACTTCTTTTTTACCTGTTCATCTATCATTTGTGTTGTCTTGGTTGGCTCAACTTTGTATTCTTCTAAAAGCTTGCCGTCAAAATCAAATTTATATCTGTTGTAATCCCAATCAGTCGTTAAAATGTGGTCGTCATAAACGGCAAAGTCGTCTATTCCTTCTGCTGTTGTCCAAATGTCACGTCCACCTTGTTGCCAAATGATTTTCCCATCTTTGTCAAGCCTTGTAATTTCAAGTTCTCCGTGAACAATATAATCTTTGTCTAGATAGTAAATACCAAAACAAGTTGCTGTGTCAGCAATAGTTTTCCATTCTAAATTTAAGTCAGGTATTGTCAATTTAAAAATGGTATGTGAACAGCAAATGACAAGTCCACCATAACTAATTAATGAAGAATTTGGGTTTATTCCTGTCCCGCCACCTTCTGAACCAATTAAGCAACTTGCTACTAGTTTTTCGTCTTCAAATAATTCTATTCCTATTTGGCTTGTCAACGTGTTAGGGTCACCACTAATAAAAGTCTTGTCGTAAGTATTAACATTGTCTGCTGAACCAACAGCATAATGAGTTTCATCATAAAACTTAATTATGTGACTTTTCAAAACTAATATTTCAACCGTTCTTTCATTTTATAGTGGTCGTCTTAAAATTCTGACTAACGTTAAGTATTGCCATTGATTATCAGTACTAAATTATCCATCAAAGTTAACAAAATTTTTCAGAATTTTTTAATACTATTCGTTAGCACGAGAAATTATTTTCTTGCAGAAAAATGGAGAATTGCCCACAACGGTTCTCGGCTTGACGCAGGTGGGGTTTAGGATTACTAATGTTCAAATTTAGTACAAATGTTGATAGAAGTACAAATGTTGAATTTATTACATCAGCCCCACTTGCGTTAAAACCGATGTTAGCTGTCTTTTTTATTTTCAAGTAGTTTCAATAATTGTTTATTAAATGTTTCAGTTTTGTTGCCAAGTTTTGCAAAAAATTTTCTGTCAAATGTTTCAACTGTCTTTACTGCCTGTTTAATTATTTTCTTTCCACTTTCAGTTAGTCCAACTGTTTTTGCTCTTGTGTCCGTTAAATGTTCTTGTCTTTGTAAAAAACCTTTTGTTTGTAAAGTTCTCAAAACAGTTGAAGTTGTCATAGGGTCAATTTTGGTATGCGATGATAACAAAATTTGCGTTACATCTTGTTTGTGCAATATCAACCAATGAATACTCGCCATTAAAACGAATTGCGAATGTGTCAAGTCGTAAGGTTCTAATGCTTTTTTAATTTCTCTTTGCCAGAGGTTCGTTACTTGCCACAATAAAAAGCCTGAACTTTCTTCTGCTTTTTCAACGCTAAAAGTATTGTCCTTATTTTTCATAACGTTTTAGCAGTTTTAATTTGTGTTTGCATATCGTCTGGCAAAGCATCAACAATTTTTTGAGCAACAATTTTACGCCATAAAAAACCTAAAATGCCTTCAACTTTCATAGTTGTTGTAAGTTTCAGTCCGTTTGGTGTTTCTTCAAATGTATGTTCGCCATACATTTTGGCTAATGGGAATTTTGTAAAGTCAGTAAAGCTTTTATTCTCGGTAGCTTCTACAATTCCTATTTTAAGTTTTGGACCACCTTTTGGCTGAAAAATAAAATGGTTTCCTTTTTCAAATTTCCCTTCAATGTTTGCGAATTCAACACCTTTGTCCCAAGTATGCCAATTATTTACATCAGCAAAGAGTTTCCACATTTGTTCTTTTGTAACTTCATTCGTTACGATTGAGTGACTTCTTGTCCACATATTTTTTGAATTTAATAATTAAATAAATTTGTCAGTGCAAATATAATAAGTGTACATATAATATGCAAATATATTTTTCGTTAATTCTTTTTATGCCTATTTGGTCTGATGAAATGTGTCGCCCCAAAATTCTGACTAACGTTCAAAACCCCATTGATTTTCAGTACTAAATTATCCATCAAAGGTAACAAAATTTTTCAGAATTTTTTAATACTTTCGTTAGCACGAGAAATTATTTTCTTGCAGAAAAATGGGGAATTACGCATAACGTTCCGGCGCTTGGCGAGGTTGCGAACTTCGGAACCGATTATTTTCTATCAAAGATAAAATTTCTTGCGAGAAATAAACGTGAATTTACTACTAAATTCGCAATCTTGCCAAACGCCTGTTACCTGCTGTTTTTTTATTTTAATTTAATTATTCCACCATCTTTATGTTCATTATTTTCTTCACTCCAATTATTGGTTCGCAATAATTTGATTTTTTCGATGTCTAAATTGTTTGTAAGTTTTATGTTTTTTACCGAGCTTCTAAAAACATCATATTGAAAAGGAGGTTCAGCCCATTCTAAAGTATATTGATAAGCATCAATTATTTGATTCTCATCGTTAGTTTTTATGATTAAAATATCATTAAAATCTTTTATTATTGAACCACTACCATCATTGTAGCTACTTCCTTTAAACGTTGCGATAAATTGATAATAATTGTATTTACCATTTATCGGCTCAAAGGCTGTAATTATTTTTTTTGGTTTTTTAAATAAACCAAAATTATCATCGACATCATTTAATTTTGAATAATCAAAGTCAGAATTGTTTGTCTGTTTTTTGAGTATATAAAGTTTAGTTTCATTTAGTTCAGTCGCTTTATTTTCATTCGTTGCTTCATAAACTATTTCCATTGGTTTGGTTTTACAAGAAACTAATACAGATAAAAGTAAAGTTAATATTAAAAAATTGTTGAGTCTCATAACTTGTTTTAATCCTTTGATTTACGCATTTTTTCAAAATAGCAGGTAACAATTAGATTGCCGCAATCTTGCGCCAATCTCGGATATAAAAACGTGCTTCTTGTTACCATAATTGTTTGATACACAAATGTAAATATACCCATTCATACATCCAAATTATCTAAGGGGGATTTTATCTCTTTTTTTATTTTGTCTGTGATGAGCATATCAACGGCATTAATGTTCCATTCTTTCTGCCCGATTTACCAGCGTAGCTCCTACCTTATTCCATAGATACTCCGTACATCCTCCCTTGATCCTCCCATGATCATCCCGAGATGCTACCTTCCATACACCTTTAAATAACCACCTCATTCCGAGTGAGTTCCCACTGTAGTCCCAGTTAGTCCCACTTGATCCCATTGCTGATGGTACCGACAGTAGAATACTGCCGACATAGCAAATATGCTGGAGTACTTTATTGAGTAGATTGGTGCCGCCAATTTTATATTATTTGATACCACCAGAGGTGAAAAGGTAAGAATAAGTAATGATGACAAGTTCCAAATCACTCCAACTTTACAATTTTACCAGACGGACGTTTGACTGAATATCTAAGCTCTACGATTTGTTCTGTTTTAGGCTTGATATGCAAGTCCCAGGTGACAATTCTACTATCTGGATGGATGCTGCCTGATTTGGCTTCAAAATCAAAGACTTCAATACTCTTATTGGATGAGACTGGTATGTGATCCTGCACAAAGACGTGGACAGGAAGATTTTTGTTGTTTTTGATTGAAATCGCATAAGCATTGATTTCTGTTGTATTGCCCGAAATAAACGACTTCTTTGCAAAATCCTTGATTTTTGTCCTTTCAACAACTATGTTTTGATCTCTACCTAATGATATTTTCAATGTATCGCCAGCAGATTTTGTATTAAGAATGGATTGACCAAGATATCTTCCTTCAAAATATAAGTTGATCTTACCATCCAGTAAGTTATAATCCTGCCATTGGTGGATAGATGCGACCATGAATACTGATTTGTCATATTTTGGTACCGTATAGTATTGATAAGAAGTAGGGATTTCATGATCCAAAACATGGATAGTGATGGGTGTAGGACTACTTTTGAGAGAAAAAAGCTCTTTGACATCATAAGAAAAGGTTGTGGCTTGATATGCAATATCGATGGGTAAGGCATTGACATCCTTAAGAATTTTATCTTTTCTAAATTCACCATAAACTGTTCCGCTAGCTCCAGTACTTAATTTTACAACTTCATCCAATAATTTCCCTTCAGATAAATTGAAATCCATATTCTCACTTTGAATAATTTGTTCTTGCGTTTCATATCCGCTATAACTCACGATGACATGTTTTGCTCCATCTGTTATGGGCAAATAGTAATTTCCATCAATATCGGTCACACTACCTATGGAATTCAATCCTTTTAAGTAAACATTTGCACCAATGATTACAGCACCATCAGAATCAGTCACTTTACCAGATACGTGTTTTACATTAGGGTTATATCCTTGCTGGTTGTATATTGGTGGCGTATAAGCATAGAAATTCAAATACCAAGGAGCAATGATAGGGTAGGTTTCGTTGGCTGTTGGTTTTCAATTGGAAACTGAGATATTAATATCTTTCCAATCTTCACCTGTATTTTGTAATAAATTCGCTTTCATGGTGAGTTCAATTGGGTTTGAAATGTCTATTACTCTGAGATCATAGCTTGGTTGCCAAGAAGCAAAAAGTGTAAAATATGTTATTTCGAAATGTTGTGCCTGGATAATATTTGATTCAATTTCTACTTCAATTTGAATTTCTGTTCGTTTATTGGCAGCTTGAATGGCTAAGTATCGTTTTGTTATTTCTTTTTTGGAAAGCTGGAGTAAATCATTTTCCTTTTTCAAAGTTTGTGAAAGTGTGTATATTTCTGTCAGTTTTGTACCGTTAAAGTTGATAACATCATTCAATTCTGTAGGTTTTAAGGCATATTTGTCAGAGAAGGATGGTTGATTTTTTATTAAAATTGCTTCTTCATCTTTGTTGACTTTATTTCTTATTTCATTAGTTGATATGGCATTTTGAATTTGTATCAAGGTGTCTTTCAAACGAAGCAAAAGCGCATCATTGATATGATTCTCGATATCAACTGACTTTGGTTTTACCGATATGATTTTGACGTTTTCATCAGCAGAGAGTTGAATGCTATTCATATCGGCAGTATTGGGAATCGACACAAACAGTAACTTCGATTTTTTTGATCTTGGATCAACTATCGCTTTTCTCTTAACAAATGCACCATTCATATACAAAGTAGCACTTTCTACCTTTGAGTAAACTTTGGTTTCCTGACCCAATGAGGTGCAAAGCATGGTGGTAACAAGGATGGCAATTGCAAATATTTTTAAACTTTTCATAAGACTATGTTTTGATATTTAACCTCACAAAGTACAACGTGTGATTTTGACAAATATTCGCTTCAAACAAGAGTAATTTGGAAATGATTGTCGCCTGAGTGACTTTGAGATATCCCAAAATTGATAGTATGAGTTGAAATGTCGTTTTGTAAAGTATTTGCTGTCAACGATTCCTTTTAATGTTTTTCCACTATAGTCCCAAAAGTGTTTAATTTTGCCCTTATTTATCAGAAATCATATTAACGATTTTAAATTCAAATATAATTCTTATTCTTTCTACACTCATCGTAAGATAAAGAATTTATAGGAGATTAAAATATTTGCAGTCAATCATAATGGAATTATTGATCATCATCATTTTGGTATTGTGCAATGGACTCTTTGCCATGAGCGAATTAGCACTCTTATCATCGCGCAAATTCAAATTGGAGAATGCACGCAAAAAGGGCAAAAGTGGGGCAAAGACTGCCTTAGAATTGGCCGAAAACCCAACAAAATTTTTGAGTACCGTGCAGATAGGTATCACCGTCATTGGCATCTTGCTGGGTATCTATAGTGGCGAAAATATCACCAATGATGTAGCCGTTTATTTTCGTGAATTTGATTTGACTCGTCCTTACGCTGATACAATAGCCACCTTTGCTGTCTTGTTGGTGATTACTTATTTGTCTATCGTTTTGGGCGAATTGTTCCCCAAAAGGGTAGGTATGACTTATCCTGAGCCAATAGCCATGACAGTAGCCAAGCCGATGTCTATTTTATCGAGAATATCATCTCCTTTCGTATGGCTCTTGACAGCTACCAATAATTTTCTATTAACGATATTTGGCATCAAGACATCTCAAGACAATAGTGTATCTGAAGAAGAAATAAAATCTATCATTGCCGAAAGTACCGAAAGTGGCGAGATTGACGAAATCGAACAAAATATTGTGGAGCGTGTCTTTGAGCTCGGCGACAGAAAAGTCAATAGCTTGCTGACTCATAGAGGAGACCTTGTATATTTTGACATTAATGATAGCTGGGTCACCGTCAAGAAAAAGATCAATGAAGAGAAGCATTCCAGCTACTTAGTCTGCAAAAATCACAACATTGATGACGTCTTGGGTATTGTGATCCTTAAAGATTTGTTTGGTGACCATGAAAAATCGTTTAAACTACAAAACTACTTGAAGCAGCCAGTTTTTCTCAATGAGCAATTGACAGCTTACAAGGTATTGGAGAAATTTCAAAGCCATAAGATGCATTACGGTGTAGTAGTAGATGAGTATGGCAGTACCCAAGGCATGGTGACGATGGATGATGTAGTGGATGCCCTCATAGGTGATACTACCCGTTGATCAAGTAGAGTATAGCATCGTGCAAAGGATGAAAATACTTGGCTGGTAGATGGTGTGTATAGTCTGCTTGAATTTCAAAAATATTTTCAATTGAATCTTGACGATGATCTTTTGGAAAGGTATGCCACTGTAGCTGGCATTTTTCTACATATCAACAATGATCATCACTTGTTGGTGATAAAGTAAAGCTTGAAGACCTTACTCTTGGAAGTAATGGATAAAGATGGACAAAAGATTGATAAAGTATTGGTATCAAAGGGGAAAGAATAAATATTAAAACAAAAGCTAAATTTTTTTTACAAAAAGACATTCAAATTCTATTACATCTTTTCCATTTTTTGCTTTGAATGGATATATTCACTTTTTTGTGTTAAATTTACAATATTTTATTCATTCAACAAAACAACAAATTTATGGACAGGAAGAGTTTTCTCAAAGGATTAGGTCTGGCTGGTGTTGGGCTTTCGCTCCCTTCATCGCCTATTTTTGCTAAGGACAACTGTTCTACGGCATGTGTTTTGATACCAACCGAAACAGCAGGCCCATTTCCGTTAGATCTGACTGAGAATACAAAGTTTTTCAGATCTACCATCAACGAGACAAAGACAGGTGTACCGCTCAATGTAAAGTTGAAGGTATTGGGTAATGCCAATTGTTTGCCAATGCAAAATGTCAGGGTCAATATTTGGCATTGTGACAAAGATGGTGTTTATTCAGGCTATGATACCAACAATAATAAGCTGGGCAGGCTGGGCTAACTTATTGTAGAGGTTACCAGATGACCGATGCCAATGGCGAAGTCAATTTCAAAACCATATTTCCATATTTTCGGTACAATGGTCGCATTTGCCATATTCATTTTCAAGTGTATGTGAGTTCAAGTTATGTTACAATTTCGCAATTGACATTCCCAATTGCTACAAAAAATGCAATCTATACATCAAACTCAAATTTATATACCAAGGGTGCTGACCCAATGTCGCTCAGTGCAGATAATATATTTTCGGATGGATATCAATATCAAATGGCGACCTTAGTAGCCAATAATGCGGGCGGATATGATACCTATCTGGAAATCACAGTGCAAGGTACTGGTGTAGGTACTTCGGGTCTAGGTCATATCGAGAAGGAAAATGCAAAGCAATTTACCCTTGGGCAAAATTTTCCAAATCCATATACCAATGAAACCACTATTCCATTCAGAATAGAAAAATCATCTAATGTCAAGATTGAAATTTGGAATCTTGAGGGTAAAAAAATGATAGAAATAATGGATAGTATCTTGCCAGCAGGCGAACACAAAGTAAACCTTGATCTCAATAAATTTCAAATTCCTTCGGGAAGTTATATCTATCAAATTGAAGTAAAGAATGAAGATGGCCAATTCCGAAATACCAAAATGATGACATCGGCCAAGTAATTACATCAAATTTTTTAAAAAAAAGAAAAGCTTATACATCATGATGGTTATATAAGCTTCTCTTCTATTATCTGTTAAAAATTTATTTCACTTTAGATTTCAAATCGTCGCTCAAAGCATTTTTATTAAGCAAAACAGATATTGTCTTGAGTTGAAAATATGGTTTACTCATGTAGATATAACCTTGGTTCGCCACTTTTTCAGGATTAGAGCCCCAAGAATTTTTTACTTTGTAATACGTATTTCCTTTTTGGTCTTTGACAGTTCCTACTATATGCATGAGATGATCATCAGTAGTGGTCAATGCTTCAAATCCTTCTTGTCTCATGGCTTGAGTGATGGTTTGTTCTGGTTTGATTTCCTTGAGAATCATTTCATTATCTTGAGCATTGGCAGGGATGACAGCTACGCCATACTTGGCCGAAAATGTTGGTTCTGATACATCGCAATCCAAGGCCACTGTATATCCGTTTTTCAAGGCATGATCTACAGCATCGGTCATTGTAGTCATAGGTACATTGTACATAGATCCATTTGAAAAATTGTCTGGAATACTAAGGATAGTCGATGTGTAAAATGGCACGTGTGTAAAGGAAGTCAAGGTGGTATAATCATCTTTGGACAAGGTCGTCATGTCCTTGAAACTTTTTGGGGTATATTTGACACCATTGTACTGAAATTCATTAGGCGCTGCGCCTAAATAAGCATCCAAAATAAATGGAATGACAGTACGCCACTTGTTGGAGAGTTTTTTATTTGGGTTTTTTAAGTAGGCGTCGAGTACAGACTTCATCACTTCCACCATTTCAGCATGGTTGTGGGTAGTCATTCCGCCCTCTAAACCTGAATAGGCATCTACTGGCATAAGACCATATTTTTCCATACTATTCAATATGTCGTGTGCCAAGGCTCCTTCATCAAACTGGGCTTTCCCTTGTCTCAATATATAGTTTTCGGCTTTGAGATTATAATTGTTTTTTACAGGATACATCTCCGATAGGTCGATGCGCTTACCTGTCTTCTTGATGATTTCAGACTCCAAAAATGAGGTCGTCGAATAGCTCCAGCAAGTACCAGTCTTATCTTGTGAGATGACTGGAAGTGCATCTATTTTGATCACATCTTCAAATTGATAAGCTTGACCAAAAACGTGGTGGGAAATAACTCCTAAAACAAAAACAATAAATAATGATTTCAACTGCATGAGGAAGGTGATTTTGATATAAATAATTACAAATAATTTTATTGGAAAAATGTTTAGGAATATTAGGAATTTGTACTTAACATATTTGAAGAATATTTGACACCAATAAGTATTGAAGGTCAAGATGTTGATAAAAAGGCTTGTCTGAAATTGGAATGTGTAAGGTGTAAAATGTGTGTGCGCATTAAATTTTAGGGTTGCTATAAACTACCTGCCATTTTCACAAACATTGGGATAAAATATTTGTTATCAATTGCAAATGTTCGATCATGGACAATACTCCTCTTACAAAACTTTATTATGCCATCGGAGAAGTGGCCGATTTGCTCCAAGTAGCTCCTTCGGTTATAAGATATTGGGAGTCTGAGTTTCAACAAATTCATCCAGCAAAAAATAGCAAAGGCGAGCGCAAATATACTGCCAAAGATATCGAGATGATCCGGCATATCTATCATTTGGTCAAAGAGAAGGGCTTCACCATCGAAGGTGCCAAAAAGGAGTTGGATGCTGAAAAACATGATAAAAAGGAAAAGAATCAACTCCTTAGCAAATTGCAACATTTGAAGAAAATGGCTGAGGCGATGAAAGCCAATTTGGAACAATGATTCAAGAATCTGATACCAACTCACAGTCATTAGTCCTTGCCTTTGATGCTAAAAGGCTCTTCAATAATTTCACGGGATTGGGCAATTACAGCAGGACCTTGGTCAAGAACTTACAAGCATATTTTCCCCAACATCAGTACCATCTCTTTACACCGCGGATCGTTAAAAATGCTGATACTGAGTATTTTTTGGATCATCCAAGTTTTACCATACATACACCTGAACGTTGGAATCCACTTTGGAGGAGCATTGGTATCTCTCAACAAATCAATGAGTTAAAGCCCCATATTTATCATGGTCTCAGTCACGAATTGCCTTATGGCATTCACCATGATACCAAACAAGTAGTCAGTTTTCATGATTTGATTTATGAGAAATTTCCTCATCAATTCAAGGCATGGGATCGAAATTTATACCATTGGAAGTATAAAAATTCAGTACACCGAGCAGATGCCGTCATAGCCATCAGCCAAAGTACTAAAGATGATTTGATCGATGTTTATGGGATTTCAGTTGATAAGATAGAAGTCATCTATCAATCGTGTGGTGAGGCATTTCAACAAGCAACTTCAAATAAAAGTATCCGAAGCAAAGCAGACTATTACTTGTATGTAGGATCTATCATTGAGCGTAAAGGATTGATGCAGTGTGTATTAGCTTACGCGAAGCTGCCAGAGAAATATAGAAAAAAATTTTTAGTGATTGGTCATGGTGACAATGACTACTCTAAGCAAGTCAGGGAGATGATTCAATACCATAGATTGGAGCCTGATTTTATTTTTATCAATGGATTGTCCAATGCTGATTTGGTGCAGAAATATGATGAGTGCTTTTGTTTGGTATTTCCATCTATTTACGAAGGTTTTGGCATACCCTTGATAGAGTCCCTTTTTAGACATAAACCAGTGATCACTTCAGGTATTTCTTCACTGCCAGAAGCAAGCGGTCCAGGCGCATTGCTCATTGATCCGTACAGCCCACAACAATTGGCTGATGCCATGATAAATATGCACGATCCACAACAATTTGACCAATTGGCAGATGCAGGATTTGATTTTGTGTCCAAAAATTTTACTTCTCAAATTACAGCTGAAAATTTAATGAAATACTATTTGCGATTATTGCAACATTAAAACAGTACATTTGCCACACTTTTATAAAATCATTGATCATCAATAAATATGGCAAATTATTATTTTAGGCTTGTTCATCGATATTTAGGGTTCTTCTTGGCAGGAATTATGGCAGTATATGCTTTGAGTGGCATTATTATGGTGTTTAGAAATACAGATTTCTTAAAGAAAACACTCAATAAAGAGCAGAAAATTGAAGCACACCTTTCGCCAGCAGAAATTGGGGAAAAATTGAAAATCAGAAACTTGAAAGTGGATAAACAAGAAAATGGAATCTTCTACTTCAAAGATGGCACTTACAATAGTGAAACTGGCGAAGCTAAATATATTAAAAAAGAATACCCTTTTTTCGTTGATAGAATGACTCACTTACATAAAGCAACGACCAATGATCCTCTTTGGTTTTTGAATGTGTTTTTTGGCATTTCGCTTTTCTTTTTTGTTGTGTCATCGTTTTGGATGTTTTTACCATCTACCAGCGTTTTTAAGAAAGGGCTTTATTTTACCCTAGCTGGTTTGGTTTTGACATTGATTATGTTGTTTGTATAGCAATATTTCGCACCTACGGTGCTATTGATATTTCGCACCTACGGTGCTATTGATATTTCGCACCTACGGTGCTACTGATATTTCGCACCTCTGGTGCTATTGATATGTCGCTCCTATGGAGCTTATTGATATGTCGCTCCTATGGAGTTATTATTGATATGTCGCTCCTATGGAGCTATTGAAATTACAGTATAACATTATCAAACCAGCGTCACATCTCCATATCTCGTCTCTATACTACCATCATCGAGCAATAATGGTGCAACCCAAACATAGACACTAAGGCACAGTATTGATTTTGGAATCTTCCATCCCACCATCTGATGGCTCATTGACTCGGGCAAGGTTTTATCGAAAACGAGGCTGCCCATCGGTCATAGACTCTAAGCGACCAAGATGAGACCAGTTCTGTTGGAGCTGCCATAAAACAATGTATTTTGAGTTCTTGATGGGTTGAAGATCGTAGGGAACCACAGATTGGTCTCGGACGATGCGAAGCAAGAGCGTATAGATGCGACGCAACCAGCTTCTGCTGAAAGTGGCGATGTATTGTCCTGATTGTGTGTAGGTCTGTCCGTCGATGGGCCAGATGTAATCTTGGTCGGTGATGATGGTATCTCCACGAGAAATGATGGATAAATATCCAAGGACAAGGTGGCTAAGCTATCAAAATTGCCTTTATTTTTGGTGAGATAGGTGAAAAAATTGGTTTAATTGTATTCGTAGCCATTCCACAAAGACGGTACATGCTTCTGCTCTTCGTTTGAAGATGACCTGCGATTAATGGTCAAATCTAAGGTTGAGACCGTCGCAGCCAGCTAATGTTTTGGTAGTGAAAGTGTAAACACCACTTGATCATAAGTCACCTTGCCAAGTGTAGGTATCACAGGCCGCAAACTGCCGATCTGATGTCGTGTTGGATGGATGGTGAGATCGAGTGTAATGAGTTGCTCGGCGAACTGCGGATGGTTTGGGCCTTGAAGGTATATTGACCCGACCGATCGTAGGTCTTACCTTGATAAGTGTAGGTATCGCAGGCTGATTGAGTGAGTGCTGTACTTTGCTTGGCATGGATGGTGAGATCGAGCGTGACGATGCTATCACAACCGTTGGTGCTTGTGGTTTTATAGGTATATTGACCTGATTGGGTGTAGGTAGAGCCATTCCATGTGTAACGATCGCAAGTCTCCCTATTAGTGGATGTATGTAAAATGTCTGAAACCGTCAAATCCAAAATCATGACGCTATCACAACCTGCTGCTGTCTTAGCGGCAAAGGTGTAAACACCACTTTGATCGTAGGTCGTGCCTTGCCAAGTGTAGGTATCACAGGCTGCAACCGTCGATCTGACGTCGTAGCTTGGATGGATGGTGAGATCGAGTGTAATGATGCTATCACAACCGTGGATGGTTTGGGCCTGGAAGGTATATTGACCTGATTGATCGTAGGTCTTACCTTGATAAGTGTAGGTACCGCAAGCCTTTTGTGAGAGCGATGTACTTTGCCTTGGATGTATGGTGAGATCGAGCGTCACGATGCTGTCACAGCCATTGGTGCTTGTGGTTTTATAGGTGTATTGGCCAGATTGGGTGTAGGTAGAGCCATTCCATACATAGCGATCACATACAGCTTGTTTTTGTGAGGTTTGTAATACTTTTGAAATGGTCAAATCCAAAATCATGACGCTGTCACAACCTGCTGATGTCTTGGTAGAGAAGGTATATTTTCCACTTTGATCATAGGTCGTGCCCTGCCAAGTGTAGGTCTCGCAAGCGGCAACCGTCGAACTGATGTCGTAAGTCGGATGGATGCTGAGATCGAGCGTAATGATGCTATCGCAACCGTGGATGGTTTGGGCTTGGAAGGTGTATTGGCCTGACTGGTCGTAGGTAGTTCCTTGCAAAGTGAATGTATCGCAGGCTGATTGTGTGAGCGATGTATTTTGCTTGGCATGGATGGTGAGATCAAGTGTCACGATGCTGTCACAGCCGTTGGAACTCGTGGTATGGTAGGTATATTGGCCTGATTGTGTGTAGGTATTGCCATTCCAGTCGTAGTGCTCACAGGTGGCGATGTTTTGTTGTGCTGTCTTTGTCGTTGTCACGCGCAAATCAAGGATGGCTACGATGCTATCACATGCTTGGGCATTGCTGATTTCATGCGTGTATTGACCCGCTGCTGTCAGCACATTGCCATAAAAAGCGTAACTATCGCCTTGGCAGATCTCTTGGGTTGTGCTGATGATCTTTGGCGCTGGTGCGATGAAAACATTGTCGGTATAGTCGCACTCGTCGATGCCATAGTAAGACGTATCGCTCAAGATGATTGGGCTTTTGTCGGTGTTGACCACCATGTATAGCTTGGTCAAATCTACAGCGCTAAAGGTATATGTCAAAGGCGAAATGGTCGCTCCAGCTATGATATCTGCACTTGTGTGATAGACACCGATGCGCGAGCCGCCGCTCTCAGGGTTGCCATTGTAAAATGAGATAGGCAAGCCACTTAATGCCTGCGCCGATGCATCGCTCCGATTGTGTATGCTAAAGGTGGCAGTATATTGTTGAGTCGCCACATCGTAGTCGATACAAGTGACTTGACCAGTGAGCGAGGCAGCTGCTACGGGATAATTGCCATCTTCGTCGATGAGCGACTCTTGCACCATAAAGTTGTTGTACTTGCCATTTTTGTAGGTGGCAGGATTGTGCATGTATTGCGGTACGGTACCATCATCGTTGATGAAGAGTGGATTGTAGGCGTATTGGTGCCATATATTGCGCGCTGGTGCCCAGTGTTGTCCTGGTGGTGGGCCGAAGATGGTGAGCTTTCCATTTTGATCACTGAAGTTCTCTGAACAAGTAACACATATTTTGGTTTCGCCAGTTCCATCTATATCGGCGATTAAGGGATATTCAAAATGAGTTTGTGATACGCAATTTGTTTTAAAAATAATTTTAGGGTTGTCATTTTTTGCATTAATTATTTTTAATTCTACCTCATCTCTGTATATAATCTCATGAATACTATCATTATCAAAATCAAACATTGATAAACCGCTAAAACCTGAACCATCATTTACAGTTAAACTCCAGTCTTCTTTTAGCAAAATTGAATTATCATAAGAATATTTTTTTATAGCATTATTTGTGGTTAAAAGTATATCTAATTTTCCTATTTGAGTCAAATTTCCAATTGATAAAACCCCAAATTGTAAGTAGGTTGGCCAATCAATCTTTGCAATAATCTCATAGGTACTATTTTGATAGGTATAAATATAAATCCCAGAATAAAAACTTTGCGCTGTAATTACAATTATATCCAATTTCTGATCGCTGTTTATATCAGAAACAGTAGTTAATCCATCTCTCCCTAGTCCATTGATTAAGACATTGTTTGGTATAATAGTGTTGCCTACTACTCCATTCAAATTGTTCAATTTAATTTTATAAACTGTATAGCCGGCTGCCAATTCCAAGTCATTTGGATCATCATCTAAATTAGCCGCAATTGAGACAGTTGAAAGACCGGTTCCCCCCATCCCATTATTCCCTCCACTTGCTAATAAAATGCCTGTTTCAGTGTTAAAGATATTATTATGTATGAATATTTCTGATATTCCATCTCTGTTGAAATCAGCCAATGACAATGAGCCACTTTGGCCAATTTGGCCGCTATATTTTTGGTCTGATATCCATTTTATTGTATTGTCTGAATTGTAGCAAACTAATTTTCCCCTAACATTAAATGGATTTATATTAATATCCGCTACGGCTAAAATGATTTCAAATTCATTATTGTGTTTAATAAAGACAAAACTATTAGTATAAGTAAAAAAATAATACGTGCTAATTGTATATAACGTATTTTGAGCGTTATTGTCAAAAGCTATAATTTCACTTGATGCTAGCCAGTTATTAGAAAAGTTATTAAAGCCCGCAGTAATAATCTCAGGAATACAATCATTATTTAAATCCATTATTAAAGGAGTCTGTTGTTGTGCTACTACTTGCTTTCCAATATTTTTTTTCTCCATCTGGACTTCAAAATCAGAATCAAACTTTTTATAAAAATAGCATTGAGTCGTATCAAGATTACATGATAAATTTTGTGCTTTTACAAAAACCAAAACATTTGAAAATATGCAAATTGCAATTATACATTTATTATAAATCATGACTAATATTGGGCTGAAAATTCAAAAATGGAGTACCAATTTTTTTGGTACTCCAACATTTTTATATAAATGATTAATTGTTAGGAAACAAAATTACATTTTTACAAATTTGCAATATTGTTCATGCCCAATTTCATTTTTGAATTTAATGATATACATGCCACTTGGCTGATCAAATGGTATAGTCTGTTCTTGTCCAATATATTGTCCGTATTGGATCAATTGGCCTGCATTATTGTAAATTAAAAATTCAACATCCTGTTCGACTTTGAGATCAGATTTAATGGTAATTTGATTATTAGTGAAAGGATTCGGCACAATCCTAAGATTCAATTGATTAATTGGTGCTTTTGTCCTTCCTTGACTCAATTCTAAATTAGGATCATTACAATTTGGTTTTGGTAGATACAACATCTTGTAACAGTCAGGATTGTTACAAACAGAAATAATTACCTGTACACTACCTGTAAATGGCCCGATGTCCCCATTTGCAGGTACATTGACTGCTGGATTACTATCACCTATGACATCATAACAAAGATTAGTATTGATTGTATTAAGTGTAATAATGTATCCATCTTTACTGCAAGTGATTTTGCCAGGATAGACTTCGATATCGCAATTACTTACAGAACAAGGCACTGGAGGGCATATGATCAATGTACTTTCACAAATTCCAGATGCTAAAGTAACATTAAAACAACTTTGGTTTATATTTCCTCCGTTGATAGTATATGTAGCACCCTTTGATTTTGCCACACCATTGATAGTATATGTCCCTGTCCCAGGTACAAAAATATCAAAAGTCCAAGTATCTGGAACACCAACCGTAGTAGATGGAATACACGTTACATTGCTAATTTCTAACCCTGCAAAAGCAGTACAACCCGAACAATAATTAGGTGGGCAAATCTTATCAGTGTAGGTGCAATTTGGCAATGATACAATGATATCCCAGCATCCTTCTTGGATCAAGAATGGCCCTAATATAACAACATCATCGCCTGATCCAGATGTGATAGTGTAATGACCTGACTCTCCAGGATATGGATCGCTCAATTGACGTTGAATAGACCATCCATTATTATTTGCATCATTAATGGTCACTGTGACATAATAGTAATCATCACTTAACAAACTCGATGATAGATTATCATGACATGCACCCACAGAAAATGAGTATCCATAAGATTTATATAAATTTTTACAAATCTTGATAAAATTTGAAGTTTGCGCTGGTAAATTCATGCCTAAGCTGGAATTGAATGTAATAGATGCATTGATCTCCAAACATGTATTACTGCCAAAATTTGACAATGGGAAATCAAAACAAAAGGTTTGATTAACTTGGTCAATAACCAAATTTTGGATGGAATAACCTGGTACTGTTATGTTGTTGATACTCCATCCGCCACACAATGTTGGCAGTGTATAAGATCCACACACTCTTGCTGTTTGTCCATCACAAGAATAATATTGAATTCCACCTAAATTCGGGTCTAATTCTGAACCATTCAAATGAATACTTCCTAAACTACTCCCAGTACACTCTTCGCAAAAGCCATCAATATAGGCGTAACCAAAATGTTCAATTTGTGCACAATCACCTACAACCATTTCAATGGTAGCTATATTACCAATTTCTGATGCAGGAATATTGAATCTATGGCAAGCCCAATCTACAACATCAATTTTATCATATGTACAAATTGGATCGCTATAGTTTTTTGCGCATTTCAAAAATTCTGCATCGAAACACAAATCATCAGCAGGAGCTTTGTCACATTTGATACTTAAATAAGGCTGTTGAGTTGGATGTATGGATGGACTTTCTAATGCAACAGCATACCAAACAGTAAATCTCCTATTTTCAGCTGTTACTTTGAATCGTTTTGTCACACGATCTATACCACCACTTCCTTGACAAGCATTATTATGACCGTATCTATTATTTATCCTTAACGATTTATTTCCAAACTTCACTTTTTGTATGCCTACTAATGGATCAAGCCCTGGTGCCATTATCTCCAATCTATTGGTGACTGGCATTACAACTGGTGTCCATCCTGGTACATTGGGTGTACACGTATTGCTACCATTGGTATATGTAGATACATAACCTTTTAGATACAAAAAGTCATTTTCAAAGCCACCATTGTCGCAGATGAAGGTATCTGCTGTGATGGAGCGCGATGATACTTGTGCTGGAAAATACAGCCGCATATACTCGTCCATATTGGCTTGGATAAAGCGGTGTTTTTCGGCTTCGGCAGCCCTGGCCTTGATTTCTTCTTCAGTGACGGTATGGTGTTTTTCACAAGTGTGTCCGTAAATTTCTTTGGCTGTGGCCATAAAGGCTGGGTCAGATATCTTGAGTGCTATGTGTTGATTCATTCTGACTTGGAAGTCAGATTTCGCTCCATCTTGAGCATGAGTAGTAAGGTAAAATAAACTACAAAGTGCAGTCATGATAAATATGATTTTCATTGCGATATATTTTTATTAAAAAGTTAAAAAAACGAAGTTTAACGGGTGAAGCATTCATTTCCTACTTCCTAAGGCGGTATATCGTCAATATGATTGATTAAATAGTTACATCTATTGTATTGTATTGTATTGTATTGTATTGCGCATCATCATCCAGCTAATATTTAGTATTAGATAATCATATCAGATACAAATATAATAAAGTATTTTTTATGATGCAAGATATTTTTTACTTTTTTTCAAAAATTAATCTTCATTTTTTCTTTATGGTGGATGATTTATCTCTAATCACTATCTCACCAGCGTCACATCTCCATATCTCGTCTCACTGCTGCCGTCTTCGTGCAATAATTGTGCGACCCAAACATAGACGCCAGGCACACAGTATTGATTTTGGAATCTTCCATCCCAACCATCTAATGGCTCATTGACTCGGGCAAGGCTCTTATCGAAAACGAGGCTGCCCCATCGGTCATAGACCCTAAATTGGCTCAAGATGAGACCTGACCTATTGCTGCTGCCGTAAAATAGGGTGTTTTGAGTGCCTGATGGATTGAAGATCGTAGGGAACCATAGATTGGTCTCCTTGACGATGCGAAGCAAGAGCGTATAGATGCTATCGCAACCAGCTTCTGTGCTGAAAGTGGCGATGTATTGTCCCGATTGTGTGTAGGTCTGTCCGTCGATGGGCCAGATGTAATCTTGGTCGGTGATGATGGTATCTCCACGATGAAATGATGGATAAATATCCAAGGACAAGGTGGCCAAGCTATCGCAGCCTGCTTTGTTTTTGGTGAGGTAAGTGTAAGCGCCAGAAGAAGTATATTCTTCTCCATTCCACACAAAGACGGTACATGCTTCGTGCTCTTCAGTAGATGATGACTTGCGATTAATGATCAAATCTAAGGTTTGGAGACTGTCGCAGCCAGCTAATGTTTTGGTAGTGAAAGTGTAAACACCACTTTGATCATAAGTCGTACCTTGCCAAGTGTAGGTATCACAGGCTGCAACCGTCGATCTGATGTCGTAGCTCGGATGTATGCTCAGATCGAGCGTAATGATGCTATCGCAACCGTGGATGGTTTGGGCTTGGAAGGTGTATTGACCTGATTGGTCATAGGTTGTGCCTTGATAAGTGTAGGTATCGCAAGCCTTTTGCGAGAGCGATGTACTTTGCTTTGGATGGATGGTGAGATCGAGCTTGACGATGCGGTCACAACCATTGGTGCTTGTGGTTTGGAAGGTGTATTGGCCAGATTGCGTGTAGGTGTTACCATTCCAGTCGTAGCGCTCGCAAGTCTCCTTATTAGTGGATGTATGTAAAATGTCTGAAACCGTCAAATCCAAAATCATGGTGCTATCACAACCTGCTGCTGTCTGAGAGAATCGAAAAACACTGCAAAAGGTCAGAAAGCATGGAAGACCGACCGAGATGGTAATAGATCAATAAGGGGGATGGGGCGGATGTCTGCGACTACTTTTGGGTACTACATGGAAGGCTTTCGACATCAATGATGGCAACTTTGGATATCAACTAAACGAAGCATCATAAATGATGCAGAATTGCTAGCTTGCCAGACGAAATAAAAGTGATCGTGATTGGTACGCCAGCTTATCGCTTTGTGATGATAAGTGTTTCGATATTCTATATAGATAAGTATGAGCACATGGTTCTGTACATATGGCATACCCATGTTGGTTCAACATGGTTTCCGCATCGCCATATTATCAGACCATCGCATCTCAGATAAATGGAGCCGCCTTTGGTATGTACAATGTGTGTAGATGTGTATGATTATGATGGTGACTTTGTAGAGATATTATTTGTTCTTTATCAAGATTTGGAAAGGAATCTTCCTCTATTTGAAGGGAAGTTTTGGCAAGATTTCAACAATAATCAATTGAGAGATCCAGAAAGCATGAAGGTGTGCTGCCATCGTTACGTTGTTTTATATTCGAAGCTACAAGCCCAGTTGATAAAGCAGCAGATGCTGCTGGAAATCTCATGCTTTCACCAAACTTAAAGAAGGTAAATACTATATCAAAGCCCTGACCATGGCGGACAAAGTTAATGGTGACATACAATTACCGATCCCACTAATAGTGATTTTACCTCATCAAATGGACTACATCTCAGATTTTCATATCAACTTGGCATAGGGAGAAGATTTATAGCATTGATTTTGACATAATGCCTTTGGTGACATGATTTTGTTTGATTGACCAAAAATTTCAATGGATGGTAAGATGCTTCTGGAGCAAGGATTGGCTGATGCCACAGTGCAGTTGCACCTAATGATGGAAGTATTTTTAAAAGACTCAATACCAGCGAGCAATGGTTCCTATCAATTTACCATTATACTCTGCTAATAGCTATTATTTGAGGTTTCAAATTATTCCTGAATGGAGGCCACGGACTCAAAATCTCTCTTCTGACCAACTCAACTGAAAATAGATGCTCAGAAAAGCAATGTTCATTAAAAGCTTAGTACAATCTGGCACTTATTCCAATCTTGATGCAGGATTTTTCAAATCAGGTACCATTATGATAGAGTATGGAAGAGCCCAAATGGTGGTAATGGTCAGCAAGATGTTACAGAAAAATTGCCTTGCTAAATGCTGATTACGTTTCCTGCTCACAGTACGTCAGGTAATGGATGTCTGTGAGTCTCAACACACTAGTACCGAGACCATGGCATTTATCAATTTTCTGGTTTATTTCCATTGGTCGATAAAGCAATATAAATTTTACTTCTGCCAATAGGCTATCATTTTACTACGTCTATTGTTGTGGCAGATGATGCCGATATATGCGTAGTCACAAAATCGATCATATCGCATCATCCTGCGGACAGTAACCAAACCTATGATGCAGGAATGTATCAATTGGGCTGGCAAGCATCTTGTCATACGACTTGAATGCAGATGGTATCTACCAGAGTGGTGTGAACTATGATTAGAAAATATTCGCTTGACGCAATAACAACAGCGGGGCAGTTGGGATACATGAAGTAAAATCAACTTTGACCGATATAACACTATAGATTTGATAGTCTAATGCTACAAGTAGATATTATAACCAGCAAATCCAGCACAACATAGTTTCACCTTGGCCAACGTTGGAGACGATCAGACGGATAGCGATGTCGTCAATGGTATCATTGGGTCGTTTCAAGTGTTGAGTGGAGACAACAATGCTACCCTCGATGCAGGCTTGGTGAAAACTGGCCGTATTGGTGATTTTGTATGGCATGACCTTAACGGCAATGGATTGCAAGATGCGAATGAGCCTGGTATTGCAGGCATTCAAGTCACTTTAAATGGTACTACTTATTTGGGTCATCCAGTATCCAAGACAACTTTTTCTTTCACTGATGGTCAATATATTTTTGAGAATCTGTTACCGGGTACATATTCAGTAAAAGCTACTTTAAGCCAAGGATATTTGTTTACTACTTCAGACTTGGGCAATGATCAAATCGATGCCGATGGTGTAAATGGAGAAGTAACGGGCATTTTGATGACTAGTGGAGACAACATTTCAAGAATAGATTTTGGGCTATATAAACCTTCTGAAATTGGCAACTTAATATGGGAAGATACCAATGGTAATGGCCTCAATGACAATGGTGAATCAGGCCTTGATCAAATCAACCTAACGCTCAATGGACAAGCTGGTGACGGCAGTATCCAACATCAACAAACTACTACAGATGCCACTGGAAATTACAAATTTTCAAATTTAAAACCAGGACATTATACCATTCAAATGACATTGCCGAATGGATATACGCTTACCCAAGCTAATCTAGGAAACGATGATATCGATTCGGATTTTGATGCCAACCTACAAGCTACAGTTAGTGTCCAAAGTGGTGTCAGTGATCTCAATATTGATGGTGGATTGATCAGGCAAGCAAGCATAGGAGATTATATTTGGCATGACCAAAATGCC
Organism: Saprospiraceae bacterium; assembly: GCA_046329385.1. Classification (GTDB taxonomy): domain Bacteria; phylum Bacteroidota; class Bacteroidia; order Chitinophagales; family Saprospiraceae; genus OLB9. Next base: position 36,445 of record JAXLUT010000012.1, read on the forward strand.
AATGGCATACAAGATAGTAATGAGGCAGGTATGAAAGATGTAGAGGTAAGTCTTACAGGTACAACCAATACTGGACAGCAAATAGCTCTGACCACTTTTACAGATATGGATGGAAAATATCAATTTTCTCCTTTGATGCCAGGTACTTATGAAATCAAAATCAAAGCATCAAATGGTTTTGTATTTACATTGAATCATGCTGGTGCCAATGACTTGGATTCTGATGCAGATCAAAATGGAGTGATCACAAATATTGTATTGGTAAGTGGACAAAATCTCAATACGTATGACGCAGGTTTGGTGACGCATTCATCCATTGGTGATTTTGTGTGGGAAGATACGAATGGTAATGGTATCCAAGATATTCAGGAACAGGGCATTGCAAATATAGAAGTGAACTTAAACGGAACTGATGTTTTTAATCAACAAGTGGTAAAAATCTACTGTTGGTGATGCATCTGGTCAATACATATTTACCGATTTATTGCCGTAAAATTATAGCTTATCTATTTCAAAGTTTGCAGAATATGAGTTTACTGCTGCAAATCATGGCAATACTGATGTAGATTCAGATTTTATCAATGGATCGACCAATAGTATTCAATTGGTAAGCGACGACCATAGAAAAGATATAGATGCAGGCTTATTTTTGCCATCAAATTTGGGAGATTTTGTATGGGTAGATTTGAATGCCAATGGAATGCAAGATGCTGGTGAGCCAGGATTGGAAGGAGTCAATGTGGTATTGAGCGGCACATCTGGAAGCGGTCAAAGCATTCAAAAAACTACAGTCACGGATTCAAATGGTCGCTATAACTTTGATTTGTTGCCACCAGGATCATATCAGATCAGTATGACAGCTCCATCTACATACTATTGGACAGGCTATCATATTGGAAATACTGATCTTGACTCAGATGCCTTGCAAGGCGTCATTTCAAATATCCAACTTACCAGTGGTATAAATATCCAAAACTTGGATGCAGGATTATATCAAGGAGCAAGTCTTGGAGATTTTGTGTGGGTAGATGCCAATGTCAATGGTCTCCAAGATGCATCTGAGCTTGGCCTTCAAGATGTGGCATTGACATTAAGTGGACAAGATGGTTTGGGCAATGCAGTGAACCAATCTACGACAACAGATGCCAATGGGAAATATGCTTTTTTAAATTTGATTCCTGGTACATATACCATTACTATGTCTATACCTGTTGGATATAATTATACTATTTACGATCCAAATTTAGACAATAGCTTGAATTCTGACGCCATCAATGGTGCCATAACAAATGTCACATTATCATCTGGTCAAAGCAAATTAGATAATGACTTTGGAGTAGTGCAGGCGATGGAAATTGGCGATTTTGTGTGGGAAGACCTCAATGTCAATGGTATTCAGGATGCTGGAGAGCCAGGTATTGCCGGCGTGTCACTCACATTGAATGGTATCACTTTTGATGGCAATAACATCCAAGCTTCTACGACTACCGATGCAAATGGTCTTTATAGATTTACTAATTTATATCCAGGAGATTATACGATTAGCATAAATATTCCTGCTGATCATACACCAACATTGGTCATGGCTGGTGCAGATAGAGATCTTGATTCCAATCTTTCAGAAACTCAAAATTCCGTCACTTTTACAGCAACTTCTGGTGATTTGAGCATAGATTTTGGTTTGATCCGATTGGGAAGTATTGGAGATTTCGCTTGGGAAGACATGAATTGCAATGGCATTCAAGAAGCAGGTGAGCCAGGTTTGGCTGATGTGCATATCAGATTAGGTGGTGTAGATATATTTAGTAACATTATTGATACTGATACATGGACTGATAGCAATGGTAGGTATAAATTTGACAATCTAAAACCGGGGACATACTATGTATATTTTTCATCCCCAAGTGGATATGAATTTACACAAGCATTTGTCAATGTAGTGGATATCAAAAGCGGACAAGAAGTGACCAATATGGATGCCCCATTTTTTAGAAGGGCTCATGTTGGTAATCTTGTTTGGAATGATTTGAATAGCAATGGCTTGCAAGACAATAACGAACCTGGACTGGATGGTGTCAAAGTTGAAATCACTATGATCAATAACAGTACACCATTGCAGTTGGACACATTGACTGATGCAGCTGGATATTACTATTTTGACCAACTCAAACCAGGTAGTTACGACATCAAGTTTTATGCACCAACTGGCTACCATGCTACAGTAAAAATGGCAGGAAGTGATGCAACTTTAGATAGTGATGTAGATGCTGATGGCTATATCAGAAATGTAACTTTCGTAAGTGGTGAGCAGCGCACCGATTTGGATGCAGGGTTTGCTATTACTGCCAATGCATCAATAGGTGATTTTGTATGGGAAGATATCAATGGTAATGGCGTACAAAATCCATCTGAACCAGGTATCGGTGGAGTCACCGTCAATTTGATAGGAAATACTGACCTTGGTGTTCCAGTTGATCTTTCTACTACTACTGATAATGCTGGAAAGTACATTTTTGACAACTTAGAAGCAGGTACTTACGAAGTCATGTTCAATCTGCCTTCAGGCTATAAATTTACATTAGCAAACAATACATCTGATGACCTAGATTCAGATGCCGATGCCAACACAGTAGTTACTCAAAGATCATCATTTCTTCTACTCGATCAAGTGATCAATATGGACGCAGGCATGTACCGACCTGCTACCATAGGCGATTTTTGCTTTGAATGATTTGAATAAGAATGGCTTGCAAGACAATAATGAATCAAAAGGGCAGGTGTCAATGTTGAAGTCACTTCATGATCAATACTAGCAACCCATTGCAACTTGCAACAGTGACTAATGCTTTAGGAAATTATAGTTTTGATCAATTAGAGCCTTAGGTTACGACATCAAGTTTTATGCACCAACCGGCTACCATGCTACTACAAAAATGGCAGGAAGTGATGCTACCATAGATAGTGATGTAGATGCTGATGGCTATATCAGAAATGTAACTTTCGTAAATGGTGAGCAACGTACCGATTTAGATGCAGGGTTTGCTATTACTGCCAATGCATCTATTGGTGATTTTGTATGGGAAGATATCAATGGTAATGGCGTACAAAATCCATCTGAACTATGAAGAGATCGGTGGAGTCACCGTAAATTTGATAGGAAATACTGACCTTGGCGTATCAGTCGATCTTTCTACTACTACCGATAATGCTGAAAGTACATTTTTGACAACTTAGAGGCTGGTACTTACGAAGTCATGTTCAATCTGCCTTCAGGCTATAAATTTACATTAGCAAACAATACATCTGATGACCTAGACTCTGATGCTGATCCTAATTCTGGGGTAACTCAAAGCATCATTATTTCTGCAACAGATAAGGTCATCAACGGTGGATGCAGGCATGTACCGACCTTCTACCATAGGCGATTTTGTATGGAATGATTTAAATAAAAATGGCTTGCAAGATAGCAATGAGCCAGGTATTGAAGGCATTGGTATGAATTTGATCAATGTACAAGGTTCAATTATTTCAAACACATACAGCGATGCTCAAGGTGCTTATTCATTTAGTAATATTTCACCAGGCATATACACGATAAGGGCAGAGATACCATTGGCCTTGGTCGCAACCATAAAAAATAATCTGGACCAAGACCGGAATTCAGATTTTGAATCGATCGGTGGCTTCCTTACATCAACTTCTATCATCATCAATTCCAATACTAATAATTTATCTGTCGATTTAGGTTTAACAGCTGGCATTGGAAGTATGTCTGGTTTTGCATGGTCTGATGACAATGGCGATGGTGTTTTTGCAAGCAATGAGCCGCTCAAAATTGGAAAATTGGTTTATTTACTCAATACAAGTGGAGACACATTGAGTACCACCACAACAGATACTCAAGGAAGGTATTCTTTTGATAATCAATCTGCTGGGCAATATATCGTTGCTTTCCAAGTAATAGCTGGTAGCTTGTTTACTTTGCATCAAAGTGGCAACAACCCATTGATTGATAATGATGTGACTGGTAAATTAATAGGCAAAACCAATATCCTTGATCTATTGGGTGGCAGTGATTTGGAGGGCATCAATGCAGGATATACATCTTATTCTTCTATCGGAGACCACGTTTGGCATGATAAAAACAAAGATGGCATTCAAAATACAGACGAACCAGGTATCAATGGCTTCAAAGTATATCTTACCACTACCGATGGTACTTTGATAGATTCTACAATCACAGGACTTGTGCCTGGAGGTACTACTGGTGGATATTATCAATTTAGGAAAGTTGCTTATGGATCTTATAAAGTCAAATTTGGTTTGGTTGACAATTTTGCATTTTCACCATACATAGCTTCTCCTTCAGATGCTAATTCTGATGTAGTAGATGTAGCTGGGTTTACTGATGTCATTCAATTGGCTCCAGCCACACATAACAATGATGTGGACGCTGGCTATTACTTATTAACGCCCATTGCTGGCAATATCGAAGGAAGGGTTTGGCAAGATGCCAATAACAATAAGGTGAAAGATACTACCGAAGGTGTGATCGCTGGCGTCAATATAGAATTGCACGAATTGGCTGGTGCCCTTGTCGCTACCACTACTTCAGCAGCAAATGGTAGTTATCAATTTGAAGACATTCCATTTGGCGATTATTATATCCAATCCGCCATCATGACAGATAAAGTTTTTGTCAAATATAGCGGTATATCAGTACCTAATGACAGCGATATCTCCAATGATTTTGGAATAGGTACGACACATATTCTATCTGTTTTCCCAGGAGACACTTTAAGGAATATTGACATCGGATATGCTTCCAAAGTGACCATTGGCGATTTTGTGTGGGATGATCTCAATAATGATGGATTGCAAACTGTCGGTGAGCCAGGTTTAAGTAATATCCTTATCAGATTGATCAATGAAAGTGGTCAGGTTCAGGACAGTACGCGAAGCAATGCAGCGGGAATCTATACATTGGTAGATGTGCCTGTAGGTAAATATAGGCTTCAATTTGAAAAGCCTACGGGCTATCTCAATGCCTTCAACAATAATACCGACCCAACAAAAAATAGTAAACCCAATGCAGATACTGGCATTACATCTTTGATTGACTTTTCAGTAGCAGGCACTTATGACAACATGGATGGTGGCTATGTCAAAGCAGGAAATGTAGGGGATGCTGTTTGGCTTGATCTCAATGGCAACGGAATCCAACAAGCTAATGAGCCAGGCATAGAAAACATCACCGTAGAGTTGTACACCGTAGCTGGTATCAAAGTAGGGGAGACTAAGACTTTCGTGCGCACATCTGATGATTTCATCGGTTATTACAATTTGCCCAACGTTCGTCCAGGGTCTTATTACATAAAATACCTATTGCCATCCAATTATATCGTTTCGCAAGCCAACGCTTCGGGCGATAGTGCAACCGATAGCGATATTACTGGATTGAATGGTGTGAATACAACAGATGTCTTTGCAGTGGGCATTGGCGAAACTATTACCAATATTGACGCAGGAGCATATCTACCTGCTACCATTGGCGATTTTGTGTGGAATGACCTCAATAAAAACGGTGCTCAAGATACTGGAGAACCAGGAGTTGCCAACGTAACTGTCAGATTGTTTACTCAATCCGGGTCACTGTTGGCCACCACGACCACTAATGCACAAGGCATGTATTCGTTTCTTACTGGACTAAGACAAAGATTGTATTATCTTCAGTTTACTATACCTGATGGGTTTGAATTTACTTCACAATTCAATTCGGGCAATGTCATGACCGATAGCGATGTCGATGCCACGGGTACTACGCCATTGATAGCTTTGGCGCATGGCAGTACATTCTTGGATGTGGATGCAGGTATCTTTGTCACCAATCAAAGGCTGATCATGGGTACTGTTTGGGATGATGTCAACCATGATGGTATTCGCACCGAGGATGAAGCGCTTCAACAAAATATTTCTGTAGAGTTGTTGAACACGAGTCAGCAAGTTTTGAAAACATTCATTACCAATCACGCAGGTATGTACTGTGTCTCAACTGCACAGGTGGGTATGCACTATGTGCAAGTGGCTACGCCGAATGGCTATATTTTTACAGAGAAAAATGCCTCGGGCAATCCAAATATGGACTCAGATGTGGACGAAAATGGTACATCAGATATGGTCATGCTCGATGATCCTTACCATGTGAAATACATCGATGCAGGTATCTACTACAAACCCACTGCTATTCTCAAGGGTGTAGTATGGTTAGACACCAATAAAAATGGTCTCAAAGACGATGCTGAAGAGCGCATGAAAGATGTGGTGATATTTTTATTCAACAAAAATAAGATATTTATCAAATCGCTCAAGACCAATGATGCTGGCCAATTTACTTTCAAAAATTTGGACCCAGGTGCTTATTATTGTCTCTTGCCTGAATTTCCAGATTTGGATTATGTCAAATATACTGGCGCTAATCAGGATAGAGATAGCGAGTTTACCAATCAGTATGGCAAAGGCACTTCAAGATTGATCACCCTTGCAGCGGAGACGACAACAGAAAATTTTGATTTCGGATATTTCAGGGTCAATGGCATCAGTGAGATCAAGGTGCCTGAAACAGACCTAATATTGTATCCGAATCCTGTGATATCTAATATAAAAGTCAAACTGCCAGATGGCATCCATGAGGCTCAGTATTATATCTTGAACGGTCAAGGCGAGATCATACAACAGGGCACAATTGATGCATCCACTGACCAATTGACTACAGATCACCTGAGATCAGGAAAATACACCTTGACCATCTTATCTGACGGATTAGTGATGAATAAATCATTTATCAAGATTGTGGATTGATAAGATAGTCATTAGCATGATAGAGAAAAGGGTATCTTGAGAGGTACCCTTTTTTTTTGGATTTTTTCAAGATTAGATTTTTATATCTTAACAACATGTATATTTGTTGGATAAAATAACATGAGTATAGAAAATTTGTAAATCCATAATTGATACTATGATGAGATATTTATTTTTGTTTTTGATGGTGACCAATCTTTCTTGCTCTAAAGATGAAATACCTGTTACAAAAAATATTGTGGGTTGGACAGATGATGTTCCTGCACAAAATAGAGACTTATATAAAATAAGGCTTGCTTTTGGAAAGACCATTGCATCAGCACTTAAAGAACAAGAGTTGCGAGACTACATAAACAAAAGAGCATTATGCCAGATAAGCAAATTTTTCAAGAGCTATTATTTGCATTGATTAAGGATGATGTGTTGCCATCTGGAAAACCGTTTTACAATTAATCAAACAATATGAAGATGCAGAAGTCAAGGAACTCTTTGGTGAGACACTCTTGGATCGTGTTGAAAAAGAAGATCCGATGGTAGCGATCAAACTACCCGATGTTTTTCATCAATACGATTGGGATACAGACAATGTGATACCTTTTGTTGGAGGAAACACCTACAAGAATCAAAATTGGACAATGGAATCTACATTATGTTTTCTATTATTACAATGGATACCATGAGTTGATCGAAGATTTTGAATCAAAACCTTACGAAAATATCAAGTACTTTTACCTTATGGTCAAGTATGCATCGGATCATATATTGCTCAATGTGAATAATATGTCCAACGAAAAGAATATTACCTTAGAAGAATTTATGCCTCAAATTAAGCTATGCAAGGCAAATATTTTACCAGATATCCTAAAGTCTGGTGTTAAGGATGCCTTCGCACCCAATATTATTTACTTAAATTTGAGAACTTGTTTTGATATTTGGTTTGACCAGTGCAGCTATAAAGGGACCTTCTTATACGACAAAGAGCCTTGTTTAAGAGAATTGTCCTTGTGTCCTCGCGATTGCGTACCTGATCAGCCTTTGAAAAAAAATGTAGTATTGACTGGTTTTGATGTAAGCAAATACTTTTTTTTGTTCCAGATAGCAGGTTTGTTTGTAGAGTCATATCTCTTCTCCTATCACTATTTTAAAAAGCAGGGCAATACATTTGAATTATGTAGGATAGCTGTACCTGAAAGTACAGTCAATCTTTTTAAGGACAACCTTGATGTGTCCATCAAATTATCACAATACTCATTTAACGGTGCGACCTTTATGCTCCCATTAGTTGACCTTACTTATCGAAATATTTCCGAGTCAACTAGGAGATGGAAGGCAATCAACTTACTTATGACAGATAACTTAAAAAGAGATGATGATTACAGTATTTGCGGGGTAGTATTGGTATATAAAGATATTGTGTATGATTTGACGATTTGCAATAGATTTCCATGCGGTTACGTGATTGAAAATTGCCCACCTTTAAGTGCTGAACATATTCTTACAGGTGATAGTAGAGGGTATGGGTATTGCACTCAAAGAGATATATTTTCTAATAATTTTGGTATTGGTATGAAATTTTAAAATGAGAGAAATGTTAGAGTTTAAAATTAGTATTATCAGTTGCGTTTTATTGATAACTTTTAAATGGTCACTACATGGCCAAGAAAAAATCAATTTTGGCATTGGAGGTAAATTAGAAGTACTTGGTTTCTCATCAAATTATAACAATGTATCAACTAGCCCATTGTACGGTATCACTTTTCATGTTGATGCAAAGATCAAGTCAAAATTATTATTGAAATCAAGTGTAGAATTGAATAATGTTACTGTGGATTTCCCACATAATGTTGGTGTATCAAATGGTCAAATTGCGTTTCCCATATTAGTAAGTTATCAAGCGTATGAAAATGGTTCATGGTCAGCTTTTGTGGAAGGAGGACCTTATTTTAATCACTTTACTAGTAAGATTGATATTGAGAATGGAGATTACATTTATTTGGGCTATTCCTACAAATTGCAATCCAGCAATGTTATTCAAGATAAATTTTATCTCAATTATGGATACAGATTGGGCTGTAGTGTCAAAAAACAATTTGTAAACAAAACTAGTCTCAATTTTGGCATCCATTATGTCAAATCCATAAGAAATACTAATAGCTTGTATTACGAATATCGTATGCCAATAGATGAAAATGGTGTGACGTCACATAATTATACAAGGAATACATTTGATTTTATACAAAATAATGTACAATGTGGACTTTATTTTGGTTTTGATTTAAAAGGAAAACATTGTAACAATTAACAGATTTTCAAATTCATCATCCATGCACTCCATCTATCTCTCCATCATCTCCATCATCTTCGTCGCCCATCTACAAGCACAGCTTGTGGTAAAAGAGGATAAATATGGCAACTGTGGCTATTGCAAAGAGGGTAGTACGGAATACATCATCCAGCCCAAATATACCAAATGCAGCGAAGTAGTCCATCATACTATGATAGTATCGCAGCGACATAGATTCAAGGGCGAAGTCAATGGCGCTATTGATACCACAGGCCAGGTCATCATTGATTTTGATGAAGGAAGGTTGGAGTACATTGGCAAGGTGATCAAGAGACATACTATGCAAGGCATTATCCTATATGATCTCGCTGGTCAAAAAATATTTAATCAAACACTACCATTTGTTTCAAAAATTACAAAGAAAATAAACTGATTATTTACTCAGATGGCAGTAAATATGGTCTATTAACTGATGAGGGGATAAAATTGACACCATTGGTTTATGATTCGGTTTTTCAAACGACAAGCCATCTATTCTATTTCTTTAAGACAGAAGGTAAGTTTGGTATCATGAATGAGATGGGTAGATCATCCACGAGCCAGTATTGGAAAAAGTGAATAGGGTAGCCACTGATAGCATCATGGTCACAAGAAATGGTGAGTGGTTTATATGGCAAAGTAAAAGACTCGAAATATACACCAGAGAATTGCTCAATCCTTTGCCTGATATTATGCCTTGCTATGATTGTTCATCTTGCCCTGAGAAGGGGCTAAATCCAAGATCAGAAGGCCATTGTTCCAATAGCAATTTGTTATCGTATCTATATTGTCACTTGGAATATCCAGCTTTAAAAGGGCAACCGTATTGAAGGTACTACAATGGTGCAATTTATGATTAATCCCGATGGCAGCACATCTGATTTTGTTATAAAAAGATCATTAAGTCATGGACTTGATGGTTACTTCCCGAAGTAGCCAAAAAACTTAAATTTGATAGAGCGGCTGTATTTGATGGTGAGTTTGTACCATTTTTATATACCTTACCTATTAAATTTAAACTAAAAAAGGTAAAATTAAAATCGACAAAGCTGCTAACACACTTAAGAATAAACAATCGTGCATTTGAAGCAACGCAAATATTCTTAACCTTCGGTACTCAAGAATTAAAGCCGCTTGCTCAAATCACTTAGCTTACTCAAATCACTTAGCTTACTCAAATCATTCAGCTTGCTCAACTCATTCATAACTTGTCAACCTTTGCGATTATCAAAAACTTGTCACGCTTTGCGATCACTCTACTTTCGCCTTCACAAACTTATTGATGCGTACTTTGATTTTGGTCTTTTACAGAGATCATATAGGTACCAAGTGCTAAGAATGTCGAAACATCTACAAAGTTGGTGAAATTTTGGAGATTTCCAGATTTTAAAATTAGGCCATTTACATTAATAATTTGATAATCGACAGGCAAAGTATTGTTCTTGATGATGGTCAACTGGTCATGCACTGGATTAGGAAATATTTCAAACTTGGTGGCATCTTGCTCGCTATTGTTGATCAATACATCTTGGGTGACGGTGTATTTGCAAGTTATTTTTTGTTGTGGGTCAAACTCTACTTTTTCTACATTAAATGACATATTCTCTTCAAATTCTTGGCCTGAGTATCTATGATCCAACTTAAAGGTCATTGTTTGGCCTTCACCTGAGACTTTGATTTTTATTGGCATTTCAAAGAAATCTACACTTGGATGCGAGGTAGTTTGATTGATTTTGAATCTCAACAAGCTGCCATTTTGGTGCCATCTAACATCATAAGTTGGAAATCCTTGGCCTTCGTACCAAGCTTTAAAAAATCCTGTCAAATCTTGACCTGATGCGGCTTCTAGATGTGTTATCAACTGGTCAGTAGTGGCATAGTTGAATGCCCTTGCTCCTAGATACATCCTGATAGCTGAAAAAAATGCATCGTCTCCTATCCTTTCTCTAAGCATGTGAAGCAACATTGCCCCTTTATTGTATGTTAGCCTGCCATTAAATATTCTATTGACACTAGTCACATTATCTACTTTGACAGAGCCGCTACCACTCGATGTTACAGAACCAATTTTGCCAGCCAACCATATATTAAAATCGTTATTTGCTTGGGGGAATCTTGCTCTACTCAAACCTTCGAGATAGGTAGCAAAGCCCTCATTGAGCCAAATATCTTCCCAACTGCCGCAAGTGACGTAATCTCCAAACCACTGGTGAGCCAACTCGTGTGACAATAGTCCAAAGCTGTAATCTACCACAAAACTCATGGTTTGGTGTTCCATACCGCCGCCCCAACCAAACTGTGCGTGGCCGTATTTTTCATTTTTGAATGGATAACTAACAAACAAACTATCAAAATACTCTAATACTTTTACATTTTTGGCTGTACCTATACGGGCATTAGATTCACTCTCTGGATAGACATAGTTGAGCATGGGCATCACAGTACCGTCTGATAAATGTACATCGTCAGTATAGGCATTATAATTGGTAACTGCTATGGCAACCAAATATGGTGCAATGGCGTATCTATGCTTCCAATGGTAACTTTTCTTATCATGTGCAAGCGTTTTTTCATCTATAAGCAAGCCATTGCTCGCGGCTCTATATCTTGCTGGTGTTGTCACGATGACATCTATGCTATCGAGCTTATCGGTCAATCCATTTTTGCATGGCCACCAATCTTGTGATCCAAATGGCTCAGATAATGTCCAAAGCACAGGTTCACCACCATGTGTACTCTGAATGAAAGACCCAAATCCTCCCGAAGGTGGCGCTCCGTGATAGGTGATGGAGAGACTATCCAGACTGCCAGTGGCTAAAATTGTAGGCAGATCAATAGATAACGCATAATTGGATGGTTGACTAAAGTTGAGCTTTTGGCCACGATACATGATGCTATCTATGATGAGGCTATTGGAAAAATCAAAATTTATTTGATTAAATCCATCAGAAAGTACAGTGAAGTAAGGCGTAGCAGTACCGCTGATAGCATACACAGCAGGATCTATTTCCCATTCAAACCTATAATATTTCAGGTCATATCCTTCTGTCAATGGATTGGTCCTGAGCAAAGGATTGAACAAATTTCTTGCACTATGGGCCTTATTGCAATAATGATCTGATGATTCTTGGCTGTGGCCAAAAGAAATAAACAGTACCAAGGCTGCAAAAAAAGGAAGAAAAGACCTTACATTCATGATGTTGAAATTTAATGTGTTCGATGGAGCAAAGATATAAACTTATTAGAATGTAGTTGAATAATTTTTGTCGTACCCGTGACAGAACTATCTAATCATCTTTGGTTGCCCAAAACACTCAATAAATAAGCATAATTGATACCATGGATGGTATAGGCAAACCACATCTTAAATGTGATCTGCCTGTATCGTATATTTAATGGACTAAGAGCCGAGTGCCCTCACTATGACTGCTGTATTCTGGTGCATAAGCGCACTCGATAGTGGTGACGCCACTTGAAAAATCACCTTTATGCACGACGCGCACTGGGTATTCAAACACAAAAGTACCTTTGGGTAGATGAGTGAAATAGAAGTGAGTTGCCATATCTTTGGTCGTTTCATAATATCCTAATTGGCCTTGATATTGATACTGTGAGATCACATTTTCTGGTTCTACGCCACTTGGTCGCATATCTTTCATCATGACATAATCCATATCCCTGTCCACTCTGAGTTCAATCCTGATTTTGATTTTGTCACCAGGTATGAGTGGTGTTTTATCTGATACCTCGGTCAAGACATCTCCTTTAGCAGTACGCACTACTTTGAAATATTTCTTTTGAAGTTTCAGTGGTGTATCGGCAAAGTGTTTGATCTTGTCCAATTGCTCCAAATATTGATAATAAACTGCGCCCCAAGCGATAGATTTATTATTGTTGGTGACTTTGATTTGCGACATTTCTGGTATCATGCTTTCTGGATTCCAGGCTTTTTTAATGTAGCCAGTACCTGATTCTGAATGGTTGGTTGATGTATTGATGAGCTCATTGCCTACCATGATTACAGGCTGCACACTTTCTGTCACCCATTTTGATATATCGCTGTCTTCACCCTGGATCAAAAGAGCGTAAATAGCTACAGAAGTAGATTTTGAAGTAGGCCAATGGTTGGTCTGCTTGTTTTTGAGCAACCAAATCTTCATTTTGTCGGCTTCATCTGCCTTTGGTGAGGCTTCAGCAAATAATTCAATCATCAAAGCATGTCTTTCGATAGGCAATTGATACCAATGAAAACCATTGCCTTCGTTCCAATACATACCCAACTCATCATTGTAAAAAGACCGCTCTCTTAAAGATTTTACTATGTTTTGTGTGGTCGAGTGGTCATCATTTCTGTGCATGATCAATCCTATCATTGCTTGTGTCATGAGATTGCGGTGCAACCAATATTTTTTAGCTTGTGAGAAGTAATAATCCCTCGCTTCTTTGCTGGCTTTGGATGGGTTGACATGTTTGAAAAACGTGCGCACATACAAGTAGTATACAGACAACTCGTCCAAATGGTCGTCTTCCATTTTTCCGCCATACTTTTTAACATCAGCTTTGAGTTGTTCGTAACGACTGATCAACTCATTGTCCATATAGACCAAAGATCTCGTGATGATGGTGGATAGATCTTTATCGTCAATGCTTAAAGCACCCAATTGATATAAATGACCTATGTTTTCCATGACATTCTGAGTGGTATAGACATTGTCTCGGCCGCCAGTGATCCAAGGGAAGCCACCATTTGACAATTGTCTTTCTTGCAATTTTGCGATGGCTTGCTTCCTCTCGTCAGCCATTTTGTTGAGATCAAACAGGGCTGCAATGCTTCTTTTTTGTTCTGCTTCAGACATCGCCTGCCTTACCCAAGGTGTTTCTTCGAGGATGGCAGATTTCAGTTCTTCATTTTTTGATAAATTGCTCAATAAGGCATTTTTATCCTTGGCATTCCATTGGTCGAATACTGCTTTAATTTTTGGATGCGCATTGGCGATCTTAGATGCCAAAATATTGGCATACATTCTATCTGCGATGGCTTGTGTGCTGATGTTGCCACTTTCGTGAATGTAAGGCAAGGCTTGGATGGCATACCACACTGGATTGGAAGTGTATTCAAAAGTGTATCTGAAATCTTTTTTGGTGTTGCTGACATTGTTTTTCATTGCATTGAATGTAAATGTCCTTGTTGCATTACCTTTGATCCAAAATGGCATAGTCTCCGTCACCAGCATTCTATTGGTCACTACAGGCAAGGTATTTTCTTCAGCATCGCTATGATTGGCGGCAACAGCTGTAATACGATATGTAAGTGCCGAGTATTTAACATCAGGTATCTGAAGCATCCATGTCAAACCTTGCGATTTTCCTTTTTCGATAGTGAAAGCAAGATTAGTTGGAGAAGTAACTATCTCAGAGGTGACATCCTTCATAGTGATAGCATCCCAAATTTGAATTTTTGCTTCACCTTGTTGGGATTTTTCGCTCATGTTAGTGACTTTGGCCGCAAACTCCACTTTGTCGCCATCTCTGACAAATCTTGGAGCATTTGGGAAGACCATCAATTCCTTTTGTGTTTGGACCAATCTCTCATCATATCCCACTTTAAAATCTTGTGTATGTGCCAGTGTCATGAGTTTCCATTTTGTCAATGCCTCATTCATGGTGTAGGATAGGATGACATTGCCATCAGCATCTGTCCTCATCTCAGGGAAAAAGAACACCGTCTCTTTGAGATTTTTGCGAGGTGAGATTTGTACTTGAGTAGGAATGGTTGAGGAGCTTCTGTCATCAACATTAGCAGTTTGGGCTACATTTTCATTAGCAGTTTGCACTTCTAATGCTGGCGCCGCAGCTTCTGCATCCATCATTACTCCAGGCATCGGGGATTTCATCCTTTTGGCCATCATGACCTCGCCACTACGTCCACCACCACCATAATAGTAATTATCCATTAGTGGCATGAGAGCAGGAATTGTCAAATATTTTACTCCTTCATACTCTCTATTTCCGAAGAAGTAATAATTGCCCATCACCATTTGAAATCCTGGGTATTCTACTTGTAATTGGCTATATGATTCAGGATAGAAATCGTGTCTCCAGCTATGTTGTGTAAATTGATCTAAGGAGGCATCGTACATGGCAGCGACCATCTCAGCTATTACCTTGTCGGAATTCAAACCAGCTATTTTGATGCGATACGTTTCTTCACTGCCTGGCAATGTCTTATCCCTAAATGTCTCGTACTTTATAGTGAGTTGCTTTTGAGACCAAGGCACTTGTATGTGTAGGTTTTCTTCAAATGTCCTATTGAGTACCACATAACTCAAGGTGACATTGATGCCGCCACGATATGCTTCAGTGATAGGCAAGGATACCTTATTGGTTTTGTCCACTTTTATTGACTGATCCATGAGGATTTTTCCATCCTTCTCAATGATTACTGATACATGGAGCGGTTTATCGGATGCTCCCAATGAAAGTTCCAACTTCGAGCCAGGCTCATACTGTGTAGCATTCATTAATGTGTGTAAAAACCCTGTCTTAGGAAACTGACTTTTTGCAAAATCGGTCACTACAAAATATTGTTCATTTTTTATTTCATTGCCACCTTTGTCTTTGGTCATCATTTGCAATTTGTACACACCTGCATGTAATATTTTCTTAATGTCAATAGAGTCTTTGCTTGCGAATTTACCAGTAACTATCTCTGATGCTATTGCCCATTTTGAATAATCTTCATCGGTTTCGCCAGTAGGATATTGCGGAAACATTTTTCTCTCTGCCATTGGCATAGGTATATTGATCTTGCCTTCCCAATATTTCTTGATTTTGACAGAAGATGGTTCTTTGAGTTTCCATATTTTATAATCACCTGATACATCCAAGGCTTGACCATTGGTATTGGTAGCGCTGATTTTCATATCTGGCAATTGGCTGACATCGTACTTTCTATTCAAATTTGCACTCAAAGCATAAGGCTGATAAGCTATGGATACAAAACTTGTTGCTGTCCTGGTTTCACCACGCTGGTCGGTTACCTCTACTTCAACTTTGTAAGAGAAAACTGGATGATGATTTTTATCTACCTTCAAATCTGGAATGGCTTGAAATGTTAGATTGTATTTACCTTCATCATCAGTGGTTGTTTGCCCTTGAGAGATGATAAATTCTGTGGAGTTATAAGGCATTCTCCACCACCAGCCCCACCATGGAAATCTTGCAGTTCTGGTGACTTTGTACCTTACATTAGCGCCATCTACTACTGTACCAGCCAATGTTTGGGCAATACCAGTAACCTTGACTGCATCATTGATTTTAAATTCTCCTTTGACTTCATCAGGTATTACTTCGAAGGTTGGACGCTTGTATTCTTCTACTAAGATATTGGTCTGGCCGCTGATGCCATCTTTTGATTGGATTTCTATAGTGAAGTTGCCATTCAATTTGCCACTTGGCAAGGCAAAACTACCGTTAAAACTACCAAAATCATTGGATGTATGCTGAAACCTTCCTATTTCTTGATAATTGGCATCTCTGACTACGCAGTCAACACTCGTGTTTTTGATCAGAGTAGGTACTTGATGCGCATCGTTTTTAAGAAGAATTACCTTGTAATAAACGAGCTGACCAGGTCTATAAATGGCTCTATCTGTATAAAATTCTGCAAATTTATATTCTTCGCTTTGTCCTCTATAATAGTTGTAATGATAAGACTGAAGATCCAAAACATCTTTTCCTTTGGAGACAACGACTTTGAAATTGCTGTCTTGGTAGCCCTTCATCTTGACTCGACCTTTGGCATCTGTGGTGAATTGACCAATGCTTTCTTCTTTTTCACTGCGAGTGTTGGGTTCGTATTTTTGTTGGAAAATTGACACCTTGGCACCTTTCACTGGTAAGCCCTTGATCCTATCTACGACTGTAAACATGCGCTCATCATTGGACATAAAACTGCTATATGCCAAATCAGATACATGAAAGATAAGAAATTGATCAATGTTTTTGTCAGCCGAATGTAGCCACAATGCATATTGCCCGTAAGTGATAGCTTCCACTCCAAATTCTATTTTTTGGGAGCGCAATGCCTTATTTGGTTGAAGTGAGATAGTCCATGATTTTTGTTTTTTGGCCGATTTCAGATAAGCAATGACTGCTTCTTGATTGCGTTGCTGTGCCTTGACCATGCCAGCATCTATTTTCACGATAGCGGCATCTACTTTGGACACATTGTTGTAATCCAAGGCAAAAAGCATAGCTTGTTTGGATGGATATACTTGTTCGCCATACATAGTGAGGCTTGGTCGCTTGATATTGTTGACGATAATTTTGCACTTACCAGCACCAGTTGTATTGGGATATTTTTTAATGGCTTCTTCACAGATTTTGATGGCTTCTACATTGGCTAAAGTATCTTCCGTATTGCCCTGAATGACATTGGCCAACTTAGCATAAATTTCAGCAGTATAATCTATATTACTTGCTGTTTTTTCGATGGCTTGTCTCGAGGATTTCTGGTAAAAGTTGATCTTTGTGCAATCTAAGGTACTTTGGTTATAGACATATTCCAATCTGTTGATCGTAACTTGCCTCTGCCCATTGGTTTTTTGATTGATTCATTTTGATAGGGCTTACTTGATAGAGTTGTACCACCTTGTCAAGAGGTCGTATCGGCATACTTTGCCATTGGAAACCACTAAATTGTTGTGCTGGGGCAAAAAATCGCTCATCACTTGACTGGAAACTTTCAGGATTTTCATTGAATAACTTTATACTTAATTGTTTAGGAATTCAAAAACGCGATCTGAAGTACTTCATAAAGACTTGGCCTGAAGGCACAGCTATTGATATATTCATTCATTGCTTCCTTATATTCATCTATTGTTATATTTTTTGTTGTACCATCTTGATATAGATGTGAGATACCATTTTTCGATGGTTTGGATGGTGTTGATGCTCATGATTAAAATCAGCACCTTGATCTGTATTTCTGATCTTTGCGAAATCTCATAGCGAAAATTGTCAAAATATTTTTGATAGAGTTCAGCCCAAATAAGATGCAGCTAAATGTTTGCTAGGAAGTCGCCTGCGATTTCTTGTAGGCGGATAATGGATTTTTCGATGCCTTTTTCGTCGGTGCGATATATACCATACTTTTGACTAATTGTGGCTTGTTTTTCAGTTTTGGCATGAATGTAGATTTCTTCCGTTTTAATTCAAACGAACAGGCCTTGATCCATCGCTTCTTTGACTTCTCTCCATGCCTTATCGTAGTCAAAATTATTGTCAAAACTGCTCGCAAGTAAATAAACCCCAACAAATTGCTAAATGTGGTATTGATGGTATTCATTGATCAAAATAAAAATGTTTACAAAATATAAAGACCTGTATAAAGATTTTTTCATTGGTTAGATGCAATTTCAGCACAAAAAGTGTATAGCATTTTGTTAAAATAATTTTAAAGTTATGTTTATCAAAGCGTTGAGGCTATAAATTTTAAGGGTTTTGAGGTGGTCAAATATTTGATCTTTGTTTAAATAATATAGAAATGGGGACATATTTTTTAAAAAGTCAAGACCTTTCAGCAATATTGGTATTAATAAGATTTAAATTGGAATTTACGAAGTGTTCCTTATATTAGTGACAAAATGCACCAAAGTTAGATGGTATATATTGGTGATATTAATCATTATCACAAGCCAAATCAATAAAAAATCTAGTTTTTTTGATCAAAATAGAAGAGATGTTGTTGTAATGGTATTCAGATTAAACATTTTAAAACATTTAAAGAAATGAAATATTCACTTTACTTATGGTTGATGGTTTTATTAGGTTGGCAAAATTTAAGTATCGCTCAGCCTCAAGTAATGCCCAAACTTGCATATAGTTATGATGCTTTGGAGCCGTATATTGATGCACAAACCATGGAAATACATTATTCAAAGCATCATCAAGCTTATCTCAACAATCTAAACAAGGCATTGGCAGGTACCAAGGCTGAAGGAGTGCCTTTGGATGAGTTATTGGTAGCTGCTGAAAGAAGGGGAGCTGCCATCCGCAACAATGGAGGTGGACACTACAACCATAGCTTGTTTTGGTCTATTTTGAGTCCTGAAGCTGCCAAATCTCCAGAAGGTAAATTGGCTGATGATATCAAGGGAACTTTCACGTCTGTGGATAGTCTAAAGAAATTGATGAATGCTGGAGCTGCGTCTCGATTCGGCTCGGGATGGGTTTGGCTATATGTGACCCCTGACAAAAAATTGGCAGTAGCTAGTTCGCCCAATCAAGACAATCCTATCATGGATGCATCCAAAGAAAATAGAGGAATTCCTATCTTGGGTATCGATGTATGGGAGCATGCGTATTATCTCAAATATCAAAATAAAAGAGGCGACTATTTAGCTGCGATTTGGAATGTAATAGACTGGAATGCAGTGGGCAAGCTGTATGAAAAGGCATTGGCTAGTCCATTGCTCAAAGCGATAGAGAAAGATTCATGGCAAGCGCTTAAAGATTTTCATAGTGTGATGGCACAGACTTTTCACCCTATGGAAGAGGGTAAGCTCGGGCCTATCAGAGAGCGTTCAGGCGAAATGTTGGCTAAGGCGCAATTATTGGCAGCATCAAAAGTGCCGGCATCATTTCAATCTCCTCAGATCAATAAAGCTATAAAAGACTTGGTGGCTAGCTCAAGAAAGTTAGACAAATTAGTCAAGAAAAAAGGCAAAGATGCTCAGAAGTGATCGAGAGCCTTGCAAGCTTCACGATACGTTTACGAGATACAAGGCTTATGCAGCGACGAGCATTGATGATACAATTGAAACGTATCAAAAATCGAAGCTGTCTTTTAGATATGGGGCTTTTTTTTATTGAATAACTTGTTGCTTTGCTAAAAGTGTAAGGCTAAAAACAAATGAAGATTTACATTCATTCTAAAAAAAAACTAGCGCTTTTGGGTTGATTTTAAAAATCTTCGTATCCAAAACATCAATTTAAAAATTAACATCATATAAAAACTACTGATTGGTGGGAAGTAATAATGTGCATCAAAATTTTATATAAATCAACCCTATAGCTTGGATGGTTTTTTGGGTTGCTATTCTGTTAAGATAATTTTTGGCATTGACATCATAGGATGCGATATAACGATATCAAATTATAAAACCTGATAACCAATTTACACTCCTGTCTTGACCAAAGACGTTTCAGGAACGGTTTATTTTTGCTTTCTTGATGTTGGGATTTTGATCATATTCATGGCACTCAGCTATCTGGAAGTATATTTACCCTTGGATTCCAAAGAAAAGGGGACACCATGTGGTTTGTCCCCTTATTTATTTGTAAAGCTACTTTAGCTTTCTATTCTATCGAGCCTTGCCTTCACGTATGAGCTCTATCTGTTACAAATCAATACAGTTGATTCGCTTTTTACTTGTATCCATCAAAATCTACATGGTCTGCAAACATTGCTTCTATCTTCTGGATCAGTAAAATATTTTTGCTCACCATCAAAGGTATTGAGGGTGATAGATATCAGCGTTGCTCTAATATTCTTGCAAACCGCCAAGATTTCGCTTTTTTGGGATACGTACCTATTTCTTCTTTGTGTTTTTGAAAAAACGCTGTACATAATTGTTTGATTTTAAAGATGAATGTATAAGTACTGTAAGTATCTCTTCATGGTCTTGAAGACATTATTATCAATCTGTTGAGTATATTGTGAGATGACACTGATATTGGGGCAATGACATACGAGCTTGTTTTTCTTTTTTGCCAGTGATACGACATATCTTCTCAATACCTGCTTTATTGGTCATAAGACAACCCAAGGCATATACTGTATCTGTTGGAAAAATCACTAAGGCACCTTTGTTGATGTGTTCTGCTACCTCTTTTTAAGTCTCTCTTGTTTGGGTTTTGTCATGAAAAAAATTCTCTGCATACAACTTCACTTTAAAATGTTATTTAAAATAATTATGTAATACCCACGATGGGTAGTATTATTATACAAAAGTAAAGGCAAAATTGTTTGAAATTTTTTACTCTTCAAAAATTTAAAAAGTGCCATTTGTTGGATTATGGATAACTGTATTATTTTGCATTGACGTATTCCATAGCTCATGGTTTAAAACATGGGCTATGGAATGTTTGAATATTTTCAGTATGGTTTCAGACATTTTTAATGATTTTTATTTCTTCTTCTGTCAGTCCGACGGCTCGTGTTACAGCAATACCAAATGTGCCATTTTGCAGACGGGCTTTTTACACTGAGCGATAACGTTTGTACTGTACGATCGTATCGGCGTTTAGCCGATATGTTGTCAAATCACTTGTTATGATTGGTTTTTTAATTCACCGATAATTTGATTTGTTTTCCAAACCCTTCTCTAAAGATTCGCATGATGGTTGACAGTCTAATGTCAGAAGCATTGTTTTCAATTCTTGAGATATAACTTTTTGTTGTGCCGCATCTGTTTGCTAATTCTTCTTGAGTTATTCCTTCTTTGGTTCTTAGTTCTTGAAGTAATACACCTAATTTAAAAGCTTCAAATCCTTCTTCATATTCAGTTCGGGATTGTGTGCCTACTTTTCCGTATTGTTCGTCGAGATGATATCTGAATGACGTTAAATTACTACTTTTCATTGAATTACTGATTTTTAATTTTAAGTGCTTAATATATTTCTGATTTCGGAGTTTTAGTCGTTTTGTTTTGAAACTCGTTAATGGCTATGACTAATCTACCCTTATCAAAAAAGGAAAAAATTCTGTAAATGTTAGAATCAAGCTCATCTCTGATCTCATAAAGTCCTTCTGTTCCTGATAGATGTTTGAAATATTTTTCTGGCACATGTTCTACAGTTTCCTACAGGTTGATCGTCCAATCGACCTTCAATTTGGTCTTTTTATCCAAACCTTGATAAAAATCACGAAAATGTGCGCCGTAAAAAACGACTTCTCATACAAAATCTGACTTCATATTGCAAAGTTACCTGATTAGGTAACAAATGCAAAACGATTTAGATTCATTTCCGTAATTAAATTTCAATCAAAATCACTAAACTTTTCTGTAATGTATTTAGCCTGTTGTTTCAAAATGTTATCTATTTCTGACTGGACATAAAATTCGTAACAGATAAATTGGGCATGGTCGTGGACAAAATTACCGTGGTCGGTGATAAATTACGCATGGTCGTGGACAAAATTACCGTGGTCTGAGATACTTTTAGTATGGTCGTGGACAAAACTATAGTGGTCGGAGATACTTTTAGTATGGTCGTGGACAAAACTACCGTGGTCGGAGATAAGTTGGGCGTGGTCGTGGACAAAACTACCGTGGTCGGAGGTACTTTTAGCATGGTCGTTGACAAAATTATAACATCCGTTGATATGGATAATAAACCAAAAAGTATAGGCTAAATTGTTTGAAACTATTAAGACTTAAAATTTTAAAAAGTGCCATTTGTTGGATTTCAAATAAGCGTAAGACATGATAGTGATGCCGATCCAATAGAAGATTTCTGCCGCCCAAGCCCAATTGAGACCAAAGTACCATTGTTTGATCATCAAAAAACTATACACTATATAAAATATGGTAAAGATGGTTTGGATCCTTAAAGCTGTCTGCGTATGTCCTGTGCCTATCAATCCATTCAAGAATATGCCTCCTACACCAAAGACCATCAGAATGATAAAGACTGTAAATAGGTATGGTTTGGAAAGTAAAATCAATGACATATCTTCTTTGCCGAATAATGGGTATAAGAAAAACTCTGGGAATAATATGATAGGCAATGAAATCAACAGTGTAGTCAATAGATTGAGTTTGGTAGTTTTAATGATTAATGGCAAGACAGCTTGTCGCTTCTTATTGCCAATGAAGCTGCTGACCAAGGTGTTGATACCCGCAGAATATCCCCAACATGGTATAGATAAAATCAAATATACTGTCCGCAATAGATTAGATATTTCTAACTCCTGACTGCCAATATTTTCGATAAAACTAAAGAACAAAAACCATGACCCTATGCCCAAGATAGATTGAAAGACGATGGGAATAGAGATTCTAAACATATTGGAAAAATCCTTGATAGATATCCTATGCAAACTCATCCATTCATACTTGCGATTGGCCTTGTCCCAAATCATATAGCCTGCAAAAAATATGAAAGCAACGATTTCAGCCAAGGTACTAGCCAATGCCGATCCTGCAATGCCCATAGCAGGTGCTCCAAATTTGCCGAAAACCAGCACGTAATTCAGTATGATATTGACAATGATCAATACTATAGTATCATAAATGATGAAACTTGTCCTGGCAATACCTGTATAAAATG
>JAXLUT010000013.1:0-59254 GCA_046329385.1 Saprospiraceae bacterium
GATGATTTTTTCATTAGTGGCCTGAGGCATAGAAGCAAAATTGGAAAATTCATTGGCTATTTGACTCAGATTGTCTATTTGCTCGATCAATGTTGACGAAATGCGAGGTATGAGCTCTTTGGCTTTTTCTGGGTGATCAGCTGCCGCTTTGTCGAGATACTGGATGCTCAACTTCATCGGCGTCAATGGATTTTTGATCTCATGAGCCACTTGTTTGGCCATTTCTCGCCACGCCATATCTCTTTCGGTCTTGGCCAATAATCCTGCACTTCGCTCCAACTCTTGCGTAAGATTGTTGTAATCAGTGATCAATGTACCTATTTCGTCATTAGATTTCCATTCAAGACGCTCATTGGATTTGCCCAATTTGAATTTTTTTAGCTTTTCAGCCAAGATGGTCAAAGGTTGTGTGATAGAATTGGCAATGGTGATAGCAATACTTCCTGCTATCAAAAACAAAAAGATATAAGCATTCAATATAGTACTTAAAAAATCAAGGATATTGCCAGCAGATGCATTATAGGATTTATGCTCTATGCCAATGAATGCCAATGGCCTTGCCTCGTTGAGGTAAATTGGGAAAAATTCCTTTTGATCGTTGACTGCATTATAAATCTGCTTATTCCTATGATTTGAAGCAAACCACAAACTGTATGGGACACGCATACTTACCATACTTGATGATGTAGAACTGATCAATTGGCCATTCTGGTCATATAAACTGAGATCTTTATCATGTATAAAAGATAGGTCTTTCAATTTACTGCTTAGAAAAGTTCGGGCATACTCATCATCTGCAAAATTCTGAATATCTGACCTTATATTGTTTGAAATACTGATTGTCTCTTCTTTGTGTTTAATGGTTTGATTGGCTTCAATTAAGTTTTTGAAATATATGCCTGTGATAGCACCAATGATTAAAAATGTAAATAGGATCAGGAGAATAATAGCCAGCTGAATTTTTGTCTTTAGCGATGTCCTTGCACCAAACTTTACGGCAATATTATCTGGCAAAAAATTATACTTTGTATTGACCAAAGATAAAATAAGCAAGAAAATACCACTCAATGTGAAAATAAATGAGAACAACGATATTGGCTTAATTAAACCCGAAACCTTCTTCCAAGATACGATTTTGTATTGCTCTGAAGGCGTACTGACCACATAAGAGTATCCATTATTGATGTCATTTTGAGTTACAGTACTGAGCAATTCAATTTCTGGTGATGCCTGATGGTTTTCAACTTTCTCTATCAAGCTACCTTGCGAAAAAACAGCATATCCATACTTGGGCAAGGCTGCTTTGGTTGGCATTTGACCATTTTTACGGTCATAAATGATGAAGAGATACCAAGAAGCATTGGATGGGAACGATCGTAAAATCTCCAATCTGGTGATATATTTATCCTCAAAAGGATTATGATATACCGATCTGCCTACTTTACGTGCATTGACATAAGATTGGTTGAG
Organism: Saprospiraceae bacterium; assembly: GCA_046329385.1. Lineage (GTDB taxonomy): Bacteria > Bacteroidota > Bacteroidia > Chitinophagales > Saprospiraceae > OLB9. Next base: position 1,471 of record JAXLUT010000013.1, read on the forward strand.
TTTATAGTAATCAGAAAAGTGATTATTAAAAAGTGTGGCTCCAGTATTTTTGTCAAACAACTCTATTGAAACATCAAAACTATCAAAACGTGCATGTGGGAGACCATCAAAGATAAACTGGTACAAGTCTTTCATATCAAGCCTTTCAGCCACTTCCAAAGATGCAATTTTTGTAAATACATTTTTTGCTGTCAATGAATCTTGCAACGACACCATAGATGCAATGACTTTGTCATCAGGATTGGCATAATAGGATTGCAAAAACTGTGAGCGCTCTGCTATATCTTTTTTCAATCCAAAGTAAAACAAAACCACTGCCAAAAATCCAGAAAACATGATCAGCCACCATATCAAATAGGTGATTTTTCTTTCGTCTCTCTCTGTGTAAGCGTCCAAAATCAGCGAATAAGCTGCTATAAACATGGCAAAAATCCAAATTGGCAGATGAAATGAACCAATGAGTGTCATTAAACCATAACATAAGCCCCATCCTATCAAACTATAACCCAATTTGTAAAAAGGAGAAATTTCGTAGTCATTGACCCAAGTGAATAGGATCTGCGTACTCTGAAAAATGAGCATCATCGCTATACTAAAACATACCATCAATCCAAAACTCACGGCATTGAACTGCATCAATGCCTCAATTTCCAAATTGATACTTGAACTCAAAACGAAGCCCTCAATGACTGAAGAAAAATAAGCAAAAATGAAAAAAGTGAAGAATCCTGTCCCTATCACTAAAAGTGCCACATTTTTTACATTTGCCTTGATCGACACTATAAATCTATTCACTAAAAATGTGATGATGCCAAATGCCCAAAGATTGATCATAAGCTGAGCGAGACTATTGGTTGTAGCCACATTTGACAAATCGGCCACCAACGAAAATCCTGAAAAATAGTCCTGAAAAGGTGGCCAATAATGTACAGCCTTTGCCAATACTACACTCAGTATCAAGATAATCAATGAAGTATAAAATTTATCATTTACGGTACTATAACTGGCTATTTTGCGCACCAACAAAAAGGTAGCCAATAACCATGTAACAAAAAAGGCCCACCAAGCTATAACTCTCGCCCACGGAAATTGGTACGTATTTGTAAATTCAAGGCCGAATTTGTGTTTTCCAACTTGAAAAGCGTATTCTCCTACTGATCTCGTCAGCCTTACGCCCAAGGAGGATAACGAGTGATTAAAAGCGTTAAAATTGAGCTTGATGATACCGCTTTCAGATGTATCTCCTACAATGGTCAATACCAAAACCATCTTCAGCAGCTGATTGAGTGGCAATAGCGGCTTCATTCCAGTAGATGATGCTGTCCCTTCTGTACACCTCTATACTCAGTGGTGAATTATCTATCTCCTTGAGTACGACCAAATCATCGTCACTATTGATGAATCTTTTGTATGATGGCAGTATCTTTTTGAATACTTAGCTCTACATCTTTCTTTACCTGTGATATGGTTTCTCCCTTGTTTACTTCTATTTGGCTCAAAAAAACAGCAGACAAACCTACTATGATCAAACACACAAAGACCCATCTAACTAAAGCAAACATAAATCAAAAAAATATTCGCCGCTAAGGTAGTATAAAATTGATAAAGAAATTAATAAATATTAAGTTTTATTATAATATATTTCAACAAAATTTGGGTTATGCAGTTAGGTTTCTGAAACATAAAAGGTTTTGGTTACTTCAATTTCATCTGTGCAAAATACGGATGTTCAGGATTAACGATGAGTTCTTGTCTCAGAGGATGCATCAATACGTCCATATCTTCAAATGGAATCGCACCAAGTAAAGGCTCATTTTGACCATCTAATACCAAAGCATCTACATTACACCTTCGATTTTTAAATTTTATTTCGACTGGTCCCACAACATCGCATTCTACAACTCTCCCATCAGCTAGTTGACCTTTTCTGGTTTCAATAAGTGGTAGGCCCAATTGTTCTTGAATTGTTTCATTGATACATAAATAATATGATCCCGTATCCACAAGGATGTTTATATTCATGCGACGTACTTCGTCATTTTCGATCAAATTGCGTTTTGACAATACTAAATCGCTACCATTAATCAACTCTATTTCAGCATATACTAAGCCCATTCCTTAACTTTTTTTTTATAACAAATCATGACACTTTTAGGTTTCATTCATACAGGTTTTCATTTTGTTTGAAACAAATTTATTTGTCATAGGACGTGCTTATTGCAATTAGAAATTACAATTCCATTATCATCCCAAATCCAACTGATTCTGCACTCTGCACCAACTCTCAGTACTTCCCTCGCAACGCCACGAAACCTAGATACGTCCCTGTCTCTACGATCTTGCCAGCATCCAGCACTACGATATTATCTGCATTTTCTACGTTACTCTGTCTTTGGGCTACTACGACTACTGTTTTGCTTTGGAAAAACTGATCCAAAGAAAACTCTAAGATATCAAACCAAGCAAAATACAAACTGATAATAAGATAAAATATGTATAATTGTAGTTATAAATTCCCCTGATACTGACCCACCATTCCGGTGGTATTGCCCCTTTAACTTATCTATTTTTTACTATTTTGCCAAAAGTATACCCTACTCCAATTTGCAAACCAAGATTTGATATTTTTGCTGAAGTATTTTCAATAGGGAAGTATGTAGTTTCAAATCCTGACTCGACATTTTTAGAAATATTAAGGTCTAAAACTGTTGCATTTTTCTTATAAAAATTGTAATTGCAGAAGAGATTAAATGTTCCAATTTTATCATAATTCTTGGTGATGTTAATACCTCCTTTGATGGAAAAAGTGTAAAATTTTAATGCACTTGATGTATTGGCTAAGTAGTTTTCAATTGCAACATAGGTATTGAGTTTGCCTTGATCTGTATTTTGATATGAATACCAATATTCTCTTAATGGAAAATCCCTCTCTAAGACGATACCAGTCTGTAGGCTAATAGATAAATTCTTTTTGCTATTTTCAAAAACTTGATATCTGACCATAATTGGGATGCCAAAATTTTGAATGTTTTTGTCCCATTGATTAAAAAAATTTGTTTTGAATGAAGTATATTCTATACCAGTCATGACACCAAACTTATTTGTAATGTCGTAATTCAAATAAAGACCCAGTCCAAAAGGAGTTTTTATTTTGGCCAAGTCTTTACCCTTACTTATCACTTGAGTTGATGCATTGAATGGTAGGGAAAAGAATCCAACATTTAATTTTACTCCTTTTTGGGCATTTGTTAAGTTAGGAAGGAAACTGACAAAAATAATAGTTGTGATGATTTTTTTAAGAAAATGAATTGCCATGATTTTATTGATTTAATTTTTTAAAAACTTGATGGTATATCGATTACTTCCTGATATGAGTTGAGCAAAATATATCCCTGTAGGCATGTCTTGTACATTAACATCTTCTGAGCTACCATTTTTTATAAGTTTTCCCATGCTATCGAAAATATGATACTTTTCAATCTTCAATTCAGCTGGCCAATGTAACATATCAGAGACGATATTGGGCATATTGATATGTTGCTGCCATTGGTTGGTCTTGCTAGTATTTTTTTTGAATCTACAGACTGTATTTTCTTTTGGAATATACCTTAGTCCTTCACCTTGAATATCAAATTCCGATAAATACTTTACAATTGGTTGATTATTTAAATCTCCGGAAACATTAATAGTCTCTGTAATGTTCGGATTGGAAATTTCAATAAAAAAATGTGAATAATATTCAGTGGGGCCTTTAATTAAAACACCTTTGCCTGGGAAATAAATATCCGAGTCCAGAAAAATTTTTCCAAATCGCAATTCTAAGGTACCATCTTCCCAAAACCAAACTTGAAAACTAACGTCGCTTTTCTCATGTTTTGCTTCTTCAAAATATTCGTACATCAGCCTAAAACTCTCATAAATAAAAACCTTTTTACCATCAATAGTCGTTCTTTTATACCTATAGTCGGAATTTAAGTAGCCCAAGAAATCAAATTCACGATACATCTCCCAACTTTGATTAAATAAATAAAAATTATACTCTGGAGAATCTGGAATTAATCCAGTACAATCATTTGAAAGAATAATATATGTCAATGTGGTATCAAAGAATGGAAATTCAAACCCAAAATCAATTTGCTCTTCAAACCAATAAGGCAGTTCTCCTCGCAACACTTTTTCATGTCCAATCGAGTTGTACTCCGTTAAGGTATCATAAGGTATATCGTCAATCTCGACGGTGTATGATTGAGTCTTGACAGATAAACTGAAGCCAACAAGAAAAAAAGTAAAAAATAAGTATTTCATCAAGTTTGTATTTATTACTTATGCTAACGTAAAATTATTTCATTTGTAAGTACTAGCTTGAATAAATTTTCAAAGTTTTATCATCTTCTGTTGCAAAGTTTGACCTTTTGATGCCATTTCCATAATATAAAATCCTGGTAATAAATGACTTATATCAAGAAGGTTATTTGACATTTCGACATCTTGTAGTTTCCCATTTAAATCCATGACTCTGACTTGATTTTGGTCACATCCATCTTGCAAATAGATAAAATTCTGTGCAGGATTTGGATAAAACAATGGACTAAAAATTTTAGTATTATTACCTACAAGCCCACTTTTCATGATACTTTTAAACCTTATAACAAAGCCCTCATGTGGTAATGTAGTAAGTTGCGTTATCTCTGTTTCATTTTTTAACAAAGGAGACTTAATTATTTTTGGTTTATCATAATTTCCACAATAATATATACCTTCTGTGTTATTATAATTTTCAATACCAATAATACCTGCATTCCATTGTCCATCACCATTTTCATCTCCTGTAATCAATCCAAAATTATCCTTAAAAACTGTGGTATCTTGAGTTCTCATATTTCCAAATCTCAACTCTATATCACCATTTTGCAAAAACCAAGTTTGAAAATTAAAATCACCACATTCATTTTGTGGTCTATTAAATCTAAAAAAGTTATTGTGTGCTACATGTCTGAACTCCAAAACAAAGTATTTTAAATCGTTGATAGAGCCAGTTTTGTACCTATAATCAGAATAAAATGTGGTATCTTCATTGATGTTTTGTGGCAAATATATTTCCCAATCTGCACCAAATAGAAACATATTATACTCCATACTACCATCCAACAATCCTATCATATAATTGTCCAAACTTAAACGATTAATATACCTATCCCAATAGGGCATTTCAAACCCAAGATCGAAGTCCCGACTAAAAGATAAAGGCAAATCACCTTCAACTATTTTTTCATAAACAATTGACTTATAATCTATTAAGGTGTCATAAGCTTGAGTAAATGTGTCAATTTTGTACTCATATTGGGCAGAAATATTCTGATTAGTGAATACTAAAAAAATGATAATTATTTTAAAATATTGTTTCATTAGAAATTAAGTTTAAAGTAGGTTAAAATTAAATTTCACCCGACATTTTATTTAGTTAATTGCATTCATGTACAAAAGTTTTATAACGATCACACTACGCACTTGCACTCGCAAGAACATAGCACTTTCATATCCAACACTATTTTAGGTCACTTAATTTCTCTCCGCTCCTCCTGACATCTTTCTATCTCGCTAGACATCGTCTTCTACTAATCTCGCTGTAAAGGTATGACATTATTTTTATGAATTTTCATTTTTTTATAAGCACACAACATATATTTTTTATTATATTATATAGAATATCAATTGATCGTGTTACATATTTATTTAAATTAAAATATATTAAAATCCATCGTACACAAACCGAAACGAAAAAATCTCTAATGCTCAGATATAAGGGCACTTTCGTCTTGTTAATAAGCTATTTGGGGTAAAATTATTTAAACGTTAATGTTCCAAAGGTATAATATACACCAAATTGGAATCCTTTATTGGAAATGCTGAGGTTGTTTTGATAAGTATCGTTAGAAATTTCTGCTCCATTGTCTAAAACTTTCTTATTTGTTGTAAATGGTATGACATCTTCAAAACCTCGCAAAATTACATTACCAAAAAAATTGAGTTGACCTCGCTTGCCCATGTTATATTTAGCACTAACTCCAAATCTAAAACTCAGATAATCACTGAATTCAAACACTCTTGATGGTAGACCATTTGGATCAATAGTTAAAGTCGTAACAGTTTTTAATGAGCTACTATTTGATGCAATTCCGCTCTGAAAAAATAGGTCTTTATAAACCGGTTTGTCTAATGAAATGCCTGCATCTACTCCAAAGCTTAGACCAGATTTTTCTAATTGTATAAAGTTATAATTAAAAACTATTGGGATGCTCAAGTATTCCGCTCTGTAATTAGTCAAATTTTCGAATTTGATATTTTGTGATTTATACTCCAACCCTGACTTTAATCTGAACTTGCTATTGAAGCTATAATCCAGGTTTAAAGAGAATCCATAAAGATTAGAAATATTGATCTTGCTGCCATTTTGGTACTTACCGCTGTGTATATTTACCACATTATAGTCAAGACCCAAACCCAATTGAAAGCCCTTTTGGCTATTTAATAAAAGTGGGAAAGTCAATATTAGTACGAAAATTGTTAAAGTTTTCATTTGAATAAATTATGATGTTTGTTTAAATTTTGATAAACTTAAAAGTGTCCATTCCATTTTTATGCATGAGAGAAATAAAGTAATTACCAGACTGTAAGCCTTGCACATCTATCACTTTTGAAGAACCCGATAGAAGTGGATTCCCAAGCATATCATAAATTTGATAAGTTCTGATGTCTATATTTTCAGGTATTATGAATTGATCAGTTATAATATTTGGTAGCTTCCATTTTAAAGTTTGATCATTAGTTTTGGAAGGCAACTTCTTAAACCTACAGACAGTATTTTTCTGTGGTATATAAGTGATACCTGGAAAATCTTGAGACCAAGTATTCGTAACATCAACCATAGGATTATCATTAAGATTACCACTGATATTGATATTTTCTGTCAATGTATAATTCGATATTTGTAAAGCAAAATGATTAAATCTGTCATTCAACTCATCTTTAATACCCACACCAGGCTGATATAATTCTGGTAAAATATATGAATCGCCAAATCTAATTTCTATATCACCATTTTCCCAAAACCAATGTTGGAACGAAAAGTGATTACGCTCAAACTTAGGTCTATCATGATCTTCTTGATAAACTACCTTTTTAAACTCAAAAATGAAAACTTTTTTTCCATCTATTTCATCGTATTTGTACCTAAAGTCTGATTCCAAATTGGGTACAGGTTCCTTTTCGACATGCAATTGAAAGTTTTGGCTGAAAAGGTACATTGGGTATTCTAAGCAACCTTCAATATCACCAATTGCATAGTTCTCTAAAATTACTGAATTTATTATGGTATCAAAGTAAGGAAAGTCAAAGCCAAATTCAAACTCTTTATTAAAAACAAAATAAATATTTGTGTGTTCTAAATTTTCAAATCCAAGGGAATTGTACTCCGTCAAGGTATCATAAGGTATTTCGTCTATCACGACTGTGTATGATTGACTAAATGATTGGACAAACATAAAAAGGGTAACGACAAATAAAATTAAAATTTTCATACTAAAAGTTTAAACAAATAACAAGGCAATAAATTATCGCCTTGTTATTTAATATTAATTATTTACAATAAGTTGGTGTAATTTGAGTTGCACCAAATGATGAATGGCGTGTCCCGCGGTAATTAAACCAAACATCTCCATCTTTATGAAAAGTCCGATGTTGATTTCCCCAAATATTTTCAGCAATACTTTTACAATTGGTGCAAGAATCAAAATCATCATCAATTTCCATAATGACACAAGGTCCAGGACCTGGGAAAGTATTGTCTGGAGCTGTTCTATTTCTACCATGTAACCAAATTTCTAATTTTTTTGCTTTGAGATAATTCGGTGATGGTGATAAATTTCTAAATCCTGTTTTACCCCAATGATAGTAACTTAGCCACGCCACTCCATTTTCATATTCTGAAAACAACTCAAATCCCTGAGGGCCAAATACCTCACTGTGTGTTAGATATTGAAACTTTTCGCAACAAGGTGGGGCGATAGATTTTGAAATTTCAAAACAATATTTTTTTAAAGGTTGATCGTTACATTGTAGGAATACACAAAATTCAACTTTAATTTCTTTCACTGAAGCTGGAACATTAAAATTAATAGTATTTTGATTAGCTCCAACACCAGTAATGGTTCCCGAAATTGTTCCTGATTGTGTCCCTCCAACTTCAGTCCATTTTAAAGTCCATGTTTGTCCTATCACCAACCCAATGCAACCATGTGTTAATGTAAAAGGATTTGTTCCACTTGGATTGGTATTGACAAAAGCATTAAGTGATAAACCACAATCACAATCTTTAGTTCTTGGTTTAATTATTTTTGGACCTTCATTAATTATGGTGATGTCAGGATTTAGGTTAAGTATATCTATTTCTCCGCCAGGAGGTATATTTCTTAATATTTCCCTATTCCTATTATCACTTGATTTAATAATAAAATATTGTGATCTATTTTTATGTACAAAAATACTATCACCAACAATGACTTCATAATTATTATTCATTACTAGGTTCATGGCAGGATCAGAAAATACCGGACTTATTAAATTACCATCACCATCTTTTATACTTTCCTTGTATAAAGACCTGAACCCCAACAAACCTTCAAGTTGGTTTGATATTGTAATTGCAGGATTGACAATGTTAATTGAATCACTTTCATCTGACTGTTCAGACATTTGTTGAATTTTGTTGGATAAATCCTTCATGTATGTAAAGACATCTTCAAGCTTGCTAAATTTCAATGTTCCATTGACTACAATTGGATTAGCTGTCGATCGGAAGTTCACAATTTTTGAATTATTAAGCGTTGCTTCAGAAGCGTTATCTTTTTGACAACCCATAAAGATAACTGTAGGAAGTATCAATAAGATACAAAATATCTTTGAAAAAAATTTACTTTTCATTTCTTTTTAAAATTTTAATTTGTTTAAAAAATTAGATTAATCAATAAAATAAAAATAACTAATACTCAAACAAAATAAAATAGCTACCTTTGCATCTCCGTTGCATAAGCGGTTTTGGGAGTCTGCTCCACTTTCCAGAGTGGATCAAAGTAGGCTCTCTTTTATTTTTTGTTCGGGTCTTGAGATGAATTGTCAATTAATATCCATAAAAATTGACACTTGGTCACGCACTTGTCGTGATATGGCTTGATTTTCTTTTGCTACGGGCTCATATTTTTGTTTTTTAAATGGTAAAAGAATTATTTATAATTATGACCTAAAATGATAAAAGTATCTTGTCATCCCAGTCACTTTTGTAAGGCGAACAGACACTTGTACGACCAGTAAAGCAATATGTTAAAACACCATTGCCAAACTGAATCTTTGTAACGATCACACTACGCACTTGCACTCGCAAGAACATAGCACTTTCATATCCAACACTATTTTAGGTCACTTAATTTCTCTCCACTCCTCCTGACATCTTTCTATCTCGCTAGACATCGTCTTCTACTAATCTCGCTGTAAAGGTATATTTTTATTTTCATAAGTTTTCATTTTTTTCTAAACTAACAAAATATATTTTTTATAATATATATATATATAGAATATCAATTAATTATGTTACATATTTAAATTAAAAAATATGATAATATTCTCACTCAATATCAAAAGTCAATATTAAGAGCCCATCACTTTCTGCATGAGAAGGATTTAGAAATGGTAAATTTTGAGCAAAGTATATGTTTGATAAACAAGAAAACATAATGAATACAAAAATCATAATGAATCAAATCTTCAAATTGCCTATCTTTGCAGCATATACCGCTCTATCGCTTTCAGCATGCTGGAAGAGGAAAGTCCGGACAACGTAGAGTACCACACCATCTAACGGATGGGCTTGCATGAAGATGTAAGACAGCAAGTGTCGCAGAAAATAACCGCCTTCGGGTAAGGGTGAAAATGAGAGGTAAGAGCTCTCGTGCTGGTTCAGCAATGGATCATCAGGATAAACCTTGTGGGTTGAAATGCCATGTATATTCATATCTCTAAAGGGAGCAAAATTGACTCGGTTTTGTAGTAGCAATGCTTATATGAAGGGGTAGGCAGCTTAGATAAATGATAGAGGGCATACCTTGTGTATGTTACAGAATCCGGCTTACAGGTATATATTTATCACCAAATTGTGATTATTCTTTTGAAAATCACAATTTGGTTTTTCACTATTTTCTTTTACAATTCTGCCAAAGCATCATTGATTTGATATTCAAATACTTCATCAAATCTTTCAAAATACGGCTCTCCCATTTTTTTGCCTTTTTTTACCCAATATAGTGCTTTTTCAAGGTATGATTTAGCCTTGTCATTTTCACCAATTGCTTTATAAACCATTCCAACCTGATACAAAGCTTCTGTATAATTTTCGTCTTTTTTTAATACTGCTTCATAACTTTGAAGTGCATCTTGATAGTTACCCAATTGTTGATAGCATCTACCCATATAAAAATGAACCAAAAAATTGTCTTCTGCTTTAAAGCCAATCTTGACTTCTTCTCTAAGCACAGTATCAAAGACTGCTAAGGCTTCATTATACTTTCCAAGCTTATAAAGTGCTTGGCCTTTGAGCAATCCACATGGCTCTCCCCAACAAATATTATAGTTCCTTTTACTCATTTTGTTGACCAAATCCACATCAGCAATCGTGCCTTGATAATCTCTATAAAAATAAATAAGGCTCCATGCTCGATATTCTAATGCATCTATTGACCCTTTGGCAACGTCTTTGGCTACTGCATCATTGAGTATCTTCATAGCTTTGATGTGCTCTCCTCTCTTTTTGTAAGAATAGGAAAGTTCTTGTATGTATTCAATATTGTCAGGAGCCGCCATGATAGCAGAATCCTTTGCTATACGATGCGCCTCTGTAGGTTGTGCCATATAGTTTGCATAAGCATCATACAGCACACCGAGCGAATCTCTTTCCTTCTTGCTATATTTTGCAAAAGGGTCTGATTTTGGTTTTTCTGGTGTTTTACAAGAATACACTACCAAAATAATAAAAGCGAAACTAAACAAATTTTTTAGGGACATAGGTCGGTGATTTTACCATTTTCAATTTTAAACATCAAGAAAGCATGTACATCTTTGTAAACGAAATAGTCTTGATCTGAAACTGAAGTAGGCCAATCTTTCAACTTCATCACATGGCTCAAAATATGATTGATCATGGCTACTGAAAATGTCCGACTCTGATAGGATTTATCCATAGTGATGACTCCAGGCCTGCCACACTGACTTTTACAGTTGATGTTGAAATGTATAATTATATACCCATCACCTTGATCCAAAGGTGCATCTTGACCAATCATTTTGATTAAAAAATCGTTGCCTTGATCGAATGTGACATCAGTCCTATTGTGGTAGTACTCACCTATGTGGCCGTCATAGCAATTTGAATATAGAATAGCTACACTTTTTGGTTTTTCTATACTAGAAAATGTATCGATAGTCTCCTTCCCATTAATAAAGCCTCTGATGGTCAATTTACTTTTATTGGCTTCTAATATCTGCATGATGGGTTGCGGATTGTCCTCGTCGCTATGACAAGATAAGAATATGCAATTATTTACTTGACTGAGATGACAAGGCTGACTTTGATATTCTGCATACATCAATTTATCATTGTACAAATAGTCATATCGCGTTTGTAAAGAATCTCCATCAAAAGTTAGGTATTTTTGGACTATAAGCTGATCATTTGGGTTTTCATCAGACACTGTGGCTACAAAGGTATTGCCGTTTAAAGTCTTAGCTATCTCATCTTTATAAAGTTTATCAGATTTTAACGCTTTTACTAATTGAGCTCTATATTTCCAATTTTTATTTCCTTTGACAAATGGGAAATTTATAGTGTCATTCAATTGAAAGATGTTGAGTTTTGTTTCGTCTTTATATATGACTTCAAATGGATGATTTATCATGCGAAGCGTATCTCCTTTGTCGAAAGTGGTGACTATACAACTGTCCATTCTATACCCTAAATGATTGATTAAGTAGCAATTAGCACCATTTCGTGTTATAATCCATGGATAAGGGATCGTCCTGTCTGCTATTTGATGAGAGCCAACCCAAATATCGTTTTCATGCTGCCATGCCTTTGGGTGACTACAAGAAACAGACAACAACATCAATGTAAATACTGCAAAGTAACTATAATAAAATCTCATCATACACCGACTTTTATAAATAATCCACAAAATACCCAAAGTGCTGCATCGGTCGTATAAATCTATAAAAAATAAGATTACTTTAACTATCCTGGCATTTGGAAAAAGAAATCATAAGTAAACCAAAATAATAATTTTCAAAAAATTAATAAATTTTATATTTCACATTATTACAATAATTAATCTATTATGAATTGAATAACATATATTTAATTTTTGTATGCAAATAATTCATATATTTATAAACTATTTTTACTCTTCCATCGTTAAGAATACAGTTGCATAATACAATTTTGATCGTATATTTGCACTATCCAAAGACAAGTAGTATATCAAAGGGATATGATGATAACTTTGGGCTTTAATCAATAAATAATAGGCAATCAATGCCTTCAAAATAAAGGTGGTTTCACCAAAAGAAGTAGTTTTCTTATTTTGAGACCTTAGTCGAAAGAGCCCTTGTATCTAGTTACTTGGGCTCTTCGCATTTTTTAGACTTTAGCAATACACCCAAAGTAACATTTGTAACGAAAAAATCGTCATTTAAGGGTTAATTTTACATCGAAATTTTGAACAGCCAAATGCACTCGGATAACTTAATAAACGTCACCGTAATAGACAGAGATGGTATAACACATGACTTAGAAGCTCCTACCGATATGGCTATGAATATGATGGAAGTATGCAAATCATACGAATTGCCAGTAGAAGGCACTTGTGGTGGTATGGCACTTTGCGCATCATGTCATGTATATGTACTAAGTGACCATGAGCTGGATGAGCCATCTGAAGATGAAGAAAATATGCTAGATCAGGCCTTTTTTGTAAAACCCAACTCGCGTTTGGGTTGTCAAATCAAAATTACTCCTGAGATTGATGGTTTGAAAGTACAATTGGCACCAGTTGGCGAATAAGTATTGTTAGTAGATTGTGTCAGTGAGCTAAGTACCTTTTTGCCAGTGCCAAGCTAAGCCGATGAAGAAATTTCTTCCCCAATGTAAATATTGTTGATTGCTTGCTTCAATGTGGATTCCATTGTTATTATTGGCTTGCAATTGTCTTATGTTGAATATATTTTTAACACCTGTATTGACCCTAAAATTCCTATTTAAAAAATGGGTTGACAAACTCAAGTTGAGCATATTCCAAGCATTGGTGTGTGCCTGGAGTGTTTTACCATCTTGATTATAAAAAAAAGGAGTTTTGCCTGTTCGTTTATGCCAAATATTACAAGTAATTGGCAATGTAGGCAAAGTGATGCTCAAATCGTTGGTCCAATCTGTGGATACCAAATAAATATCATTTTGTATATCAATGCCATCATTTGGATTATAAAAACCTGTGGTGATCAGCTCTGTTTGGTATGTCAACCATTCACCATAATTGAAAGTAGTTCTGATAGATCCTCCTTGCGACTTCCAAGTATCTACATTTCTGTATTCATAGTGTACTGGACCGAGCGCTGTCAAGATAATACGATCATGGACTGCATTATAAAAACCTGCACCAGTTAATGAGACTTCAGCACTCCAAATCTTCACGGGATTGAAAGCTATTTCAGCCCTTAGGTTGAGTGATTTCTCTGGTTTCAAATTGGGATTTCCAGTCACGTAATGGTTGACATCTACAAAATTGAAAAACAGCTCTTTGATGGCAGGCGACCTAAAACCATAAGCCCAAGAAGCCTTGAGCTTGAATGGTAGCTTTGGCTGCCACATTGCCCATGTTGACGGAGTTATTGCTGATCCATATCTCAGATTCTGTGTCATCCTAAGTCCTGACTGCAAAACCAATCTCTTTGAAAAATTAATTTTACCGCTGCCAAAAAGTGCAAAATCATTGGTGTACGCCCTACCCTTCTCACTGAGGCTGGTATCTTGAAGTCTTGTACCTGTCGCACTTTCAAAATAATTTTCTACTCCCAAAAGATAATTCCACTTCTTTGATTTGCTATCACTTGCCAATGTAAATCTTGTCAAAACGCCTTGAGCTGTAGCCGTATCTTGAAGACCAGGCAATAACTCATTGTATTGCCTATCAAAATCATATCTATATGAATTTTTGACCCTTTTGAAGGTATTCCAACCAATATTGGCTTGCAAGAGTTTTTTCGATGGCGTCCAATGCTCACCATAAAGGCTCACATCAAATCTATCAGTAAAGTAGTAATCATCAAAAGCATAAGGTCTAAAAAATGTTCTCTCTTTATCCCCCAAATTATCTACTGATTCATCAAGGATATTGGCTACGAGCCTGATATCAGTCTCTTTTCAGACGGTGTATATCTCAAAGTGGCCCTTGCAGATTTTTGCTTTTTGGGATTCCACAGTTGATCTCTTCCTTCAGATGTATCTCGCATTGGTACAAACTGTAAAATATTACCTGATAGTTGAAAAAATAATTTGCGCGTACTTAGTCCTCCTCTACCACTGATGCTTCTGAAACCATTATTTTCGTATTGTATAGTGGCGTCGGTTTCAACAGCAGCTACTTGACTTTTTTTGGTAATGATATTGATGACACCACCAGATGCTTCTGACCCATAGAGTAAAGACTGGGCACCCTCAATGATCTCTATTTTTTGAATAGAATTGAGTGGTATTTGCCCTGCATCTATATTTCCATTGAGTCTTCCCACAATTGGGATGCCATCAATCAAAATTTTCAGGTTTTCGCCTTTCAGTGCATTGACACTGATAGCACTACCCAAAATGGCGTCTTGAGATATGCGGATGTTTGCCTCTGTTTGAAGCAACTCTTGTAGATTGATCACAGATTTTTGCTCTATGATTTTGCGATTGAGGACCCTTACAGAATTGACCGTCTCCTTGGCGTCAGTTGGTGTAAACTGAGCCGTTATGACCACTTGATCCATTTCCTTAGACAAGGTTATAGTATCAGAAGTGAGCTGCGCAAAGATTGGATTTGCAATCACCCAAAAAAAAAGTAACAACCGACAAGCACTCATCATGGAGATCTATAGCTTGGTAACCTTACTTATGGCTGATTGATGCAGGTTATTGGATATTTTTACTATGTACATACCAGATTTCCATTGGTCAGTATCGACCTCTATTATATTAAAACCATTGAGATTTTGGTTGATGCTATTATAAATCAACCTGCCACTCATATCAAATACTTCAATATTGAAATCGTTATTTCCCAATGATTTTGTGTCCAGTGCAATATGCATTACATCACTTACAGGATTTGGGCTGACATTAGTTTCAGTACCTTCCAAAACATCTAAAGAAGAAATACCCAAGTCTGTTTTTTCAAACACTGCATTTCCAGTAGCTGAACCTTCAAAGTCTTTGATGACTATTTTCCATACTCGATTTTCAACAGTCTTGACAAAATATGCTCTGTCATTGGCAATGGACCAAGATGTACCTACTAATGCCTTCCAATCATAACCAATAATATCTGTCTGCGCAGAATAACTATTTTCGTAATCAAGGTGAGACACTGTCATGGTATTTACGCCTTTGGCAGCTACAGCTTTTGTGCCAGGACCCGTCAAGATTCCAGTTACATTGTATTGCTGCTCGATGGTGCCATTTGGATCTTTGGCCAGAGATATATATCTACCATAAATCAAATCATATCCCCTCGAAGGCGTTACATCTACTATATCGTTGGTGGTCATGCTAAAGTAAATAAGTTTGGTAGGGCTCACAGGCATTTTGTTGATAGTTTTGACAACTTCGTTACTACCATCAAGGTTTGCATATTTGAAGGTATAAGTAGTGCCGATGAGTGATTCGATCATGATTTTTTTGTACTGTCCGTTGCGCAGTTTTAAAACATAAATCTTATTGCCGTTGACTCTTTGCGCAGATGGCACATACTTTCCCCATCCAAAATCATAAGGATCGCTTATGACTCTTGATTCATTAAATGCGCCATAAGTCCATGATTTTTCGCTATTTAAAAACCTGCTATTGGTGATCGAATCAAGAATAATATTATCAGTAAAATTGGTTACACGTGCATCATATAGCTCAGTCAAAGGCAAATTTTGGCCTTGTGTGCTACCTGATGATTCGTTGATGAAAATACCTGCATCTTGAAAACTAAATGCCGTAAATGCCAAATCCCAAGCGTCATTGTTGACTAGTTTTCAGTACCTTCTTTGATATTGACATAACTCTGTTTATTATATCCTGGTCCACAAGTGATAAATTGATAATCTTGGGCGAATGCTCCAACTGTTATAAATACAAATGCTGCCACAATCCAACTCCTGCTCATTATCTATTATTTTAATTTTTGATGCCGCAAAGTTAGAATGAAGAGAGTAGAAAGTAAGTCAATCTGTTGTCACTTATTTGTCATAAAAACTTAGCATAAAAATTAGAAATCGCATTAAAATTTTGTTTGAATAAAAATCACAATCAATTTACGGAATAATATTTTATCACTTAGTTAAAAACAACGCCCCAACACTTGGTGATGGTGGTGATTTCACTGATGTCTTTACGATGATCCATGCTACAAATCTATCTAAAATATTTGACACGTGCTACTTTTTTATCTGGACTGGCATCCAAACGTCTGTTGTGTAGCGTGTGATTCTGCGTTTTGGCATTTATGCTTATTTAGTTGACCAATTTTTGATTTTTGGTTCGACATTTAATTTGAGATTCGATCGCATATTTAACCTTCTTTTTCTTTTGCCTTGATGCAAAAGAAACAAAAAATCAAGGCTTTAACGACTTAGCCTAAAATCTCTCCGCTAAACCTAAATTTAAAAAACTCGCCTTTGGGAGTTGTTCACCGTCTTGTTCATTTGTGACGCTTCGCTGTTAGTACTCGCATTTGGATTTTCGTTTTGGCTCACACAGTTTTAAATTTTTAACGGTTTGGCTCCACGATTTTTTAACGGCTAATTGGTTAAGGCCGTTCAGTGCCTTGTCCTTGGTGGTGTACGTTATCCAATTTAAGAGTGGCGTACGAAATCCTTATGTTTTGAAGGTTTGTGTTCTTAACTATTTTTCCTGCACCACTTTTAGGTTAGGAAGGGTTTTTCAGTTCTCATGATACATAACTATAATATGTGCAAATCCACAATCGGAAAAATTACTGACAATCGGATGATTGAATTGAAAATATTGAAGTTCTTTGATTTTACATTGTATCAAATGTCGATAAATATAAATCCTCTTTGCTTCGCATTAAAGCCACATCATCGGCTGTCTTATCTTTATATCCAATCAAATGCAAGAAGCCATGTACCATGACACGGTTGAGTTCATTGTGAAAATCTACATTAAACTCATCTGCATTTTCTTTGACTCTATCTACACTGATGTAAAGATCGGCTTCTATCTCTTGACCTTCTTTATATGGAAATGTGATGATATCTGTATAATAGTCGTGCTCCAAGTACTTGATATTGATATCCAATAAGTATTCGTCCGAACAAAATATATAAGTAAGATTTAGAATAGTAACATTTTCAACTATAGCAACTTTTTCAAGCCAGTGGGAATATTTTTGCTCTAATCCTTGAAATGGCAGTGACTCAATATCTGCCAAATGATAAGAAATTTCTACCATGAGATGGTGCTACAATCAAGCAGATTGCGTTGTCAGGTCAAAATACATCTCTACTTTGCTGCCATTATCATCAAAAATAATATCGTCTGCCAATGCTTTCATAATATAAACGCCTCGGCCACCGCAACACTCTATGTTGGCTTCGCAAGTTGGGTCTTTTACATAAGATGGGTTGAAACCATCACCTTCGTCAGAAACACAAAATGCAATACCATTTTCTTTTTCTCTTACATGAATATTGACATGTTTTGACTCATCACTTTTGTTGCCATGGATGATGGCATTATTGACAGCTTCGGTCAAACTGATGAGAATATCAGCATATTTTTCTGCATCAAATCTAAAATCAAAGTCCAATTTTTTAAGATAAGACTCTACTTCTAATATATTATTGGGATTGGATGATATGGTTAACATGTGATATTTCATTTTAGAACATGACATTTTTATAAGAACCAAATATTGTGCCGACCAATGAGTTTTGATTTAATATTTTTGAAAAAAAAATTACTTCACTGTTTTTAAAGATTTATAATATTCGTCCACTATGGATTTATAATATGGTCTCAAAGATGGAGAAACAGATTTGTACATATCTACTTCTGCTTGACGCTTCTTAAGATACTCTTGCAAAGCTGGTGGCAAATCCTTCCTTTTTTCTTGCGCTGTCTCTGACTTCCTCTTATTATCTTCATCACGCTGACGCTCTGCCTTCTCTGCTTCAAGGAGTCTGGTTTCTATATCTTTCATTCTCCTTAAGGTCTCACTATTTAGACGTTTATTGACCAATTCGGTCTCGATTTTATCCATATTATTGATGATTTCATCGAGTTCTTTAGAGCCTTGACCTTGTTCTTTTTTATCTTTTTGGAGCTCTTCGAGTGCTTTTCTCAATGCTGCTTGTTGGGCAGCTGCTTGTGCAAAATCCTTGGCTGAGCCATCCTTACCTTCTTTGCCATCCTTTTTTCCTTCCTTTCCATCCTTCTTACCCTTGTCCATTTTCTCTTTCATCTTCTGCATACCTTCAGACAAGCCTTGCTGGCCTTGGGTGATCTTATCTAATGGCACTTTTCCTTCTTTACCAGATTTACCCTTGCCTTTGCCTCCTGGTTTATTGCAAGATCCGCTGCCTGGTGCTCCAGAAGCTTGTTTTTGTGCCTTGTCTAGTGATTCATTCATCATCAACGATAGGTCATTGAGATTTTTCATGGTGCGTCTTTGTTTCTCTTGACCTTGCGGTACTTGACGCTCTTCCAAATCTGAAAGGCTCTCTTTGATATTGTACTTGATTTCTGCTACCTTGTCCATGACAAAAGCCTCGATATCCGAATTTCTATTGCTCAATGCCACCAAAGTATCCTCGACTACTTTGAAGTCCTTTTGCAAATTAAACTGTTTCCTGATGGCTACAGGGAAAGCCGGTGTATTGACAGTGTATGGACTCACTTCATTGAACAATGCCTCTTGATTGAATGACAATGTCACTAAATTTTCAAGCAATTGCCTGATAGTTTCTATGTCTTCACCAGCTTGATCAGAAGCGCCACCTTCCATCTCAGATTCCATCTCCTCCGCTTGTTTTTTCATTTTTTTGGCAGCTTTCTTTTGAGATTTAGATGCACTATCAGTATCTTTTTTGCTCAACTGATCTTTACTGTCCTCCATATCTTTTTTGGCGTCATCCATCTTCTCTTGGTTCTTTTCGCCCATATCCTTTGGAGGAGTCAATTCTTTATTTTTCTTCTCCAATTCCTCTTGATTCTTCTTGAGTTCATCCAATTTTTTATTGAGCTCTTCCTGTTGCTTTTTGAGTTCTTCAGGAGATAATTGCTTCTTTTCTGTTTTTTCGGCCAATTTCTCTTGCTCCTCAGCCAATTTCTGAAGGTCTTTGATTTGGTCCTTGATTTCTTTTTCCATCTCCAATTGCTTGTACAATTCAAGCATACGATCCATCTCCTTCTCTTTAGTATCTGCCTTTTTCTCAAACTCATCGAGCATTTGCACAGCATCTTCCTTCTCCAACTCTTGCAGCAACTCTTTGATCTTATCCATCAACTCCTTGGTCTCTGGGTCGGCTGCTTTTTCAAACAACTCTTTGAGCGCTTCTTGCTTTTGCTGTAGCTCTTCAGGCAAGGTTTTAAACTCTTCCTGATTTTTCATATTTTCTTCTAGCTTCTGCTTTGCCTTTTCTATTTGCTCTTGCAATTTCTTTTGCTCCTCAAGGATTTTCTCCATTTCCTTTTTAGCTTGCCAGTCCAATTGCTTAGTTTGCAAAAGTTTATCTTTCAACTTCTGCATATTCTCCTGGAGCTTATCCATTTTCTTCAAGGCATCCTTCAACTCATCTTTGATGGCTTCGTCATTGATGTCTTCTTTGAGTTTGATCTCTTCTAATGTAGGTTTTTCATAAGACATGACACTCGTCTTTGATGCTTTGCTACCATTCACACCATCATTATCCCAAACTTCAAAATAGAATGAGACTTTATCTCCTGGTTCCACATTGATCTTTTTCAAATCAAAAACATGCTCAAACTGCGATTCTCGTCCATCTTGTTTGTTGATTTTTACCTTTTGTTTTGGAAGCGATGCGCCGTTTTGTTTGGTAATATTAAAGTTGAATGACAAGCTATTCAATCCATAATCATCGGATGCATTACCAATAAAATAAATCAAGCTGTTGTCCAAACTATCTACTATTTTTTCAGCAGTGATGCTCGGATACTGATCTTTGATGACAGAAATGCTATACACCAAACTATCTGCATTAGGAATATTTTTATTAGAAAGTAAGAGCTTATACACCTCATCATTGATTGCCTTTTTGGTCAATCTAAACCTAGACTCATCTCTTCTTTCGGCAGATACTCCGAGACGACTGGTGCCAAAATACATTAAAATATCATCTGTCTGAATAGCATCAAACAACCAGGTCATTTTGGTGCCTTCAGGTACTACTACATCGCCTGTATTTTGCATGATTTCGTTTTTCCTACCTACATAAGATGGATAGGTCAATTCGATACTAAAATCTGCTAAATTGGGTTTTTCTAAGACGTTTAGCGTATAAGGCACAGAAGTGACGGTACCAGAACTCAACAAAAACTCTTGATCTTTCTGTACATTTTTAAAGGTGTATGAAAAGGTAGTATTGTCCAACTTTTGCATCTTGTACTGAAAATCATCGATGGTCACATAGACATCATTGGGCAATACATGGCCATTGACTTTTACCTTCAAATCATAGTCCTGAAACTGGATCACTGACAAATCATTTGTCTCTACTTCAAATGAAAACGGTGCTGCTTTTGCAAATTTTTGGTCATTGTTGATGATACGATTTGAACCATCTGTGATGATGCTGGGTGCTGCAAACAAGATCAAGATCAACAGTAAAAATGGCGGCAATGCGTACTTGAGATATTTTCTATTTTTGTTGAGATCAATGGCCGACTGGAATGGCACCAACCTGATGGCGTTGGTTTTTTGTTCGATACTTGCAGTCAAAAGTTCGGAATGCGATTCACTTGTTGCTTGTTTTTTTAATTGAAGAATATTGAGCAATTTGTCTTTGACATCGCCGAAATGATCGCCTATGATCACAGCTGCGTCTTCATGCGTGATGGTATGACCCAACTTAAAATATCTGATGAGTGGATCGATGACCCAAACAGCAAAACCTAGCAGTGAGCTTGCCCAAAACCCATAAAACAAAAACTTCCTAATGCCAGTACTAAAATAGAAATAATACTCTAAAGCATTGAACAATACAAACATGCCCAAAACTAAGCCAACAGTATAGAGACAACCTTTGATCAGTTTATTGATATAATATTTGCGTATGAACTGATCGAGTTTTTGAATTAATTGATGATAATTACTATTATTGCTCATAAAGATTTTCTATGAAATGGCGAATGAACGCTAAATTTTTTACCTTTTTGACTATTAAATAAACTATTGCAACATTGGATAACAATTAAATATGGACAATCGTTCATTTATTGAATTTTGATGAGGAAATTGCAAATTCGACGTAAGTTACGACAATAAATCATTTATATCAAGAGGTAGCTCGATTTGCAAGGCGGATATTTGGTTTTTATCAAAACATTTTCCTTCAAATAGTAAACAAATTGCAGTTTAGCACATTAAAGGCGTAAAATTCCTTTAACAACGAGACTGTGCACACAATTTAAGGCATCCTTCCTCATGTACTTCTAATCCTGTCGCTGATCTATGGCTAAGTCAGGCAACTCAGAGATGTAGTTGCAAACTATGCCTCCATGCTGGCGCTAGTCATGCTAACGCTTGATACAATTTTTAACTTGGCCCTTTTCTACAAAAGTCATTAATAACTATACACAAAAGCTTCCAGTTTCATAGTTTTTTCTATTATTTCATTATCCAAAACACCTATAATACCTAAATAAAACTCTGGCACTACTCATTAAATTTAAAAAAATGTAATCAACCTATTAAAACTATGTACCCCTTGAGACACACGCAATATATACACACCACTTTCTAAATGAGCTGATGTAGGCACTACATTTCCTGACATGGTGCCCGTTGCTATCGGTACACCATGTATAGAGTAGATCTCATATCTTCCATCTCTATATCGATCATCACCTACGATTAGTTGCTCCCCTGCGCGTAAAGGATTGGGAAAGATTTTACTGTGAACATGGTCTTCAAAATTGTTTTCTACAGTAGAACTCAATGGCTCACGGATATCAAAATCAAAAATCGCTCCATTCATCTTTCTACTGAATGTAAGGCCAAAAAGTGCTTCTTTGGCCTTCAAGTCTCCCCTTAGATATGCATTAATAGTCATAACATTGGCTTCTTTAAGTTTGATGCTATAAAAACCAAAATAACCTAAAAGATCACCCGCCTTATTATGAACTATAAGCTCCCCATTTTTATTTAATTTACAAAAATGAAAACCCTGCTCAAACTCATTGCCTTGCAAATCCGTAATCAAAAAACCCTTCTCATTATACAAAGTAAAGTATAAATTATCCACATCATCGATAAAAACATCCTGAATGAAAGTCTTAAAACCAGAAGAAGCACTATATAGATTGTACCATTCTGTCTCTAAATTCTTATCTAATTTGAAGATAAAACTAGCCCAGTTTTTTTGGGTATTGATCGGTGTATTTCCATTTTGGCCGATGTAGGCAATAGAATCTTTATTATTTGCATAAGCAGCGCCAATGACTATGATTTCTTCATTAGTATTTAAAACCAGCTGACTGACAAAACAATTATTTTTTTCAATAACTGTACTGTAATGATCCAAAACTCGACCTAAAGGGCTGAATTTGATGATGACACTATTAGCGAGTCCGAAAGCTCCAGGTAAATACACCCCATCTAACCACAATCGCTCCTGATCATGACCTAAAGCCGTATAGAGATTTCCATCTTTATCGAATACTACTGGTTTTATGGTATTTCCACTTCCACCAGCCGAAAAGCATGTTTTAGTAATAAGGGTGTCTTGAGCGACATCGTATGCATAGAGGTAGCTTTTAGTAAGAAGTATGGAATTGGGTCTATATACCGAATCTCCCTCTATATGCATAGATTCATGTCTATAAAAACTGCCTAATATGTACAAAATATCGCCTCGTATGGCCACTTGCTGTACATCTGGAAGTGATCGCTGATTGTTAATATTTTTTTGGAAGATAATGTCAAGATTTTCGTCCAAGCCCAAGATAAAGTGATTGGAGTATGAAGAATACAAGTCGTTAAGGTTATAGTTTGCTTCTACTTTAACATTATCTTTGTATAAATAACCATCTACAGCGATGTTGAAGAAGATTTCTCCACCTCTTATAGTTGCACTTAATTTATTAATACTCGTTGTTGTTGTACCCAAATGATTTTCATCTACTTCTGATCTAAATACCGTGTACTTCGTCACTTTGCCTTCTTCATCCAGTTTCAGCAATATAATATCATTTTCTCTATTTTTTAAGGGCAAAGCAAGTTGATCTTCATAAAAGAAAGTATCCGAATATACTGCATAAAAAGAATATGTATAGGTGCCATCATAAAAATGATGTACATTCTGCAAGCCAACATCCCCATAATAATGGTGGACGTTACTGATGGCTTGTGATGAGATGTCAGCTTTCAAACTCAATAAGATGGCAATGCACAAAAAGCATCTATAAATGTCAAGTTTCATAAGGTTGTTGAATAATTTGATTGTGTAAAGCTAACAATTTTTGTTAAAATTGATCAGGATATTGAAGGATTATTTCCATTTTTCAATGCTTCATCTGGCGTTTTAACATTTAGTACCTTTCGCAAAGAATAGAGTCTTCTCAACAAAATATTATAAACTAAAAACTGCATTACTCATAATTCATGACATATATATTTGCTTTTCAAACAGTATTTTTCTTTCTTTGTAAAACAAATTGTAGTTTAGCACTTTAATTGAGTAGTATTATGTCAAAAAATTTGGGTTATCTCTCTGGTCGTAAAGGTTTGAATGAAAATTTGTTCGATCAATTAGGCATAGCTGCCAGACATACGGGTACACCTGATCCAGAAGAAATGGATAGACTCCATAAAGAATTTTTGTTTGGGAAGGCTAATATTTATGGTACGGTCAGTTTTTATGATTTTTTAAAAGAGGACAATAAAGGAAAAAAAATATATGTTTGCAATGGCTCATCATGTCTGACAGCGGGTACACAATCTAAACTCAAGGATACCATTGGTGAACACTTTGCTCCTGAAGAGATTGGAGAAATGTGCTGCCTTGGTCGATGCCATGAAAATAGTTCGTTTCATTACCAAGGAATGAATTATTCGGGTGAAGCCATCAACAATTTATTGGATATACTGAATGTAAATATATCAAAATCTGACACTTACAATGTAGCACATCATGGTGTGTCAGTCATTTGCACACAAGAAAACAGTCCAGATTTTTTTGAAAAAATCTTGACCAAGTGTCTTGATAAAAGTCCAGAAGATCTATTGGAAGAGTTGAAGGTTTCTGGTCTCAGAGGTCGTGGAGGAGCGGGCTTCCCTACAGCATTTAAGTTGGCTTCATGCAAGGAGAGTGTATCTGATATTAAATATATAGTTTGCAATGCTGATGAAGGAGATCCAGGCGCTTACTCTGATCGCTTCATCATGGAGCATAAGCCAATTGCCTTGCTTTTGGGCATGGTCATTGAAGGATATATAGTTGGCGCTAATTATGGTGTCTTGTACATCAGGGCAGAATATCCAGAGTCCATTGCCATTGTAAAAAGTGCCATCACCGAGCTTGAAAATTTGGGTTTATTGGGCAAAAACATTTTGAATAAGGGATTTGACTTCGAATTTAAAATCATCCAAGCTCAAGGTGCCTACATCTGTGGAGAAGAAACAGCATTGTTATCCTCGATCGAAGGCCAACGACCAGAAGTCAGAATAAGACCTCCTTTTCCTACCCAACAAGGTCTTTTCAATCAACCCACTGTGGTCAATAATGTGGAAACACAAGCTTGCATTCCATTTATTATGCAGCATGGTGGAGCAGCATTCGCTGCATTGGGAAGAGGTAAATCTACTGGTACAAAACTGATTTCTTTAGATGGTTTTTTCAATCGTCCAGGCATCTACGAGGTAGAAATGGGTACACCATTGGAAATCGTGATACACCAGTTAGGTGGAGGATTTAGAGAAGATATAAAAGCTATTCAGATCGGTGGACCATTAGGCGGCATAGTGCCTGTTGGTAAATTAGATAGCTTGACTATTGATTTTGAATCGTTTGCGCAAAATAATTTTCTATTGGGTCACGCATCATTTGTATGTATTCCAAAGTCTTTTCCAATGATCGAATACCTAAAACACTTGTTTCAGTTTACGGCACATGAAAGCTGTGGCAAGTGTTTTCCATGCCGTTTGGGTTCGACACGCGGATATGAATTGTTAGAAAAAGCCACTACCACAGAATATAAGGTAGACAGAACATTGATGTACGATCTATTAGAAACGATGGAAATAGGGTCGCTTTGTGCACTTGGTGGCGGATTGCCATTGCCCATCAAAAATGCTTTGACCTACTTTGATGATGAGATGAAAGCATATTTTGTTGCTGAAAGTATAACAAATTAATTGTGTTTATAAAAAATTTGTAGCAGAATCGATATTTTACCATAATTTTATATCTTCAATTAGCAATCATTTGGTGTATGACGTACAATAAAATCAGTTCCTTAGCATATATAAATGGTCATCCTTTTGATATCCATCCTGGCGAAACAATTTTGTCATTCATCAAAAGAAATGTTGCTCAAAATGCCATTCCTACCTTATGTGACGCACCCAATTTGGAGCCTTTTGGATCATGTCGTGTATGTAGTGTTGAGGTGGCTCTTTCGGAAAATGGCCCTTATCGTACCCAAGCTTCTTGTCATACACCGATCACACCTGGTAGTTTTATCATTACCGATAGTGAAAAAATACAAAAACTTCGTAAAAATATCGTCGAACTGGTCTTAACAGATCATCCATTGGACTGCCTTACTTGTGAGGTGAATAACAATTGCGAATTGCAGTCTGTGGCAGCAAGAGTTGGCATCAGGAAAGTCAGGTATCCAGAAGGTAAAAACCACCTAAATAGAGCCAAAGACTTGAGTCATCCTTATATGACCATGGATCTTTCTAAGTGTATCAACTGCTTCAGATGTGTACGTGCATGTGATGAAGTACAAGGCGAAATGGTGCTCAGTATGTCTGGCAGAGGCTTTGACAGTAAGATTACCAAAGGCAATGATGTCAGTTTTTTTGAATCAGATTGTGTAAGTTGTGGTGCTTGTGCACAAGCATGTCCTACGTCTGCTATCTCAGATGTGTTTGAATCAAAATCAGTGGCAGTGGACAAGAAAGTGCGTACGGTGTGTACCTACTGCGGCGTAGGATGCAATCTCGAAGTTTCAGTGGTCAATGATAAGGTAAAGTCTATCCAAGCGCCTTATGATGCGGAAGTCAACCAAGGTCATACCTGTTTGAAAGGGCGATTTGCTTTTTCATTTTATAACCATCCAGATAGGATCAAGACGCCTTTGATCAGAAAAAATGGTGTATTGACACCAGCTACTTGGGATGAAGCAATGAACTTCATAGCTGACAAGCTGACAAATATTAAAAATACATTCGGCCCTGATGCCATAGCTGGTATCTCTTCTGCGAGGTGTACCAACGAAGAAAACTATCTCATGCAGAAATTTATCAGAGCAGTCATAGGCACCAATAATATAGATTGTTGTGCAAGGGTTTGCCACTCTCCTACTGCCTTAGGCATGCAGAGATCATTTGGCACAGGAGCAGCCACCAATAGTATAGAAGACATCAAACATACTGACTGTATCTTGGTGATCGGTGCCAACCCAACAGATGCCCATCCTGTCACAGGAGCTAAGTTGAAGCAATTTGCCATGAAAAGCAAAATAAGCATCGTCGTAGATCCTCGCAAGACAGAATTGGCAAAATATGCTACCTACCATTTGGCACTGAGACCTGGCACCAATGTAGCTTTGCTCAATATGATGCTTTACTACATCATTACAGAAAATCTGGAAGATAATGATTTCATCAACCAAAGGACAGAAGGATATCAGTCATTCAAAGAGCAAATTCTTGCACTTAATATCGATGAACTGGCCGACATCACAGGAGTTGAAAAATCATTGGTAAGAGAGGCAGCCATAGCTTATGCCAAAGCGCCAAATGCCATGTCATTTCATGGTTTGGGAGTGACAGAGCATTCGCAAGGTACATTTACTGTGATGTTGATCTCAGATTTAGCCTTGATCACAGGCAATATCGGTCGCCCAGGAGTAGGCGTCAATCCACTCAGAGGACAAAACAATGTACAAGGAGCGGCTGATATGGGTTGCCAACCTCATCAAGGTGCAGGATATATGAGTTCTTATGACCCAGAGATCAATTTGCAATACGAAGCCTTTTATAAGACAAAAATACCGCTTGGTTATGGATTGAAAATTCCTGAAATGTTTGATGCCAGTATCAATGGCAAGCTCAAAGCATTGTGGCTCATGGGCGAAGATGTGGTACAAACCGATCCCAACACCCAAAAAGTCATCAGGGCTATGGAAAACCTTGAATTATTGGTGGTCCAAGAATTGTTCATGACCGAAACAGCTAACTATGCAACAGTGGTCTTGCCAGGCGCTTCGTTTTTGGAGAAGAGTGGTACCTATACCAATGGAGAAAGACGCATCCAAAAAGTACAAAAAGTGGTCGAGCCATTGGAAGGTACTAAGGCAGATGGCCAAATCATAGCAGAAATCATGCAAGTGATGGGTTTTGACCAATGTGATTACGATCCAGCCATCATATTGGAAGAAATATCTCGCATTGTCCCATTTTTTGCAGGTGTGACTTGGGAAAACTTAGGTAAAATAGGTAAACAATGGCCCGTGGCCCCAGATGGTACTGACACCAAGATCCTGCATACGCAGACTTTCAAAAATGGAAGAGGAAAATTCCATTATTTTGATTGGAAAGAAAGCAAAGAAATAGAGCAAAATAGCAAAGAATTTCCTTACATCATCACTACGAATAGGGAATTAGAGCATTATAATGCTGGCACGATGACACGTAGGACGCGCAATGTCAATATTCTCACGGAAGATGTCTTGATGATTCATCCAGTAGATGCTGCAAAGCATTTAATCAGCGAAGGAGATATGGTATGCGTAGAGTCCGCACGAGGCAAAGTCGATATCAAGGCTAAGATCACTGAAGATGTCAAACCAGGAGTACTCAGTAGTACCTTCCATTTTCCGGAGGTCATGCTCAATATGATCACTTCAGATGTGCACGATAGTGAAGCCATGTGTCCAGAATACAAAGTAGTTTCTGTCAATATCAGAAAAAGCAAAGGGAAGTATAAGGAAGTAAATTGACTAGTTTTTTTTTAAAAATTTGATTGAAAATGCTTTATTAAATTAAGGAATAGTTTTGAAAAAAATATTAATTATAGCAATTATTACACTTTTGGGTGTCCTTTTTATTCGTTTTGGCAGGACTATTTATATGCCTATTATAATCAAACTAAGAGGCAAAGAATCTATAGAGTCAAGGGTCGCTAAAATTCAAAATAAGGTTTGGGAAAGAATAGAATATGACTTAGGTATAGCTGGGTATAAAATGGATTTTCCGAAAAAAATTATTCTTGTTGCGTTCAAAGAAGAAAGGATTTTACAAGTTTATTCAAACGATTTTTATGGAATAAAGCTATTGAAAACATACCCTTTTACTGCTTATAGTGGCAAATTAGGACCAAAACTTGAAGATGGCGATAAACAAATACCAGAAGGAATTTACAAAGTTCAATATTTGAATCCAAATAGCTCATACTACCTATCGATAAAAATAAACTATCCTAATGAATTTGATAAATCAAAATCAAAGCTTTCAAATATAGCTGATATGGGGAAAGATATTTTCATCCATGGTAAGTCTGCAACTATAGGATGTATCCCAATTGGAGATGAAGCAATTGAAGAGGTGTTTGTGCTGACACAAAAAGCAATAAATTATAAAGTCGATGTAATCATTAGTCCAAGAGATTTCCGTACAAATCCCAATTTTCCAAACATTGAAAACATCGAATGGGAAAATGAGTTGTATGCTTTAATAAGCGAAAAACTGTGCCAATTGAAAAACTAAAGACAATATAAAAATTGCGCAAAATTTCAAGAAATCGGTGGACTAACAAAATTACGCTAATGACAATCAACCAAACTGCATCTAACAAAAAGTCATAGGCATATACTACACATATAGATATTTTCTATATCTTTGTTTCTTTTATACATAGATGTAAGAAAATGAGTGTCTATCTTCCAAATGACGAACAAAATGCAGTCATCCATTCAGGTGTAAGTTTATCTAATATTTCCTACTTAGATAGGGTTTATGCTATACGAACTGCTGCATTGCATGTATATCACCTTTGGAAAAGTGATCAAAAAGCCGTGATTGTCATGCCAAATGAAGACGATCGATTGATGTTTATTCATGAAATCCAGCAACTAGGATTACAATCTATTCTCTTACCTATTCACCTTGAAGAAATTGTGACCGAAAAGGAACTTTTGGCTATCAAAAATAATATTACAAAATACAAAGCTCATGATGGTAAAAATCCGGATTCCAGCACCAAATTCAACTGGTTGGAGCGTAAAATTACTTCATTTTTCAAAGACCATTATGAAGTAAAAAACACAACATCTTGGCGCCAAACATTGGATAAATACCTCGCTGCGTACCCGAATCAATATATTCGCATCTTAGATACCAATTTGGATGAAGAAGTCAAAAATATAGATAAGGCAAGCTACCAAACCATAAGAAATAGAATCCTGGATGCTCAAGGGCTGTACCTAAAGGAATTCGATCTTATAGCATCATTAGACACAAAAAAACTGCTTCATTCTAATGCTCAAAATGCTGATAATCTGCACGAGGTATCATATATGCTATTTACACTCAAAGAAGTGGCAGAAACATTGCGTGACAGATACTATAAAGTATATCAAGATATAGAATATAACTATGTTCAAAACGTGATAGACGAATGCCAATCTATTGAATCTACTATATACGCCATACAATGCCAAATAGAGTATAAGCATCCTTCCATCAAACAAAAAAGCGGCATTTTTCAGATATTCGATCAAGCTATTAAAAAGCAAGAGTTAGACGCCAAACAATTTTTGAATGACTGGAATGAATTACAGAAAAAAGTTGCTTTTATAACTGGCAAACCTTCTGTTGTGTATCAAAAAATGCCAGAAAATGCCAGTGCTATTTTGCAAGAATTGATCAGCAGCCTTTCTATTTGGAAAGATAAAAAGCTGACACAAAAAGTAGATTTTGTAAAATCTGTCAATAAGTTTAATCATCAAGAAGCTACCATCACAGACCTTGAAAATGATTTGGAAGCCTTGATAGCTCGCATCAACCAAACCAACATTTTGCACAATAAGTTAGAATACAATACTTTAAGCTTCAACAAGCAGAGAGAATATGTCAACTATGTAGTGCAACAATTGGATTTGGCAATGATACAAATAGACAAAAATTACCACTATTTGCAGTGGAAGTCATTTGAAGATAATTGTGATAGAGTTACTAAAATGGTACTCGACAGCTTGAAAACTTTTGATCAGTCAATATGGTTAGAGACTTATGATACTTGGTATCTTTGGTCTCAACTCACACAGCTACATCTCCACATTATACCTGACCACTCACAAAATATCAGTCAATTGGGCCAGTACTTTAGTGAATTGACCAAGAGCGAAAATGACCATCAGCTTCAAAAAAATAGCGAACAATTTGCAACCGAATTGGAAAAACTTAAAAAAACTAATCATGAACTGTATCAAAGCATCTGGAAAAGTAAACCACTAAAAAATAAGACGACTTGGAAGCATTTGTTTGCTGACCACAATGAAACATTGAGTGCCATCTTCCCTATCATACTCACTGATAGCGATCATTTAGAAAGCTTGAAAACCATTGATCATCAACACCTTATAGTGTTCAATGATGCAAATATCAATTATAAAATTTTACAATTATTTGCAAGTGTGACCAACTATCTTCAAGCAGGAACTTTTGAAGGCAAAGTGGATGCAAATCTAAAAATGCATGATATCAACCCAAATTTGCATATCCACAATGTCTCACATAGTGAAAGGTTGCCTTTGATGAGAGCCATCACAGATGCCTTGTCTGCATACGAAATAA
Source organism: Saprospiraceae bacterium (assembly GCA_046329385.1). Lineage (GTDB taxonomy): Bacteria > Bacteroidota > Bacteroidia > Chitinophagales > Saprospiraceae > OLB9. Next base: position 33,093 of record JAXLUT010000013.1, read on the forward strand.
AGCCATCTATTTTCCAACTCAAAGATGCCTGTATTATTTCGTTTGCCACGACTTTCATTACCAAAAGCATTGTATCACATTTTTACGATTTGGGTATAAAACAAATTTTTGCAAGTGATGATTTGTCCGAAACCATATTGTCCACATTGTTGAGTAGCGAAAAGCATATATACATCATCACAGAAGAAGGTGTGTTTTCACCAACTGCTCCAGTCGTATCTATAATTTTGCAAGTAGAATTGATGCAAAAGCTCAAACACGCTGGTTGTGAATTTTTAGATATAAAATTAAATGATTTATTACGAAAAGGAGAACAAACCCTAACACCTATGATAGATTTGATAAGGAGACAACAATGGACAAATAATAAATCCAACAAACAAGCCGAACTTGAATTGGTCTGAATACAACATTGATTTGGGCTTGCTGAGCCATACATCAAAATTCAAAACAAAATCGACATCTGAAGGTAGATACGTATTCGATCCAATCCGCAAAAAATACTTGATCATTTTGCCAGAGGAAGCAGTAAGGCAAGCTTGCATCTCATGGTTGCTGGACTACGGTATATCGCGCAATCGAATTCAGGTAGAAAAATCATTTGACATTAATGGTCTAAATAGAAGATTTGATATCGTGATATATGATAAAATCTTCAATCCTTACATTATTGTAGAATGTAAAGCTCCTAATGTTAGCATTACACAAAAGACCTTTGACCAAATTATGGCTTATCAGACTGTCTTAAATGCGACTTACATTATGGTGACCAATGGCATGGCGACATATTTTGCAAGACTGGATATGGATAATAAAAAGTATATTTTTTATGATAGTATTCCACGTTTGTAAAAACTAAAAAGGCCTCACTTTTTGGGAGTGAAGCCTTCTTTTATACTTGAAATCACAAAGATTACTCTTGAACTAATTCGAATTGAACCTTAGTGACCAATTCTTTGTGAAGGTGAAGATCAGCTGAATAAGTACCTACTTCTTTAACTTCTTCTGGCAATACTATCTTCTTACGCTCTATTTCTAGCTCTAATTGGTCTTTAAGAGCATTAGCGATCTGTACATTGGTCACACTACCAAAGATTTTACCAGAAGTACCAGCCTTGACACCTATTCTCAAAATCTTACCTTCGATCTTGGCTGCCATTTCTTTGTATTCATCCAATCTTGCTGCTTCTTTTGCTTCTTCTTCAGCGATGATCACGTCACGCTTTTTTCTGTTGACGGCATTGGCATTGACAGCCAAACCCTGAGGAATTAGGTAATTTCTACCATAACCAGGCTTTACTTTCACGATATCATGCTTGTCGCCCAGTCTGTCCATATCTTTTAAAAGGATAATTTCCATTTTCTACAAATTTTTTAAAGATTATTTTAATAAGTCAGCAACGTAAGGCAAGATAGCAAGGTGTCTTGATCTTTTCACTGCCACAGCTACTAATTTTTGATACTTCAATGAGTTGCCAGTTATTCTTCTTGGTAGAAGCTTGCCTTGCTCATTAATAAACTGAAGTAAGAATTCAGAATCTTTATAATCTATATATTTGATGCCGTACTTCTTGAATCGGCAATATTTTTTTCTTTGCTGTCCGATAGTAGGATTGCTTAAGAACTTTATATCATCTCTTGATGCCATTTTAACTTTTTTTGATTGGTTTGAACAATTATTTATTCTTCCTCATTGCTTGACACAGCAACTGGTGCAGGAGCTGGAGCTGGAGCCGAAATTTCTTTTTCGACAGCTGGCTCAGCATTAGGAGTGGCGACTACACCGTCATAAGATTTCTTTTTACTCTCCTTTTTCTTATAAGCGCTGATGACACCAGACCTTCTGTCTTCGTTGTATTTGACACCATATTTGTCCAACTTGACGGTGAGAAATCTCATGATCCTCTCATCTCTACGAAGAGAAAGCTCAGTCTTACCGATGACACTACCAGTAGCAGATGTAAACTCGATACAATAATAAACACCTGATGATTTTTTGTTGATAGGATAAGCCAATTGCTTAAGACCTATCGCATTTACATGCACTATTGAGCAACCTTGGTCTTTCAAGAGCGTCTCATAAGTGCTTGCTGTCGATTTTATTTCATCACCTGACAGAACGGGATCGATGATGAAAGTAACTTCATAATGATTCATATTTTATTTGAAGTAAATGATTAAAAAATAAATGAACGAATTGAAAATTTCTTTTCGGGCTGCAAAGGTATGACAATAGTTTGATTTACAAAAAAATATAAGTGCTTTTTTATTACCTTTAGAAAATATTTTTGATACCTTTGTCATTAGAAATCGTCAATACTTGGCTACAGAAATCATCATAAAACGTAAATCGGCCTTATCATTTGGATTTGAAGAATTGTGGCAATATCGCGAATTGTTATATTTCTTCACTTGGAAAGACATAAAAGTAAGGTACAAACAAGCGTTTTTGGGATTTTTGTGGACCATCATCCAACCATTGTTTTTGGTGATAGTATTTGTCTATTTTTTGGGTGATACCTTCATCAAAGATGATACACTATCAATGCCAAAATCTATTTATTATTTTTCAGGGCTTTTATTTTGGAATTTCTTTGCTCAAGGAGTCAGTGCCTCCGCCAACTCTATGGTGAGTAATGCCAACATTATCAAGAAAATCTATTTTCCAAGGCTTATCATTTCCATTTCAGCTGTTCTGACAGCAGCTTTTGACTTTTTGATGACTGCGATTGTGTTTATAGTACTGGTCATTTACACTAATACTCAAACTAATAGTTTTAATATAGATTGGCTCGAGTTTTTGTGGTCTCTAACTATGGGTTTTGTCATCACTTTTGCATTTACAGTGTCGGTCGGTACATTATTGGCTGCCATCAATGTCAAATATAGAGATGTAAGATATGCCATCCCGTTTATGATCCAGACCTTGTTTTTTTTATCTCCCGTCATATACACATCAGCTAAAATTTCTGATCCAAACATCAGACTATTATACTCATCGCTTCCTATCAATTATGCTATAGAATTGTGTAGAAATAGCTTCCTACCTACAGGCCAAAATCCAGGTATAAGCATGATTTTGGTATGGTGCATTATAGTAATATTTATTTTTTTCTCTATTTTTGTATTTAGAAAAGTAGAGTCCTATATGGCAGATATAATATAAAGTCAGTACAGTATGAAACCTGTCTTAGAAGTCAATCACGTGTGGAAGGAATACCAAAAAGGTATAGATCGCAAATACAAAAGTCTGCGCGATACATTGACAGATATACCTGCAAAGCTATTCGTTAATGAAAAAGAAAAATTCTGGGCGCTGCAAGATATTAACTTTCATGTAGCAGCTGGCGAGTCGATAGGTATCATTGGGAGAAATGGTGCAGGCAAATCTACGTTGCTCAAGATACTATCAAGAATCACACCACCAACCAAGGGAGAGATCATATTGCGTGGTAGAGTAGCCAGTTTACTTGAAGTAGGTACGGGCTTCCATCCTGAGCTGACAGGGAGAGAAAATGTGTTTTTTAATGGGTCTATCTTGGGGATGAAAAATGCCGAGATCAAGCGAAAATTTGATGAAATTGTTGACTTTTCTGGTGTGGAGAGCTTTATTGACACACCATTGAAGCACTACAGTAGCGGAATGCAGATGAGATTGGCATTTTCGGTGGCAGCACATCTCGATGCCGAGATTCTATTGATAGATGAGGTATTGGCAGTGGGTGATGCGGAATTTCAGAGGAAGTGTATCGGTAAGATGGACGAGGTGAGTAAAGGGGAAGGAAAGACAGTAGTGTTTGTGAGTCATGATATGAGTAAGATTAAACAATTAACACAAAAATCAGTATATCTTAATCTAGGTAAATTAATTTCTTTCGATTTATCAAACAATATTATTGATTTATTTAAAAAAGAATTTTCATATATTATTAATCAATTATCTTCAGGAGCTGAAACATCTAATTTTATTTTCATTCAAAATACAAAAATCAAAAATCAAAAATTATTTTTTGAACTAGCAAATTTAGAAGTTAATGAAATTTATATTATGGTAGGAATATCCAATAATGATTCGCAAAGAATTATTTCAAAAGTTTCAAATTTGTTAAAATTAAAAAAAAATCATATCAAGGGAATGGTCAATCTAGTGGAAACTAATCAAATTTTTCAAGCAGACAAATATATAGTTAAATTCTCAATTCTTGACAATTTATTCAATTTAATTGAAAGTATAGAGTTCTTTAATGTGGAACTAATTTCTGAAAGCAAATTTTTCCTTGGTAGGAAGTTTTATGGAGATCTAGTGATGGCTAATTCCTATGTTGAAATACATAATTAATCTACAATTATAAATATTAATTTCTGATAAATGATTCAATATTGGATATTAAATCTTCAACTAGATTTTTGTTGATCTGTTTATTTAGTGGGAAGTTAGTCAAATTCAACTTACAAAATTTTGATGAATAATTACAGGTAATGTTATTGTCAACATCTATGCTAACTACGTTAAGTAAATTCAAAATTTCACTAAACCTACATTCATCAATTTCATTATTTAAGTCCTGTCCCTTTATAAATATAACAGGCGTACCTATGGCCAAACAGGGTAATGCACAATGAATTTTGGATGTAAAAACCACTTTAGCAGTAGAATATCTTTTTAAAAAGTTATCGGCTTTCTGAAATCTTCTATCATGATTATTTTCATCAAAGCAATCATGTTCTATTTCAATTTTTAATTTTAAAATACTTTCATCAAACAAAGATTTTAAGAGCTCATCTCTGTAACTAGCTTTTTTATATTTAAAGATTAAAGTTTTAAACTTGAGTAAAATATTTTTTAAACTACCAACTCTAATTTGTTTTAATAATTCTAAAATCAGAACTTTTCTCCTGTACATTTTTGGAAAAACATCAACGAATAAAATCTCATGCCCTTCGTTCCTTTTATAAGATTTTCCTAAAGTTAATGTAACACAATTCGACAAATATGTTTGGATTCCCGCGTCGGCAAGTAATTCTTGGGTAAATTTATCTCTACAGCCAATTGGATTGTATTTTCTAAAATAATTAATGTTTTCTTTACTTTCCAGCAAACTTTTAGCCAAAATGTTTAAATGAAATGATATGAATAATGGATTTATCTTTGCTGAAGGTGGCCATTGATCAATGTTATGTAAAAACCATCCATTCAAAATAATCTTAACATCATCACCATTATAATCTTTTAACTCTTCTCGATTTACATAAATCACATCTTCAGGTAAAAATTGTTTAACTGCTAAACTCTGAATATAGTCACCAATATTATATGTAGGATAATTGTAATCGTAAATGAGCAATCCGTACTTCAATATAATATAAAAATTTAACTTTGTGTTTTAATAATATGCCAAAAATAAGGATATCTATTATTATTTGCACATATAACCGGTCAATACTTCTAGAAAAGTGTATAGAATCATTATTGTCCCAACTTATTGCAGTGATCGAAATAATTATAATAGATAATAATTCAACTGACAAAACAGCTGAAATTACTAAAGAGTACACGTCAATTTATCCTAATATATGGTATGTCTTTGAGTCAAAGGTTGGCTTAAGTCATGCTAGGAATAGAGGAATAATAGAAGCAAAATCAGATTGGATACTTTACTTGGATGATGATGCCATCGCATTTCCAGATTTGATAGAAAGGGCCTTGTATCTTGTAGGAAGAGGAGATTTTGATTGTGTGGGAGGGATGTATTATGGATATTACAATGTCGTAAAACCTAAATGGATACCCAATGATTTTGGATCCAAACAGCTATTTTCTACCAGAATTTCTCAATGTAACTATACAATTCCTTGTGGAGGGATAGTAATGTACAAAAAATCTATGTTAGAATCCTTGAATGGTTTTTCACCTATTTTTGGCATGGAAGGAGATAAAAAATGGTTAGGAGAAGAAACTGAGTTGCAATTTAGGGCCGAAAATAAAGGATATAAACTTGGATTTGACCCAGATTTAAAAATTCATCATTTAGTCAACCCAAAATATACCAGATTGTCATGGCATTTGAAAAGGTCATTTCTTGAAGGCAGCGCCATTTCTAAAATAGAAAATAACACATCTATAAGCTCATTGACATTATCATTTCTTAGAAGCATTTTAGGTCTTTTTTTGCGAAGAATCCCATCTAATTCTTTCAAAATCATATTTAACAATAACTACTATTGGCAGAATTTTGTTATAGATAGTTTTAAACATAATTTGCTACTTTTAGGTAAAATTGTAGGAAAATTATCAAATTAAGCAATATTATGATAAAAGTCTCGGTCATCATACCCGTCTATAATGCAGAGTCCTTTCTCGATCGAAGTGTCCGATCTGCTTTGGATCAAGCACAAACTGGTGAGGTACTATTGATCGATGACCGATCTATAGACAAAAGTTTAGAAATTTGTAAGAAGTGGGAAAAAAAAGACGGCCGAGTAAAGGTCTTTCAGAATGGTGGCATCAAGGGTGCTGGAGCTGCGAGAAATATTGGCCTAAAAAATGCAGTATGCGATTTTATAGCTTTTTTGGATGCAGATGATTATTATTTGCCTGGAAGGTTTGATGAAACGGAAAATATATTTAATACCTATCCTAATATTGATGGTGTTTCCGAATCTATAAGTGTAATTGAAGATAACAAATTAAATTCGCGTCTTATTGGTTATAAATATAACCATACAAAATTAATTCTTAATATATTTCTAATAAAATCACCTACCTATATTACTGGACTTGTTATAAAAAAAATAGCATTAGAGAATATAGGATATTTTAATGAAATGCTGAAACAAACTGAAGATTCTGATTATATGATTAGAACGTTATTCAAAAGTTGTATTATGTCAGGAATCCTTACAAAACCTGTGTGCACATATGTAATTCATAATACTAATACTACTACTATCAATTTAGAAAGAAATATTTATAGAAGAATTTTTTATAAAAAATATGTATTCTTTTCATTATATAAATTGGTAGATTTTCATATTTTTATTCACTTTTTGAAACGATATTTAATATATGATTTCTTAGTAATTTTTGGAAATCAGTATCAGCATAATAAAATATTAAAAGCTTTATGTGTTCCTATTCATATTATCAGATTGTTGAAATAGTGAAATTAAACTATTTTCAATAATTCAGAATAACTATTTATTAAACAGTCCCAAGTGTATTTGTTTTTAAGATAAGTCTTCATTTCAACGGCATCAAATTTTGAAGATTTATTTAAAATATTATTAGTTAATAAGTGGCACAAAACTCCTTTTTGAGATAAATCGCCGAAATATGCAAAGTTGCTTAATACCTGTCTTGATGTGTCAAAATCATGAACAAAAATAGGTAATCCAGCTAAACCAGCTTCTACATATACTTTACCAAAAGTTTCCTGTAGTGATGCCAAACAAAACGCGTCGCTAGCTAAATAATAATCTTGAATCTCTGTATAATTAATAGTTAAAATTTTATAATTAATTTCTAATTTATTTTTTGCAAACTCTTCAATAAATGTACTTTCATCATCTTTTTGACCTATCATTAATAAAAAAATATTGTCACTATTTAACGCAGCTACTTCTTCAATAATGTAATCCATCCTTTTTACAGTTTTATTGATTGCACCAACACTTAACAATATAAATTTATCTTTTGGTAAACCAAGTGAGTCTCTATATTCCAATTTAGTTTTATGGGGTACATACTTAAGGCAATCAAAGCCGTGCGGAATAACGACTTTATTTTCAAATTTTATTTCTTCTGCATATTTTGGTAAAATAAATTGGACTATATCTATCCCAAAATAAGGAGGTTTATAATTTCCTCCATTGCATAATATTGTTTGGAATTGAAAATTAAATATGCGCTTAAAAATTACAAATAGTCTAAGTAATGTAAAATCAGGACAATAAATTACTTTGGGTTTTATGTTAATTATCGATATGATAGACCCAATAAAAAAGCTTATTTGTTCTACAAAATATTCCGGTTTACCAAATATTTTATGCAATAGTTTTGCCAATTTACTATCCCTTTTTATACAATTAATTCTCTTATAATAATTATTACTTTCTCCTGCTCCTTTTAAAAAGTATAAATTAGAGTAACCTTCTTTGATTAAAGTATCAAATAAGTCTATCATATGAGTTTCATACCCACGGTTGATGTGACCAACTCCACTACAAACAAATAGTACCATATTTTTAGAACTTAAAAATCTTGAAGTCATCAAAATCTGTATCTATAAGATGTATAACCAAATGATTCTCCTATCTTGACATAAAGTATTCTAATCACCAATTTGATATATTCCATAGGAAATTTTATAAAGATCAAAGTATTATCCCTTATGGCTTTGGGTATCAGCTTCCGATTATACTTTAAGTGTCCGAATATCATCAAGATTTCATTAAGACATCTTTTGCGGATGATATATGGAATGACTAAAGTTTTGTTCCAAGTTAAAATATCGTCCAAACAAGCTTTTTGATTGGTTAGGTTTTTTTGGTAGTTTGGACCGATGCCACCACTTGACTTAGGATCATAATTGTATATACCTGTCCATTCATCCATTACTTTTATTCCAAATTCCTTACCAATTTTTAAAAGAAAATACAAATCTTCCGAAATAAAATACCTTTTATTAAAAAAGCATTTACTAAAAGTATCAGACTTGAATGTAAATACCTGAATACATTCGTAAGGATATTGATCATATTTACTTTGTATCATTGTACTTTTGCCAACTTCCTCCCCATCTTCATAAATCAATAATCCCGTCCTAATCACTTTATACTCTGCATTATTTTGAATTCCTTCATATAATACCTGCAAATGCTCTGGCAAATATTCATCATCACTATCCTGAAAGCAAATCCAAGCACCTTTGGCCAAGCTGATTCCATGATTCCTTGCAGCACTGCGTTCTTGATTTTCCTGCCATACATATCTTATCCTTGGATCTTTGTAGGACTCAACAATCTCCTGGGTATCGTCAGTACTTCCATCATCTACGATGATCAACTCCCAATCTGTAAAAGTCTGTGCTAAGATGCTATTAATCGGCCGCCGTATGGTATGAGCACGATTGTACGTGGGGATGATGATGGAGAAGAAGGGATGTGACATTAAATATTGTCAATATTACGCCATGATAATATCGTACCATTAGATCTTCTTTGGTTATCATTGCCAGTGTAAATAACATAATTATTTCCTGAGTCATTTTTCATGGCCTTTCTGTACGAATGAATATTTGAGAAATGGCTTTCACTAGCTGTGCTACTCATCTTTACTTCCACCATATCGAGGTCTATGCCTTTCGGAATGACAAAATCAATTTCTTTATTATTTGAGTCTTTCCAATAATAGATATTAGGCGAGATAAATCTATTAAATCTATTTTTGATAATTTCTAAAGCTATCAAATTTTCAAAAATATTGCCACGGCTATGAAAATGATTTAATTGTTCAGCTGCTTGAATATTAAGTAAATGGCAACAAAGTCCAGTATCATAAAAGTATAGTTTAGGGGCTTTTACTACCCGTTTTGATATATTCTCGTAATAAGGACTGAGCATAAAAACCACATAACTTGACTCAAGGATCGTAAGCCATTTCTTAAGGGTCGGTTGTGAAATAATCGCTTCTAAGGCAAGGGAATGATAGTTTATTGGCTGTCCAATTCTACCAGCGCACAATGTAAGTAGTGTTCTGAAAGGTTTTAAATCCTGAATATTCATCATTAAATGCACATCTCGTTCTACATAAATCTCAAGATAAGATGAGAAAAACTCCATTGGTTCTAGATTTACATGTATATGATCTGGAAATAAACTCTTTAGAATTGTAGTTTTTCCCGATTGCCTAGGCCCAGTAAGTAAAAGCACCGGTTACTTTACTCGCAAATTTAAACTTGAATCTGCAATTGCTCTTTTAATCATTTTTTATGCAAATATATAACCACCATTAAGATATGCATTAAAATTGAAAAAAACAAAAATTATATTTCAAGTTTTTACACTGAAAGACTATATTTTTGTTTCCTTCAAGTAAGTACAAAGTACAAAATTTCAAAAGGTTTCCTGTTAATAAAAGCCTGACTCTAGGTAGTGATGATGATGAAGATGTAGGAGTCATCGATTATATCTTTTGCAAATAGTTCCTTTTTTAAATTCTCATAAAACTCTATTTCCATTAAGTATAGTATCATTTTCTAATCTACTTTTTCTTAAATTCTAAAATATATTCTTACTTGTGTTAGGATCATACAAATATTTTTCAACATAATGGCCTAATGAATCCTTTAATATTGCAAAATGGAAATCTGCATATTTTGCCATGTATAATGAATGATAAGTATATCTTAGATTCAATGGATCTTTATAACCACAATCCAGAATAAAATCGACCTACAGCTTACTATCATTAAAACATCTCTCCACTATCGAAGGAACCAAGTCAATTTGAGTTGTACTTTTGACACACTTGAAAAGATTGTCTAAAAGATGATTATATGAATATTAGTTGATTCGTAAGTTAACTTGTTGAATATGACCGATGGTAGGTAAATACTTATGATAACCCAAACCTTCTTCCAAGCGGCCGGCAGAAATATAAATCACTGTATTATTGCTTACAATATTAAAATAATTCAGTAATTGCTGTAAAACTTTATCAGCTTTATTTAATCCAATAAAATAAGATTTCTCTTTTATGGTTAATGATGCATCATTATTAATTTTCTCAAACAAAGGTGCATCAAAACTATATGCTCCTAGATGAGGCATATGATATGAAAATAATAAAATTGAGTCTTATCAGAGACAATATTTTTCCTACTATATAAATACTCAATGATAGAATTATCGTCATCTTCTTTTACCTTTCAGGCCAAATTCATCTACCATTGTTGTTTCAAAATAGTAATCCACGTTTCCATATTGTTTTTTTAAACTCATAAAGTGCTCATGTGTACCGCCTAAAACAAAATTTGTTTGATATCCATGATGTTTTAAGATATGGTGAATGCCGATTTTATTGAAAATACTCCACATTATTACCATATAATGTTGAAAGTGAATACCGTTGAAAGATGACGATGATGATGAAATATGATATGGCATTTTTTTGAACATTTTGATCATTTATTAAACTATCAAATGTAGGAGTTATTGCATTTTTCCTAAATGTACCTACCAAACACATCACCTCTTAGTGCATCAAAATTAACTATAACAATATTTGGACTGCTCATCAAGATCATTCACTGTAAAAATTATCATTTTCAATTAAAGTACTTGACAAATTCATACCTATAATTTTTTTTCTCTACAAAAGGACCTATTATTGGATCTTCTGCCAATAACTCTCTGCTCGAAGTATTTGAAGATATTTTATTTCTCCAACCCACAAAAGAGTATGAGCCAATTATTATGACTAACAGAAGTTTTACTCTTCAAAGGTCCTATTATTTTCAGTTTTTGTGATTGAAATTTTGTATAAATAAAGCAACTAACAGAATAACAAAGATCAAAAATTTTTTCCAATTATAATAATTGTTAATAGTTGCAAAATTCTTTAAAACTACGTCATAGATCATTTCAATTTTAGGTATTTCTTGCCAATAATATTTTCCAATAGCAGAAATGGTTGTCATTATAGTAAAAATAACAAAAAATGAAACCTTAATAAATAAAACTTGCTCAATGATAATATTAAGTATATGAGGACATTTACAGAAATGGTAAATATTAGTGCCATTAATGTCTTAGGCAACCTCCAAAAACTTTCAATAAATGAATAATACAAAATACACATTGTAATAATAAATACTATTCCAAGATTTAATTTGGATAAATAAAACATCCTACTTAACCAATTAAAATTCATAATCAAAAACGGCTTGCAATGAATTTATTGTTCTTTATTAATCAATTTTTGAAGTTTAGATAATCTTTTTATTCCCTTAAAATAATTCATAGAAATTTTTTCTCTAATTTTTTTCATTTCATAATTCTCATTTAATACTGCATTTCGTATTAGAATTTTTAGGTTTTCAGGTTTTTTTTGATCCAAAACATATCCCAATTTACCGACTAAATCAGGCATGACTCCTACATTAGAAACAATGGGAATACATCCGCACAACATGGCTTCACAAAGCGTATTGGGCAACTTTCTGTCAAAGATGGCAATACAAATATTTTATGTTTTTGAAAAAGGACTTTTTGAAGCTTCAGGGGTTTGAAAAGATAATAATTTAACATTCGCAGGAATGTTTGGTTTTGTTTTTTCAACCATCTCAGGAGAAAACCTGCAAAGGTAAAAGGAATTTCTGGTAGCATTTTTGGTAATATCTCTACTAATAAGTCAAAGCCTTTCAATACATATGTTTTTTCATTGTATATGTATGCCAATGCAATGACGCCATTTCTTAATAAATTAATGTCTGGCATCCAAAAGTCTTGATCTAAATCAGTAGGAATCACTTTTATCTTTGATCTAACATCTGGAATGAAATGCAATATACCCACTTGATACCCTCTTCACTCGGATCCGGCATAATAATTGATTGAAGACACTAAAGCATCGCTAACAGGACACAAATAGGTTGCCATTCTATACACTTTTCGAGCAAAATTGCAAAATAGAAGGTTTGTGAAATATGCCATATCTTATAGATGGTATATTGCCAGCATCAAAACCTCCTAATAAATGATAGTTTTTTTTCTGCTAACTTTCCCATCACAACTGGAAAATGGTATGCCAAGCGCCAAAGTTAACTATTATAACATCTGCTATACTCAAAGACCAAATCACCTTTAAGCTATAATGTATAAAGTGAACTCCTTTAAAATAAATTTCCTGATAAATCATAATGACAAATTTTAACTGTGTAATTTTGCGACAGCATTTCGCGTCTCGGTAACCAAAGACAGAATTACCTGCAAAACAGTATAATATCTTTTTTGTCATTGAAACCATATAAGTGCTAAATAAACCGCTAATTGATTTCTCAAATTAATTCTTCTCGTAATTTGACAAGCAAACAAGAGTACATCCTATTTTTAGAAAACTCAAGTACAAATATTCCCATTTCCTTTTTTATCAAAATTGGTACTTGGATATTGTTTGTAAATCTGGCAGTTGGGATGTGATCCTAGAAAAAGACAATACTGATGATATAGTAGGTTTTTTAGTATATTTTACTGTAAAAAGATATGGTAAGCCAGTCATCATCATGCCACCTTTGGTACCTTTTCTGCATATGGTTGCTTCAAGGCAACAAAGGTCGAAACTATCTTTAAAAACGAACTTCGCAGCATTAAAACTAGAGGCTGCAATTCCGAAAGACTTGGCTTTTTACACACAATCATATTTACAATTTTCAAATTGGTTGCCTTTTTATTGGAAGGGTTATTCACAAACTATTTTGATATTCATTCCAAATCGAAGATCTTTCAAGATGGAATCTGACAAATGTAGCAACAAACGTTCGTAATAAAATCACCAAGGCTCAAAAATCATTGCAAGCCCAAAGAATCGATAACCCAAGTATTGTTTACGAGCAAGTTCATTCTATATTAACCCAAAAAGGTATCCATCTCACTTTGAGCAAAGAAATGTTTTTACAACTTGACAACTTGCTATCATCACGAAATAAGAGATTCATCCCAGCTGCGATCGATGATCAAAACCAAATACATGCAGTCACTTATATTATTGTACATGAAGGCATCTCATATATGATGATGATTGGATCTGATGTTAGGTTTCGTCAGAGTGGTGCTTACACTTTTTGATATATCACTCTATATTGGAGACGAGCAAAAGGAATAATGTTTTTGACTTTGAAGGCAAGTAATGTTAGAGTCACTATTTGATCTGTTTGCAGGATTTGCGGCACATTAATGCCTTATTATCGAATCTACAAGGCAAAATATATTTTGGGACATAGCTTATCGTATAAAATCTTATTATGACACGAATAACCGTTGATATTCCAAATGATGTGTCTACAATTTTTCGCAAAAGATTAGAATATGTATTGGATTTTATACAAAATCATCCTTGTGCAATTTGCGGATGTTTTTTGGTCCATCAATTCCTAACATGGTGCAATAAATATTTCTTACCATCCCAATTGCAATGGTCTAACCATGCCCAATGCCGATTTTTGCTTTGAAAATGTCGTTGATACTAAATCTCCAGCGCATATTAGCTTTCAACAATATCAAGGATTGACACTTACATGGATTCAAAGGAAAAATGATGAGAATAGTCACTTCGATGTGGATGTTTTTCAAACTATTTTTTTCCATATCAGCAGGTTGGAAGAATGGCAATATAGTCCAAATGACTAAGACTTCCATGGATCGTTACAGAGTAAAAATCATTTTTTGCAAAACATGGCATTCCATGAATTGCCGATTGTAGATCACTTGGTATTTTATTTGTATCAAAAAATGTTTAACTCCCATTAAATTAGAAACTAAGTATAATATTAGTCACGATGTAGATGCCATATACAAAAATTTCCATCATTTTATAAGTTTATCAGAGCTATTGCAAACGTAACCTTCTATCAAAACAACAAAGTATCGAACTTGGGCAACCTTTTTAGCATTTGGTATCAATTTTATAAAGGTAAAATCAAAGACCCATATGGATACCTTTGACTGGCTTCTATCAACCAATCATCCAAAAATTATTAATAAATATCTGTATGTTTTATCTTGGTGGTAAAACCAAGTATGAAAATTTCTTTGATATTAGAAACCCTAAAATAAAAGATTTAATAAATTTTGCTCAAAGAAATGGTTATGTGATTGGCATACATCCCAGCTATATGGCTGGAGAAAATGTTTTAAATGATGAGTTCAATAAAAGTTTTGGAGGAAATTTGTGGTTCCTAAGATCAAAGATTCGAGACAACATTTCCTGCGGTATCACATACCAAAAACAGGAGAAATTTTGGAACAATTGAATCTAAAAACTGATTCTAGCTTTTGGATATCGCAATCTGATTGGCTTCAGGTGTGGCACAGGTTTTCCCTACAGAATGTACAACTTTAATAAGGAAGTGCCATTTAATTTTATTGAAATACCATTGGTAGTTATGATATGGTTTAATTCATTGTCATGGTAGAGATACAAAGCTTATTTGCGATCATTTAAACTCCTTCACAAAAAAATGAGTTTTATACACGCATTACGTTCAATTTTCATAATTCAACATTTGATCCAACATTGATGAATACCGATGGATTAATAGCTTTGTATTTGAGTTTATTCAAAGGTTGATATTTTTCTTAGAAAATCATTGCTTTATATTCTGAAGTTAGTGAAATCTATGAATTAATCAAATTCCAATATTTATCAGCTTGTATTTCCTAACTCTGGTCTAATAACGAAGCTGTCTGGTTATATTCATTTTGAAATGCCACTTCATCTCTCCAACTTTTATATTTGCTAAGGATGAAATTTTCTATTTTTAAATTCATATTAGGATCTGAATTATAAAAACTTCACCGCATTTGTGCTTTTCAAATAATTCTTCGCTAAAATCACTATCGGAATCACCATTTACTATAACTAAGATTGGATTTCTAGCTCCAATATATTCAAATAATTTTCCAGTAAGCATGCCTTTGGCTCTTGACTATTTAATGTAAGTAAAAGGTTAATGCTTGATGTTTCTTGTAGTAAAAGAGCTTCAACATGTGATGTTACCTACGCAATTTATTATGGAATATGTAGATGGAATCAATACAATCATGCTGCCATTTATAGCCATCTTTGCCTGCATAAATAATTGCCAATTTATCAAATGGAATTTACCATTTTTCAAAATATTTTCAATAGCATTAAAAAAATCAAATGGTTCAATCATGTCCTGATATAAAGAACCAGAATATAAAATGGTGAACTTCTGATTTTGATCAGATTTTGGAGATCGAACATTAATTCCATTCTCTACTACAGATGCATTTGCTCCAAAAGTTTTCAAATCATTTGCCAACCCATGAGAAAGGGTAATTACATAATCAGCTTGAGTAAAGATTCTATTCCAAATATTATGTTGTAGCTTCTTAAAATAAACATTTGGTCTAAAATGATTTATTGGCAAATCGTGTACACTGACTACCCATCTCATTTTTGAATAAAAAGTTTTTAATAAAAATCCAATAATGACATTTGACATAGGTCGAAAAGGTGTAATAAGAATATCGCTTTGTATATTACCACTTTTCAAAAATTTTCTCGCCTTGTAAAAAGAGATAAAGATGTATACAAGTCCTCCTTCACCAAGAAACAAATTAAAAGGAAATGTTTCATTGAGTTTAATAATAAATTTAAATAACTTATTTGACTTTGAAGATTCTGAAAAATGGGCTTGTCTCTTATCAAATTTGAATATATTTGACAAAGTCCTATAGTCAATTGTCTTTATTGAAAGAATTTTTAAGTCTTCAGGAAGATCACTTCTGGAAAGAACTGGTTTGTAGTAGTTAAGACAACTGTTTGGTCACTTTTTCCTTTAATCTAGAAACTAAAAAGTAGTTTCTCAAAGATGCAACTGAGTGTATGGGTATGGAAAGTAATAAGATATGTAGATAAGTTTTAAATTGTCTTTCTCATAAGACACTAACAATGTTCGTAAAATGATTCAAAATCAAATAAGTGTCAAAATTTTAAAATTATAACCAAAGTATGAACTGTAAAAATCTTAGCAAAAAAAATATTCATTCAATTTAACTGTTGCTTGACATTATTTTTTCTCTATGATTACGGTTGTCATAACAAATATTAAAAAATAATACTCCTCAAAAAGAAACATCAGTTACAAAAACCATCAACCAAATATATAAACAGAATTGCTCCACACGCTAAATAATTATGACCATTAAGGCTATCAAAAGCCTGGTTCATTCTTCTCAAAAATTTCCACAAAAGAAAAACAAAATCAGCAAACTCATTAACCCTACGATTCCATTTTCTACCCAAATCAGGTGCATATAAACTGTGTGGTTCAAGCCATCACATATTTTGTATAAAGTCCACGTTCTTTAAAGTACTCAAATTTATGCACAAATTGTCCACTACCAATTCCAAAAGGTTGATTTTCAAATCCATAGATAATCCCTGCCCTTTGGTCAGCATATAATTATTTTCAAAAATAGAAAAATTCTCGCTAATTTTATAAACTTCATGATCAGAATGTCCTGATTCCAATAATTGTTTGTAATTAAATGAATTTGAGTCATAAATTCCTAAGTGTGTAATAATAAAATATATGATAGTCAACATCATTATTAAAAGTCTCAATACCCATTTAAAAAAAATATTTCTTATAATTCTAACAAATAAAACCAATACCCCAGAAATTAGCAAAAGACCCATTTTCGAAAAAGTAAAAAAGGCAGCAATTCCTGTTATAATAAAAAATTATTTTTCTTCCACGAAACTTGGTTCTAAACCATCCACTATCATAAATATCCAAGAGATTGCAATAATTATCATTAAGTTATTTGGATGACCACTTAAACCTCTCGCCCTACCAAATCCTTGAAAATACGGATAGGGTGAGTTCTTTGACCATGCCCAAAATGTTTCGACTTCTACTTAAGTACAATTTTAATTTTGAAATATCAATTTCATCATAAAATAGATTAAAAATGAAAAATGAAATATATTAATAATAAATATATTACCCCAAAACTTCCAAACAGGTGGATGAAATTCCATCAATCACACATATGGTAATAAAAAATGGCTGAAAACACCAGCAAAAAGCTATCAATTAAAATAATTTTAAGAATTTTTTCCTTCTCTTAAAAATAAAAAAGGTAATTATTTAGGTATTAATGAACAAAGGTAAATTCTTTGTGATTGAAAACGTCTAACAGAGCTGAAAAAGACATTGATGTTTTGTTTTCTCAAAGTTGAAGTAAATCCCGCTATTCTTGCATGATGGTCTGCACTCGCAACGGATCTAAATGTGTTGGATATTTTCATTTTTATTTTCGATGGGCGCAAATCTCTCTCCGCTAAATTATTGGTAAATGGGATATTGGGGTCAAAAATGCATATGACACTTGTTTTATGTCTGTGTAATCGTTCTAATAGATTTAACCCCTTGCTGCGCTTATATTTTCCTCGTTTTCCACTTTTATGTGGTGGTGGTCGTGGGCTTTGCCATTTGTGATTATTTCGTTATATCTTTTGCTTCATGTGTTTCTTGTTAATGATATTTTGTCCTGTTGTTGAATTTAATAATTCCATAGCAGCTCTGTCATAGTTTGTGCCCAGCGGCTTTTTATCTTCTATTTGCAGTTTTCGCCAATTCTCTTATAAATGTGCGCCGCATAGCCCATGATGGGCTTTGGTAAGTTTGAAATAGCTGCATAAATCATGTATTAATGTGCCTGTATAATCTCTGATGATACTACTTGATGATGTTATAGCTTCTATTCCTCTTTTGGCATGTATATAAAAATAGGTGTACATTAAGGTGGATGTCGTATGAAGCCAATGTAATTTGCCATCGACCCTTATCCCAGTTTCATCAGAGTTTGCTACTGCCGATGACTTTATCTCTTCTTTATTTGATGTTCTACTGGCTCTAAATTTTCATAACACCTTCTGTTGCTGCTTATTATGCTCCCCTCATTTGGTGTGATGCCGTATAAATCCCCAAAGAACATGATATTTTTTTAACGGGTACTTTATAGTCTGTATTGAGCAGTACACTGGTGGTTCTAACACGATTACCATACTGAACGGGTGAATTTACATCCTTTGGAAATGGTACTTTATTCTCCTTTCCACAACATGGGCATAGTACTCCATATTGTTGATAGGAAGTCACTATTACCTTTGGTTCTGGTATATCTATTACTTGACGTTCTTCAACTAAGACTCGTACTTCGTTGGAAATATCATGACCACAATCACATAAATCGGGGACCAACTGTTCAATTTTATCAGGATCGGTCGCCTTGAGCAAGGTATCGCCTGTATGCCCCTTTTGTCCACCCTTTTGTCCACCTTTACTTTTTGCAAATGCAGGTTTTTTACCATAACCATCTGTTGATGGCGGCTTATGACTATTGCCGCTGTTTTTATTTAATCGTTCTGTAAGTTCTTTGACCTTAGCTTCCAATTCTGCAATCCTCGCATCTTTCAGTTATGTTTATAGCTCAAGTGATGCATTCTCATCTTCTAATTCTTTAATTCGCACCCAGCAACCAGAAATCTTTCTTCTATGCTTAATATTGGTGCGATAATCAATACTTTTTTTATTTACGGTATTACTTATCATTCAAGGTCGGCTCTAATTAATGCCAAATATATGACTTTCTAAAATATGCTGCTGCTTATTTTTGACCTAAATAATTACTAAAAAAGGAGATAAAGGCCAATGGAATAAATATTACCTCTGATATTTGGATTTTTGCACCAACTATTGGTAAGTTTTTCCAAATAATAATAAATGATGAGAAGTATAAGTAAAAATAGTCAATAAATGAAGTTTTTGAACTTAATTGCACTTTTGTTGATCAATTATTTTTATAATATTAAAAATATCATTGGCAATCAATTTATCATCAAATTCTACCATTACTTTCTTCCTGCCAGCTTCTCCCATCGCTTTTCTTGGATGCTGTGGACAATTCAATGAATTTTTTAATTGCAGTAGTAAGTGAACTCCTCATCGCGAACATTAATCCAAGTATCCATTAAGGCCATTGTCAACTGTTTCGTTGCATCCTGCCGTCATGGTGGTGATTACTGTTTTGCCCATGGACATCCCTTCTACAATTATCCTAGGCAACTTTCGATATGATGGCAATACAATACAATCTGATTCCGCAATGATCGGTCTAACGTCTCATAAATCCATGATAGCAAATAATATCTTCATCCACCATTTGATCAAGTCATCTTTATTGATGGTAGCAGGATTTTTGGCATCAAGCTCACCTACGATCCAAAATTCGACGTTTGATGTCTTATTCTTTAAAAATTCGAGCCGCTTCAACAAACTCGAATGCCTTTGTCGTATAACAGTCGTCCAATAAAAGTAAAAATGGTTTTGTCATTCTCTCTTGACTTGGGTTCAGGTTGAAAATAATTGATATTGACTCCGCAGCCTTTGACGGATATTGACCTATTCTTACTGATCACTATGCCCAATTGATCAAACAACTCTATCATCAATATTCTTAAAAATAAATCAGTGAGATGGAGCTGTCAATTTATAAAGCCAAATCATTATTTTTCTTACAATTCCTTTGTTTATAAAGGCGTATCCTAGACCTGTTACTACAGCAATAGATTTGATACCTGAAATTTTAGCAGCAATGCCGCCGTAAATATTTGGTTTGTTGGTAAAATGCAGTATAATATCGCCTTTATTTTCTTGTATCTTCGTATTAATTCAAGTGCTAACGTATCTTTGATAGGATTTGTAGCGTCTCTATCCATCATACGTAAACTATAGTGCCTTACAGGATATTTTTCTTTATAGGTCAAATACTCATCAACAGGTGCAATGACGACAACGTCCATACCTTCGGCAATAAACTTATTAATTAGATTAAGTCGAAAATTATAGATATTCCAAGTGGAATTTGCTACTAATGCAATGACTTTCTTTTGCTGGTTCAAAGCTTATTGTTGATTCTCCAAATTATAATACTGCAAATACTCATACACTAAAATTGCAAATTTACATACATTAAACTGCAAATATCTATACATGTATATTTCTCCAATTGACTACTGAATAGTCCTTCCAAAGTCACTTCTTTCCTTACTGTCATATACTACTTTGATTTCCAAAGTTGGATCAAATAATTTTAGTTTTTTCATGCTTTCCAAAATTTTGGTCTAAATGTTTTGCTTGATTTCATTTCCATCATCGTGGTTTTGAAACCATCTACTTCAAGGAGATCAACTTCAAGTCCATTGCTATCCCTAATAATACATTTCCTGCTCTGATTGACTATGCGACTTAAATTTAAATAGTTCTGCAATGACCAAATTTTCAAAAATTATTCCATAATTGTCATAATCATGGAGCTTGGTCTCATCATTCAGAGCTAATAAATGGCATAGTAGACCAGTATCATAAAAATAGAGTTTTGGTGTTTTCAGGAGTCGCTTTCCCATATTCTTGTGGTAACTTGGCAGCATAAAAACAATGTAACTTGACTCCAAAATGCTTATCCAAGTTTTGATAGTATTGACCGAAATATTGAGATCATTGCTCAAATCTGTCAATCTTATTTGAGAGCCACACTTGTAAGCAATCAACTTTAAAAATGATCTAAAAGTAGTGAGATTGCCTACATTGATCAAATCAGTGACATCTCTTTCTATATAGGTCTTGATATAGTTGCTGTAAAATATCTTATTTGGTATATTGTTGGTCAATTTTCCTGGATAAAAGCCGTTTAAAATGGCATGCTCTGCACTTTGATCCCAATCTCCTAACCAACTCATCTCACCAAAATCAAAAGGAAATAAAGTAGAAAGATCAATGCGACCAGCCAATGACTGGGTGATATTGCGGTGCATTAAATAATTTTGAGAGCCTGAAAGTATAAATCTACCTGGCGCTCTATCTTGATCTACAACTCCTTGGAGATATGAAAACAATTCGGGTACCTTCTGAGCCTCATCAATAATAATGCCTTCTTGATATCTTTCAAAAAAACCACGCGCATCAGTAGTTGCGAATGCATTAGTATCTGGATCTTCCAAACTCACATATTGATAATCTGGAAAAATCTGCTTCAACATGGTAGATTTTCCAGCTTGACGAGGGCCAGCTACGCTCAATACTGGATAATAGCCTGCTACTTTTTTAACATGACTTGCCAATCTTCTATTTATCAATGGATTATCCATTCAAATTAATGTTTTGCAAATATTGAAATTTATTGCAAAAATACACTAAATGTAATAAAACTGCAAATTTTCATACTTTAAACTGCAAATTTTCATACTTTAAATTGCAAATATTCATACTTCAAACTGCAAATATTCATACTTCAAATTGCAAATATTCATACTTTACTCAGTTTTTTAACTACATCTTTGATTTCTTGCTCGGCAGATTTTGGATAGATCAACAAGGCATTATTTTCATCCACAATGATATAGTCACTAAGCCCTTTGATGACGATTGTCTTATCATTATTGGACATGACCAAAATATCTTTCGAATCGATCAATTGGATATTAGCCCCAACTGCCACCACATCGCTACCATTAGCAAGATATGTATGTAGACTATTCCAAGTACCTAAATCGCTCCAACCTATATCTACAGGCAATGTATAAACATTGTTGGCTTTCTCCAGAATAGCATAATCGATAGAAATATTCTCAGTCTGTGGATACACTCGGTCGATATATGATTGCTCTTCAGGAGTATTAAAAACTGACTTATTCTCTGTCAAAATACTCAAGATATTTGGTGCGTATTGGTGAAAAGAAGTCAAAATGGACTCGACACTCCAAATAAACATTCCTGCATTCCAAAGATAGTCACCCGATACTAAATAAGATATAGCAGTGGTTTGATCTGGTTTTTCTTTAAACGACAATACTTTTCTGAAACCAAGATCTTCTTCATTGGTCTCAAACTTTATATAACCATAGCCAGTATCTGGCCTTGTGGGTTGAATACCGAGTGTAACCAAAGCTTTATTATTTTCAGCAAATGCAAAGGCTCGCCTAAGATAATCTATATATTCTGCTTCCTTCAAAATCACATGATCTGATGGCAATACAGCAAAAACTGCAGTGCTATTGATAGCTTCTAATCGAAGGGCTGTGTAAGCCACACATGGCCCAGTATTGTTCATACTTGGTTCGCAAAGTACATTGTCATCGGGCAACTCGGGCAGATGATCCAAGACCAGACTTTTGTATCTTTGGTTAGTAACAACAAAAATATGATCTGCAGGCACGAGTTTCATGGCTCTCTCAAAGGTCATTCTGATCAATGACTTACCAACTCCCAAAATATCTAAAAACTGCTTAGGCCTGGCCTCAGTACTTGATGGCCAAAACCTGCTTCCGATACCACCTGCCATGATGGCGATATAATTATTCATGGATTACTCTTTTATTATTAAAATGGATAGTTCGTTTCATTGAGAAGTACTGGCTAACTTAAAAATCCAAACATCCAAAGGGGAATTTTATTGCCCACACTATAATTCATATCATCCGAGACAATAAAACTATTTGGAATTGATGATATTTGCTTATATCCTTTTGATTTCCCTCCTATTTCGAATGTATATTTTTCGTCAACAAAAAAATCGCCTTTACTTGGAATAGAAACACTGTGTTCATTCGAAATACAATTGACAAAAAAACACTCGCGAATAGAGCCAATGTCTGGTTTTGTAGCTGTTAGAAAAAATAAATTTGCATTGTGAAGATAGATTTTATCAGGTTTGGACAGTTGACCCACTGTTTTTGTTGCAGACCAAACTGACTTTGTCAACTCAGCCTTGTCTAAGTAAGTCAAATATTGAATGACTGTTGCCCTGTCGAGTTCAAGAGCTGTACTAAGTTTACTTATATTAGGCTCATAAGGTGATGATGATGCCAACCAGTAGAGGAGCTTTTTTATTTTGGGCAATTTGGATACATCCATTTTAGAAATTTGAACTAAATCCACTTCTATCATATAATTGATGACACTATTTAGTTTTCTGAAATAAGATGTCTTCCCTTCTAAATAAAATGGGTAGTACCCGTATTGGTTGTACTCATTAAAAAAAGGTATAGGATTGATATCCTTATTTATTTGTCTGCCTATTTGCTCATGATTTTCAATGATTTCCGACAAACTGTATGGTTTAAAACTATGTTTTGTTTCAATATTTATAAATTCTCTTAACGAAAATCCAGAGATAGAATACTTTACTGCTCTTCGACTTAAATCTGCTTGACCTTCATTTAACTCCAAAATAGATGAACCAGTGGCAACAACAAACAAGCTATTATATCTATCATAAATGTTCTTCAACTCTTGGCTCCAATTGTTATATTTATGAACTTCATCAATCAAAAGATATGTACCGCCATTATCTAAATGGTATTTTGCGATTTCAATCAATGTTAGATTTGATACAATAATATCATCCATTGACAAATACAATACCTTAATGCCTTTATTAATAACTTCATTCAATCGTTGAATCATGATGGTCGTCTTGCCAACTCCACGAGCACCAGCCAAAATTATCAATTTATCTTGCCATTCGATGTTGTCAAGTACTGCCCTTCGCAACTTATCAGATACTTGATTTAAAATTTCAAGTTGATTTGATAATAACTTTTCGTAAACTTCTTGATTCAATTTGACAAATTTATTGCAAAGATATTCATATTGCTGTATCCATTCATCATTTTTTATATTATTTTGTTGGTTGTAGTCAACATTTTAGCCATAATAAACAATTATTATGCAATTTTGCTTAATACATTCAGCAAATATATAGTTATTTTGCTTATTATATTCAGCAATGTTTAAATTTCACAATAAGTATTTTATAAAACTGAAATAAGCGAATCGCCTTGTTTCGTCAAATATCCTATTGGCTGTGCAAAGGACTCTAAGCCAAAATGTGCCAAAGTTGATGTCAGTTGATCGACATCAGAAGGCTTCACAGCAATAAGCAAGCCGCCACTTGTCTGAGGATCGGCCAATATATTTAATATTGTCTCATTATCCGATGATGTAACAGCGATATGATGACCATAAGCTTTCAAATTTCTTCCTGTACCTCCAGGTATCGATTTTTTTGCAATATAATCGTATATCTGAGGAGTGATAAGTGGTACCTGATCAAAATTGATGACGGCACTTACTTGACTACCTTCGCACATCTCTACCAAATGACCAAGCAATCCAAAACCAGTCACGTCTGTCATAGCCGTTACGCCTGACAACTTACCTAATGCTGCACCAACCATATTGAGTTGCATCATTTGATTGGCAGCCAGCGCTTTATGTTTTGCTTTGAGAATACCATGTTTTTCAGCAGTGGTCAAAATACCTACTCCTAATGGCTTGGTCAAAAATAATACATCACCAGGTGCAGCACTATTATTCTGTTTTACTTCATGGGTCTTGACCAAGCCATTGACAGCTAAACCAAAAATAGGTTCAGGTGCATCGATGCTGTGTCCACCAGCCAAAGGAATGCCAGCTTCCATACAGATACTTCTGCTACCTTCGATGACCTTTCTTGCTACTTCAGGCGGCAACATATTGATAGGCCAGCCCAAAATAGCAATGGCCAATATTGGTGTGCCACCCATAGCATATACATCGCTGATGGCATTGGCAGAGGCAATCCTACCAAAATTGTATGGATCATCCACAATAGGCATAAAAAAATCTGTAGTAGAGATGAGTGCATTGCCATCACCCAAATCATACACGGCAGCATCATCCTTGCTGTGATTGCCAACGATGAGATTTTTATTGTCTGGCATCGCTGTCTGACTGTGAAGAATTTCTTCCAAAATATTAGGTGCTATTTTGCACCCACATCCTGCGCCATGAGAATATTGAGTTAGTTTGATGCTCTCCATTTGTCTTACTTAATTTGAAATAATTGAAAGTAGTTTGGTTGTATTTTCATTTTCATCAACGATCTGACAATCAACATATTGCACTTGATCGGCAGTATGATTTTTTTTACCAAGGCTCTTGAGATAAAATTTATCATAATACTTCAGCAAAATGCTAAAAGCAGCTTCGATATCACCATTCATCAGATAATTGATAGTATTACTGGCTTCTAAGCCACCCAATCTCCTTTGGATCCTTTGAGTAGCATTGACCAACATGGTACGGTCTAGTTTACCATATTCTGTGATGATATATTTCAATCTTTGCTCAAACGGAACTTCCAGAAAAAAAACAGGTGATTTGCTCATTATCTTGTACAAATCACCTGGTATATTGATGGCTCCTATGCGTTGGCTTTCGTCCTCGACCCACATTACTTGATTGGATCTGGATTTATGATACACCTCAAGAGAAACTATGTTTTCAAACATCTCTTGTGATGGCTGA
>JAXLUT010000014.1:0-54724 GCA_046329385.1 Saprospiraceae bacterium
TATAAAGATATTTCATCAATAAAGCCTTTCATTTTTACTGATGACAGTACACCATTGCATGGACTGTTGGCAAAATGCAAATTATTTCTTCTCGTGAATTTGATAGTCTCTTTAGATAAGAACTGTTTAACCAATACATTGTCAAAATAAACCCTGTATTCCAATTCAAATTTGGTCAAAGTGAATCTATGCCAGCAATTGCCTTTGTCTAATTTTTTCTTTACCGAAAAATAGTTGTTGGTATTGCTTCCCATTTCAAATGCTAAGTCATTGGTATTGTTAAAATATCTAAATGACATCATGGAGTCAAGATTATTACAGCCAAATCTGATACTAAAGATGTCAACTTCAACACCAATATTGTCCAATTGAAAATAAAAATCTAGTGTAAAATTTGAATCCATTTTAAGAGTAGCTTGTGGATCAAGACTTACAAAATCATTAGCCCCATCCAAATACAAACTCTTTTCGCCCAAACCACATACACACTCTGGCGATCCTCCAGGTATCATACCCGGAAATCTAAGACCACTGTCTTCGTAAGTGCAATCATCAAAATCATAATGAAACACTTCCTGACCCTTCAATACTAAAAACCCAAAAAACAAGGGTAATACAAACAAAAATCTATTCAAAATCAAAACAGAAATTAATTATTTAAATAAATCTCCAAAGCCAGGTGGCAACATATCTGACATCATCTTGCCAGACTCTTCCACTTCGACTTTTGCAGATTTTTCCAAAAATCTATTGATTGCGATCAACATCAAGTCTTCAATTTTTTCTTTTTCATTTTCTGCCCAAAGATCATCACTAATGGACACATTTGTGATTTCCCTAGCAGCATTGCCAATAATTTTGATCCCTTCCATCTCAAATTCTATGACAAATTGAGATAATTTTTTATGCATCTCAGCTTGTTGTTGCTCAAGATTGCCCATCAAATCTCCAAACATAAAAACATTTTAATTTTTCGGCTCAAAGGTAATAATTGTCTCAAAAAAACTGATACAACATCAAGTATTTAAACTGACAATAGACAAAAACTATTACATTTGATGAGACTTTTTTTCAAAGTTGTGCCATTTTCGTATTCAAATTACAAAATATTGTAGCGATTCTCCGATCTTATACCTAAATTTGACCCTTCTTAATAAAACAAATCAGTGTAGAAATGGCAGAAATCATAAGAATGCCCCGATTGAGTGATACAATGGAAGAGGGAAATATTGTATCATGGTTAAAAAAGGAAGGAGACCCTGTCAAGGCAGGAGATATATTGGCCGAAGTAGAAACAGATAAAGCCACGATGGAGCTCGAAAGTTATTTTGATGGCTACTTATTATATATAGGTATCCCATCTGGCCCTGTAGCAGTTGATGGCATCATCGCTGTGATCGGTAAAAAAGACGAAGAGTTTAAGCATCTTCTGACTGATCAAAAAGAATCTAAACCTACCAAAGTACCAGAAGCAGCCAAAGAAGACAAGGTTGATGCCCCAACAGTCCATGTTGTATCTGCACCATTGGTTGAAGAAAAGACGATATCAGCATCATCAGAAAACGGCAGGATCAAAGCCTCTCCATTGGCAAAATCTTTGGCCACAGAAGCTGGCATAGCCCTATCACAAGTACATGGCACAGGTGACTCCGGTAGGATCATAAAAAAAGATATTGAAAACTTTATAGTCAACAAACCAGCTGTTGCTGCTTCTACTTCAGCACCTACCAACTTATCAAGCAATTTTACTTATGGTGATGTTGCAGTAAGTCAGATGCGAAAAACCATAGCGCGTAGATTAGGTGAAAGCAAGTTTTCGGCGCCACATTTCTATCTGACCATTGAAATCAACATGGACAATTGCATACAAGCCCGCAATGCTGTCAATGCCAATCTTCCTGTCAAAATCTCTTTTAATGATTTTGTAATGAAGGCGGCTGCATCGGCGCTGCGCAAGCATCCTGCTATCAATAGCTCATGGTTTGGCGATAAGATTACGTATCATCAAGATATCAATATTGGTGTAGCAGTAGCTGTTGAAGATGGTCTATTAGTACCAGTTATCAATAATACAGACATCAAGTCACTCTCTCAAATCAATCAAGAAGTAAAGGATTTGGCTGGAAAAGCAAAAACCAAAAAACTGACGCCACAAGAGATGCAAGGCAACACTTTTACGGTTTCCAATCTGGGCATGTTTGATATTGAAGAGTTTACAGCAATTATCAATCCACCTGATGCATGTATTTTGGCCGTCGGATCGATCATCAAAAAACCAATAGTAAAAGATGATCAAATCGCTGTGGGCAATATGATGAAAGTAACACTATCATGTGACCACAGAGTAGTAGATGGTGCCACTGGAGCTCAATTTTTGCAGACATTCAAAGCAATGTTAGAGAATCCAGTCCTCATGATCGCTGGATAAAGTTTGATTTTACATTAAGTATTCATGTTTAAACTCCAAACTAAGGCACCAAATATAAGCATAAAGTGTACCCATTGTGGTGACGATTGTCCAGATCAGCATCCTATATACGACGACAAAGATTTTTGTTGTAATGGATGTCAAGTGGTATATACCGTATTGAAAGACAATGGTTTAGGAGATTATTACAAATACCAAGACAATCCAGGCATCAGCCAAAAGTCTATCTCTTCCAAAAATTATAGCTTTCTGGATGATGAAGATGTAGTCAATAGCCTTTTGGACTTCAATGAGCAAAATCTGGCCAAAATCAGTTTTAGTTTGCCACAGATACATTGCGCTTCGTGTATATGGTTGTTAGAAAATCTGAATAAACTTCAAATAGGTGTCTTAGGGTCAAGGGTCAATTTTTTGGCAAAAACAGCAACCATTACCTTCAATCCAAGTGTGATATCATTGAGGAGAGTTGTAGAACAATTGGCCATCATAGGGTATCCACCTGAACTCAATCTTCAAAAACTCACATCTGCAAAATCAGGTCACGTAGATAGGACGCTCTACTATAAATTGGGATTAGCTGGATTTTCTTTCGGCAATATAATGCTCCTTAGCTTTCCAGAATATCTTGGTTTTCATCAGGCATCTGACAAGTTTTACTTAGGATATATCAATATTGCCCTAGCATTGCCTGTATTGTTGTATAGCGGATTTGACTATCTACGTTCTGCATGGTGGACGATAAAAATGAAGCAGATCAACATTGACATACCAATTGCTGTGGGTATGTTGACTTTATTTTTTAGGAGTGTTTTTGAGATAGTGACAAAAACTGGCGAAGGATATTTGGATAGTTTTGCAGGATTTATCTTTTTTCTGCTAATTGGCAAATGGTTTCAACATTACACATTTTATTCCATTGCTTTTGACAGGAATTATAAGTCATATTTTCCGATCTCGGCCTTACTGAAAACTGCTGAAGGCTGGCAGTCAAAGAGTTTGGACAAATTGGACACGGGAGATATTCTCATGGTGAAAAATGAAGAAATCATACCAGGAGATGCCATTTTGATAAAGGGAGACGCATCTGTAGATTATTCTTTTGTCACTGGCGAGTCTGATATTTTGAAGAAAAAGCAAGGTGAAAAGCTATTTGCTGGTGGTAAAAATATAGGAGCTAACATTCAGATTCAATTATTAAAAAAAGTGGATCAATCTTATCTCACAAAACTTTGGGATGAGGATTCATTTAGAATAGATAAAGAATCAAAAACTCAGACTTTGATAAGTCAAATAGGAAAATACTTTACCATCACCATCATGACCATTGCAGTACTTACATTGGTTTATTGGTTGATTGTTGATAAGTCATTGGCATTCAATGCATTTACAGCAGTACTTATTGTAGCTTGTCCGTGTGCATTGGCTTTGGCACTACCCTTCAGCTATGGCAACATATTGAGAATCTTGGGCAAAAAGGCATTTTATCTTAAGAATGTTCAGGTCATAGATCGCATTCAGCAAGTAGATGAAATCATCTTTGACAAAACCGGCACGATCACAGATCATAAAAACATCGTTGCTACTCCTTCGAGCCAATCACTTACCGACCATCAAATTTATCTTATCAAAAGTGCAGCATTTCAATCCAATCACCCATTGAGCAAGGCAATTTTTAATGCTTTTGGAGATCGTGATTACACACAAGATGCTGATTATTTTAACGAAATCGCTGGTAAAGGAACTGAAGGTGTTTTCGGTAAGGATAAGATTAGAATAGGATCATCTACCTTCATCCTCGAAAAAACAGACGAAAACCAGAAAGGTGTTTTGGTAGAAATAAATGGACAAATGGTGACGCAATTTGATGTTGCACACAAACTTCGATTTGGTGTTGAAAACTTGGTAGATACCTTGGGTAAGAAATTCCATATCTCAATACTTTCAGGTGATAATGACAGAGAAGAGGCTAGGATGAAATCATTCTTTCCAGCGCATGCTACTATGGTATTCAATCAAACACCTATTGATAAGCTTAACTATATCAGGTCAAGGCAATCAGATGGACATAAGATACTGATGATTGGAGATGGACTCAATGATGCGGGAGCCTTGATGCAGAGTGATGTAGGCATCGTCATATCTGAAGATTCTAATAATTTTACACCTGCTTGCGATGCTATTTTAGGATCAAAATCATTTGGTTCATTGCTTTCTTATCTTACCTATCTGCAACAAGCAAGATATATCATCATTGGTGCTTTTGTTTTAGCTTTTATATATAATGTTGTGGGACTTTACTTTGCCGTAAGAGGTGAGTTGTCACCTGTTGTAGCGGCAATTTTGATGCCTATCAGTTCTATCAATGTGATGTTTTATGGACTTATCTCGAGTACTTTGTTGTTTAAAAAATTTGAAAAAACTACAATTGAATCTTAATAAAATCTATAACCCATTTCAATTCACATATCATTTTTGACTATTAAAATATAGTTAAATATTGGTATTACTACAAATCATTCTATATATTTGCTCGCATGAGTAAAAAGGCCATCTGGAGCATCATCATCATCATGTCATTATCTCTGGTAGGAGTAGGTGTGATTCAGTACTTTTGGATTAAAAGAGCTGTTGATCTTGATGAAAAAAATTTTAATGATAAAGTTACCATTGCGCTCAATAATGTCAAAAAAAGACTTCAAAATGATGCGGAAGCATTAGCAGAGAAAAAATACTACCAAGAAAACCAAATGTCAGACCCAAAAACGGTATTTGAAAAAATATTGCAACAAGATCTAAATGATGAATCTGAAGCCATCAATCAGCGCATCAAAGATTTGGAATTCAGATCGGCTTTTATGAATCCTTCAGACTTGCTCGAAAACATAGACAAAGACCAGTTGGATAAGTATCTCAAAATGGAATTGGAATCAAAAAACATTGATCTTCACTACGAATATGGAGTTTATTCCAATGAATATAAGTCATATTTTATTGAAAATGGCAGTTATATAGCAACTATAGGCGACACCACAAAATCCAGCAATGTCGCTGCTATGAATCCACTATATAAAGCAGAATACAAAATATCTCTGTTTGATGACGAATTTTCTGATCCAGGCCACCTCAACATCTATTTTCCTGGAAAGAAAAGATTTTTGTGGTCAAATGTCATCGGTATCTTGCTGAGTTCTATCTTATTTACTGGGTTGATTTTGTTCTGTTTTTCATACACCATTTACATTATCTTCCATCAAAAAAAGGTGTCAGAGATGAAGTCAGATTTTATCAACAATATGACACATGAGTTTAAGACGCCAATAGCTACCATTTCCTTAGCTTCTGATAGTATATTGAGTCCCAATATTCTTGAAAACAAGGATAAAGTCACTAGATTTATCAATATCATCAAACAAGAAAATAAACGGATGTTGAGCCAGGTAGAAAAAGTACTCCAAATGGCTCAGATCGAAAAGGAGAATGTAGAGTTGAAATTCAATCCATTCAATGTACACGAAGCGATACAAGATGCTGTCATCAATGCTGAGCTCAAAGTGCAAGCTAAAGGTGGCTCTATCAGCACCAATCTTTTAGCTCAAAACCCAGTCATCGTGGCAGATGGTACACATATTTCAAGTATCATCAACAACCTACTGGATAATGCCGAAAAATATACTCCAGAAAAACCAGAGATCCTGATAGCCACCAAAGATGTCAAAAATGGAATAGAAATATCAGTCAGCGATAATGGTATAGGTATGTCAAAAGATGCTTTGAAGTTGATTTTTGAAAAATTCTATAGGGTGCACACAGGCAATGTACATGATGTCAAGGGATTTGGCTTAGGTCTCAGTTATGTCAAGGCTATGGTGGATGCACACCATGGACATGTTTCAGTCAAAAGTGAACTGGGGAAAGGAAGTATTTTCACCATTTTCTTACCTTCAAAACAACCAACAAAATAATATAGTCAAAAATTTAGTTAAATATAAAATGTTAAATCAATCAAAAATATGGGAAATAAAATTTTACTGGTAGAAGATGACCAAAATTTCGGTGATGTATTGCGTTCTTACCTTGAGATGCACGATTATGAAGTGACGCTGGCCACAGATGGTGAGGCTGGGCTGGATGCTTTCAAGAAAGGCAGTTTTGATCTCTGTATTTCGGATGTGATGATGCCCAAAAAGGATGGATTTACCATGGCCAAAGAGATAAGAGGGCTCAACAAAGAGATGCCTATCATCTTTTTGACAGCAAAGACGTTGAAAGAAGATGTATTGGAAGGCTTCAAGCTCGGAGGCGACGATTATATCACCAAACCATTCAATTCAGAAGAGTTATTACTAAGAGTCAAGGCTGTATTGCGCAGATCAGCCAAGCCAGAAGAAAATCTCGATAATCAAAGAGACTTTACTATCGGTAAATATCATTTTGATTATGCTTTAAGGATATTGACCTTTACACCTGATGGTAGCACAGAAAAGCTGTCTCCAAAAGAAGCACAGTTATTGAGATTGTTTTGTTTCCGAATCAATGATGTGCTCCAAAGATCAGAGGCATTGACCAAAATTTGGGAAGATGATAACTACTTTACCGCTCGGAGCATGGATGTATTTATCACAAAAATCAGAAAATACTTATCTAAAGATACCAACATTGAAATTGAAAATATTCATGGCAATGGTTTTAGGATGTACCTGAAGCAACCAGAATAATTGGCCAATTTTAGGTTGATTTTATGTCTCAAGGTTACCAATCAATGTGTAAAAGACCATTGAGACACAAACTTCAAAAAATAATAAATGACATTTCGATTTACCTCATTGAGATGCCATTATTATATTTAGGCAATTTATATTACTTTTGTTCTGACTATTTAGGTCAGTATGAGCATTCTCGCACCAAAATCTAGGATCTTCATTGTGGTAATTTTGGCCATTAGTATCCATTTGCCCTATTTCATGGTTAAAATGCTATTAGAATTCAAAAGGGTGAGCATTAGAAAAGAAGTAAAATTTCTCATCAATGCAGGTTTGAAAGATGAAGAATTGGTCAAGTTAAAATTTTCAAAATCACAAGTACAACAGGATGTCATCTGGGAAAAATCTGATGAATTTGAGTATCTAGGAAAAATGTATGATGTGGTGAAAACCATAGAAACATCTGACTCATTATATTATTATTGCTGGCTGGACGAAGCCGAAAGTAGCATTAAGCTAAAACTCAATGAATGGGCAGACCTCAATTGGCAACATCAAAAAAACAACCAAGAAAATAAAGATAAGTTAAATGACTATAATAAAAACCTTATTTGTGAATCTATTGAGCCAAAGTTTTTAATATTTAATAACTATAATTTTTACTTGAAAAGAAAATTTCCAAATACTGTGAACTGGTATAAATCACCATTTCAAACCTACCATAGTCCTCCTCCAGATTATACAAAGTTCAATTTTTACGTGTAACCGTGCTTTCATTGAAAGCAAAATATTTATCATTCTAAAAATTAACTTTATGTTCAAAAGCATATTTACCTTGCTTTTGGGATGCTTCATATTTATGAGCATCTCTGCACAACAATTGACCATAACCGATGAAGCGACTGATTTACCATTAGAATATGTATCGATAACAGTAAACAATAAAACTGTTATTTATACTGATAATCTAGGACATGCAGACGTTTCTGCCTTAAAAAACCAAGATAATATCCAAGTTGACTTGATAGGATACAAAAGCATGATATACTCTTGGCAACAATTAATGGATAAGGCTTTTATTATCCACTTAGAAGCCAGCAATTATCAATTGGATCAAATCGTAGTATCCGCTTCAAGATGGTCTCAATCTATCAGAGATGTACCTTATAAAATCACCACTTTAAGTTCAAATCAAATAGCCTTTCAAAATGCACAAACATCAGCAGATTTGTTAGGAAATAGTGGACGAGTTTTCATTCAAAAGAGTCAACAAGGCGGAGGCAGCCCTATGATACGAGGTTTTGCTAGCAACCGACTTCTATATTCATTAGATGGTGTAAGGATGAATAGCGCCATATTTAGGGCTGGCAATATCCAGAATGTGATATCTTTAGATGGTTTTGCTAATGAAAATGTTGAGATCCTATTTGGTCCTGGTTCAGTCATGTACGGCAGTGATGCTATCGGTGGCGTGATGTCATTTCAGGCATTAAGTCCTATATTTAGTATAGGAAATAATTTAGTCACATCAGGATCTGCTACGGCAGATATTCCACTGCCAATCAAGAGAAAACTGGACACATACATTTCAAAATAGGGTCTGACAAGTTGGCTTCTGTCACAAGTGTGAGTTATAATGACTTTGGAGATTTGCGTATGGGTAATACATGGACCAGATATATATCTCAAAAAATGGAATGTGGTGAGAGAAGGAGATAAAGATGTCATTGTAGCCAATAAAGATTCTCTAATTCAATCTCCTCTGGTTATACACAACTCAATCTGATGCAAAAATTGGCTTATAAAATCAATTCCAATACAGAAATTCAGTACGCATTCCACTATAGTGGTACGTCAGAATATTCGCGATATGACAAACACATTCGATATAAAAATGGCTTGCACTCGATACGGAGAATGGAATTATGGTCCGCAAAAATGGATGATGCATCATTTGAGTTTATCTTTAGGCGCAAGTAATAAGTTGTATGATCAAATGATGTTGAGGCTAGCTTACCAAAAATTTGACGAAAGTAGGATGGACAGAGATATCAACAAACCTACGAGACATATCAGAACAGAAAGAGTAGATGCTTACTCTATCAATGCTGATTTTTATAAGAAACTTTCAGATCATCAAAAGCTTAATTATGGTGTGGAAGTTGTATTAAATGATGTAAAATCAACTGGCGAAGACGTTAATGTCATTACAAATGTTGCTCAACCAGGCCCATCTCGCTATCCGCAAGCTACTTGGACATCTGGTGCAATTTTCGCAGGTTATGACCACAAATTTTCGGCTAAAACCAATCTGATGGCAGGCGCAAGGTATAGTATTTTTGGTATCAATGCCACTTATGATACTAGTTTCTACGCATTTCCTTTTACAACATCAAAAAATATGTTTGGCGCTTTGACTGGTAGCCTTGGCATCATACATCGACCAAGTGATGCCACTGCACTGATGGCCAATATTTCATCAAGTTTAGAGCACCAAATGTAGATGATACAGGCAAGGTATTTGATGCAGCAGCAGGTTTCGTCACTGTGCCTAATCCAGATTTGAAAAAACCTGAATATGCTTACAATGCTGAGATAGTGCGGCACATATCTTTGGCAGCAGCGAGATTGGATGTCAGTGTATGTTCCATACCAAATTGAAAAACGCTTTGGTAAAACGTGCTTTTACACTCAATGGACAAGATAGTATCATCTATGACGGCATTTTGAGCAAGGTAGAAGCCATTCAAAATGCAGCATCTGCAACAGTCAAGGGTATGCAACTTGGCTTGGAATGGAAAATGGGTCATGGCTTGACACTCCAATCTGTTTATAACATTCAAGATGGAGAAGAAGAATTGGATAATGGGAGTATTAGTCCATCAAGACACGCAGCACCCAATTTTGGTATGTCATCGCTCACCTGGCAAAAACAAAAATGGACAATCTCTGCTATCAGCCAATATAGCGCTGGCAAAACTTACGCTCAATTGGCACCTGAAGAGCAAAACAAACCAGAACTCTATGCTGTGGATACTGATGGAAAACCTTATTCACCAAGTTGGTGGATTGTAAGCTTAAAAACAGCATATAGATTGACCAATCATTTCAACTTACAAGCAGGAGTTGAAAATATTACTGACCAAAGGTATAGACCGTATAGTTCGGGCATAGCTGCAGCTGGAAGAAATTTTATCATTTCTGCCACTTGCAAATTATAAGAAAGATGGTTAAGCCACATTAATCTTATAAAAACAAAAGAGCCAATGCTGATCACATTGGCTCTTTTGAAATGTATGTATTTTCTATTTTTTGTTTTATAAAATCAGACTATGCCCTTATCTACAAATAAGGCGGCTATTGATTTGTACTCATGCGTGTTTCGAATAGCTCGTGCGAACAGTTTGGCACACGACAAGACTTTTATCTTATCAGACTGGCCACGTAATGGTATGCTATCAGTGACGATCACTTCACTGATTTTTGAATTGTTGATATTTTCGTAAGCATTACCTGAAAGTACTGCATGTGTCAACATGGCTTTGACACTTTTGGCACCTTTCTCCAAGAGTGCATCTGCGGCTTTGCAAAGTGTGCCGGCAGTATCTATGATGTCGTCTATCAATATGACATCTTTCCCTTGTACTTCGCCTATGACAGTGATGGCAGCTACTTCATTGGCTACTCGCCTTTCTTTGTCACATATCACAAGGTCTCTTTCAAAATACTTGGCATACGACCTAGCTCTCTTTACGCCACCTACATCAGGAGATGCAAATGTCACATTGCTAAGGTCTTGCTTGCTGAGGTAAGGTATAAAGATAGCTTCACTCTTCAAATGATCTACTGGAATGTCAAAAAACCCTTGTATTTGCTCTGCGTGTAGATCCATTGTCATCACTCTGTTGACGCCTGAAGCTTGTAGCAAATTGGCTACTAATTTGGCAGAAATGGGTACTCTCGGTTTATCTTTTCTATCTTGCCTTGCATACCCAAAATACGGTATGACAGCGGTAATATATCCTGCAGAAGCTCGTTTGGCACAATCTATCATCAACAAAAGCTCCATAATATTGTCAGCAGGGCCAAAAGTGGATGAGATCAAAAAAGTATAGGTACCTCTTACAGATTCGTTGATGACCACTTGCATTTCGCCATCCGAAAATGTCTTCACTGTGATGTCTCCCAAAGGATAACCATAGTAATCCGATATCCTTTCAGCTAGATATTTTGAATTGGTTCCCGAAAAGAGCTTAACTTCAGGCATAATTTGAGCTTTGGTTGCACAAAAGTATATAATATTATGAAATTATTTTGGAGAATTTTTTATATATTTAATTGACTAATATGAAATTATCATGACTTTGAAATGTTGTATTTTCATACTTTTGTCGCCAATATGGTTGATACAAACAATAAAACCATCCGACAGGCCTATTTCAAGATACATTTGGCTGTATTGCTATTTGGATTTACGGCTATCCTAGGAGATTTGATCAAAATGCCTGCTATCATGATAGTGTGGTGGCGAGTGCTGATCACAAGCATTAGTCTTTTGTTTTTCATTCGATTTGGTAAAGACTTGGTTGCCGTTGGACCCAAACTGATCAAAAATATGTTTTCATTGGTATATTGATAGGCTCGCACTGGATATGCTTTTATGGATCTGTTAAGCTATCCAATGCTTCGGCGGTTGTTTTAGTAAGTATGAGTACCACTTCATTTTTACTGCATGGATCGAACCACTATTGGTGCGCACCAAGTTCAATAAATATGAAATAATAACTGGCTTGCTCATCATTCCAGCTATGGCGCTCATTGCTAATACGCTTGACAGTCAATATCTCACAGGACTAATGGTTGGGCTCCTGTCTGCTTTACTAGCAGCTGTATTTTCAGTACTCAACAGAGCCAATATTTCAGGTGCGAGCCCATTTACCATTTCATTTATAGAGTTAACCAGCGCATGGGTCATGATCACAGGTGTATTATTGGCAATGTATCTGTTTGGTCAAAAACAAACATCTTTCTTACCAAATGGAACTGATTGGTTCTATCTCATCATATTAGCCTTGGTCTGCACGACATTGGCACATGTACTTTCTTTGCAAGCGTTGCGATACATCACTGCTTTTGATGCCAATTTAGTGATCAATCTTGAACCTATTTATGGTATCTTGTTGGCAGTAACCATTTTACACGAACATAAGGAGTTGAATCCCATGTTTTTTGTAGGTGCAGCTATCATCTTACTCACAGTAATTTTCCATCCATTCCTTATCAAAAAATCAAAACCAAAGATTTAATGCAAGACATCATACAAGACCTTCAACAATATTGCAAAATGCACTCTACCCTTCCAGATGAGAAATTGAACGATATTGAAAGGCAAACACATCTTCAAACGCTGGCGCCACGTATGCTTTCTGGCCATCTTCAAGGTAGTTTTTTGAGTTTGATGAGTCAATTGGTAGCGCCAATTCATGTTTTGGAGATTGGTACTTTTACTGGATATTCTGCAATTTGTCTTGCAAAAGGCCTTCAAGAAAGAGGCAAAGTCATCACTATCGAATACAATGAAGAAAATGCGGCCTTAGCTCAGGAAAATTTTAATCATTCCATTTATAAAGACAAAATCCAACTTCTACAAGGAGATGCAAAGGAGATCATACCTACGCTTGATGTGATTTTTGATCTTGTTTTTATCGATGCAGACAAGGAGTCATACCAAATTTATTTTGATTTGGTCTTTGACAAATGTAGTAAAGGTGCTCTGATCATAGCTGACAATGTACTTTGGAGTGGTAAAGTATTGGATAAAAACATGGATAAGAAAACTGCTATCATTGATACTTTCAATAAAAATATATTTAATAACGATCAGGTAGAAAATGTTATCATACCAATGCGTGATGGCTTGAATATTATCAGGAAATTGTAATACATTTGCATTTTTATGTAACCAAAAGCATATAGTTAGGTGAAGTTGAATTCAATAATTTTGGTAGTGTTTATTACTCCATTTTTGATGGTACAAGACGATGAGTTAAAAATAAGCGCCATACGTGGAGAAGACATTTACAAAAAGAAATGTATGCTTTGCCATAAAAAAAATGGTGAAGGAAGTATAGGTTTATTCCCACCTTTGGCAAAGTCTGACTTTCTAATCAACAATAGAAATGAAAGTATCATGGCTATCAAATATGGCCAAACTGGCAAAATCAAGGTTAATGGCACAGAGTACAATGGCATCATGCCTGCATCCAATCTCAATGACCAAGAAATAGCCGATGTAATAAATTATATTATGACCAATTGGGGAAATGAGTCAACAAAAATGGTCACTGTTGGTGAAGTAAAGCAATTGGAAAAATGATAATCTGATGAAAAGACCAACATATAGTGATAAAAAATATATAAAATAAAATTTGTATATTACTGAAAATGAGCTAACTTTGATCTATTAAACTTTCCCTGGATACTGCTCCATATAACTAATTGACTAGTTATATGAAATTTTACTAATTTATAATCCATTTATTTACAAACTCATGAAACATCTTTTTACAAAAGTGCTTTTGGCAATTTCCCCTATGATTGCTTCAGCAAAAACACCTATTTCAAATTCAGCTATCACGCCAGACTTTAAGATTGTGGCTAATGATCAAATTTTTTCTGCCAATCCAAGTCAAACTAATCCAAATGGTGGTGATTGTATGGCTACCGTTACATTGAGTGCCGATGTCACTGGCACGACAGATTGTATTGCTTCCGATCTATTTCATTACAAAGTCGAGATTGATCTTTTGGGAGATGGTACAATTGATTATGTTGCGTCGTCTGATGTGAGTACTTCCTTCCTTGGCAGTTGGCAGTATGACGATACAGATCAAGTCTATAAAACTTATTTGCCACCATCAAGTCAGACCAATTTCAAACTGAGTTTACCAGCTATGGCCATTACAGAAAATACTAAAAAGCATCAAGTATCTTGGCAAATGTCAGATAAGTGTGGCAATATAAGCGATGCCCAATCACTATTCAGTGTAGTGGATAAAAAAGCGCCAACTCCATATTGCGTTTCAGTTAGCACAGCAATTTTCCAAACAAATCCACAGATGATTGAATTTTGGGCAAAGGATTTTGACAAAGGAGCATTTGATAATTGTTCTAGTAATGACGAATTGTATTTTACTTTTGAAAATATATTTCCAAATTTATCTAGAATAAATGAAGAACATTTCTACAAATTGGATTCCATTAATAACAAAGTAGTGAATGCGACAGCTGCTGAATATATCAAAGGTAAAGCCTATAGATGGTTGCCATCATTAAAGTCTGCTGGACATATTTGGACAGAATGTAGTAATTATAATATTAATGTTACAGTATGGGATAAATATTTTAACAGCGATTTCTGTACTGTTGTCTTTAAAGGAATTTGTGAACAAAATTCCTGTCAAAATATTACAACTGTAAAAACGTTCAAAGGCCAACCACTTTCAAATGTAGCCATACAGATTGACGCCAATTTTCCTGAATATCCCAAATTATATTTCACTGATTCCAAAGGAATTTGCAAAAATGATAAGTTCTATATGGATCGAAACTATACTATATCTGCCAGTTACAATAAAAAAGATAGAAAAGGAATAACGTATGCGGATTATAAACTCCTTGAAAATCACATCAAAGGCACAAAGCCATTTTCTCAACCATGGCAGTTGATTGCAGCAGATTTGGATAGAAATGGCATGATTGATGACAAAGATTTAAAATTGCTAAAAGAAACTTTAAATAATACTTATTTGACAGAATGGGTCTTTGTGACTGATTACGATAGTCTCACAACGATCAATTGGTATAATTATAAAATAATGATAATTGATGCCCAATGTCATGACAATAAAATAACTAACCTTTTTACAGCCATCAAACTCGGAGATATTAATGGAGACGCTTTGGATACTGTAGTGGATGATATCAAAGTCACAGAAGAGATCTTAAGCGATACTGCAACTTGGCGCTTGCAATCTGGTTCAGATGCTTTGCTTAAAGCACAACCCAACCCATTTTCTGATCAGACGACGATAACATTTGGTTTAGAAAAGGCCCAAAATGTCAAGCTTCATATCACAAACATTGCTGGCATGGAAGTATTTAAGACCATAATAAATGCTCAATCAGGTGAAAACCAATACATCATCAACGAAAGTCAAATAGGCAATGATCATTTATTTATCGTAAGAATCCAAGGAGATTTCGGCAGTAAAATAGCGAGGTTGGTCAAAGTGGATTAGCCAGTTTAATAGATATTATAAACTAAACATTACCTTTGTTGTTGGATTTACCAAAGCAGAGCATGGAATTCAATACTTCAGAGTTATTAAAAAAGGCACTTCAATTAGAGTTTTTGAGCGCCGAAGAAGGTTTATTTTTGTTTGAAAATGCGCCAACGGCAGAGTTGATGTATGTGGGCAATGCCATCAAGATGCACCACGTACCGCATGACAAAGTCACTTGGATTATAGACCGTAACTCAAATACTACCAATGTATGTATCGCCAATTGTAAATTTTGCAATTTTTATCGTCGTCCAGGTCATGAAGAGTCATACATCACCACCATTGAAGAGTACAAGCAAAAGATAGAAGAAACTTTTACTTACGGAGGCGACCAATTGTTGCTACAAGGTGGTCATCATCCAGATTTAGGTCTTTCTTATTATGTTGATCTTTTTAAGGAGTTGAAATCATTGTATCCAGAGCTCAAACTTCATGCTTTGGGTCCGCCAGAGATAGCACATATCACCAAGCTCGAAAAGTCTAACCACACTGAGGTATTGAAAGCGTTAAAAAATGCAGGCTTGGACTCATTACCTGGAGCTGGCGCCGAGATACTTTCAGATAGAGTGCGAAGACTCATTTCAAAAGGGAAATGTGGTGGACAAGAATGGTTGGATGTCATGCGTGCAGCTCATCAACTCGGTATCACTACCTCAGCTACGATGATGTTTGGACATATTGAGACCAATATGGAAAGAATGGAGCATTTTGTTGCCATCAGACAAGTTCAAAGCGA
This sequence comes from Saprospiraceae bacterium, assembly GCA_046329385.1. Lineage (GTDB taxonomy): Bacteria > Bacteroidota > Bacteroidia > Chitinophagales > Saprospiraceae > OLB9. The sequence goes on from JAXLUT010000014.1 coordinate 16,210, forward strand.
AAAACCGACACACGCTAAAGGATTTTTGGCATTTATACCGTGGCCATTTATGGATGAAGGCACTATCCTCAAAAAAATAAAGCGAGCTCGCAATCAATGTACGAGTGACGAATATATAAGAATGATAGCCATGAGTAGGATCATGCTGCCCAATATCATCAATATACAAGCTTCGTGGCTGACTGTTGGCAAAAGCACTGCCCAACTATGCTTATATGCTGGTGCCAATGATTTCGGTAGCATTATGATAAGAAAATGTGGTCTCTGCTGCTGGTGCGTCTTTTAGATTCACATCAGATGGGATTCAAAATGCCATCAAAGAAGCTGGTTTTGTACCAGTTGCGCACTCAACAATATGAATATAGATCATTGCCAGACAATATTAGACAACAGGAATGGGTAAATTGATTGTTCTATAATTTCTATAGATTTAGTTTCTCTTACAGCTTGAGTATAGCTATCAGATGTGATCACCGATGTCCTGTCTTTGTCATCAGTACCAACATGGGCGATATTTGAGCACCACAGATTTCGGCAACCATGTTTTTTTATTGATAATAATAGATCTGTGTATTCTGATGAAATCATCAGGCAGGACATCTTCGAGTGCGCAAGAGTTTATCACATAGTGTGATTTACTATTGCTGGTCGTAACAAAATATACTTGTCATCTGCCTTTAGATGCGTAATGTCTTCAATCTATTAGTAAAAACTTTTGACCTGATCTGACAGCAAGAGTAGTTTGCTTGGAGTTTGCGCTGGGATTCAAAAACAATGTAGCCAATCTCTCATAATCAGGAATAGGTGATAAATGCTGAAATTTGCTGATTTTATCAATGGTCTTTTGAAACCTTATCGCATCAAAAGGCTTTTACTAGATAATCAATAGAAAATACATCAAAAGCCTGTACTGCATAGTCAGAATATGCTGTAGTAAATATGATCATAGGCTGAATGTCAAGGGCTTTCAATACATCAAAACCATACATATCAGGCAAATGTACATCCAAAAAAATCACATCTGGTCTTGTCTGATTTGCCATATCAATGCCAGCTTTACCTGTATCTGACTCACCTATTATCGAGATGGCATTATTATGATGAGCCTCCAACAGATACATCAGTCGCTGTCTTGCTAATGCTTCGTCTTCGATAATGATGGCTTTGTACATTGACACAAAGGAACAATGAATGTGTGATGATACCAAAATTTTTCTGACAAAATGGGATATAAAGGCGCGAAATAGAATATTGCAGAAGTTTCTATTCTATCAAACGTTTCAATAAATCGACATTTCAAGCTTACACTAAGTATCAATGAAACAAAAAAATGCACAATACACACTTATGTTGATCATATTAAACAATTTTTCTTTTTGTTTATTTTAATTAACAATATTTCTTTTTGTTTAAAATAAAAGCATTATCTTTGTTTGTGCAAATATATAGACAATGAGCGATGAAGTATTAATTCCATTAATGGAGATCAGCAAACGTAGAATATCCAATACAGAAGTTGACTTCTTGAGAGAGCTTTATGCCAATATTGAATGGAAGTCAAGATTGATCTTACTCAAAGGATGTAGAGGAGTAGGCAAAACCTATATGATGCTACAAAGGCTAAAATATCTAGGCAATACAAGTGTTTGCTTATCATTGAACAGTATATCTTTCTATCACCATTGTCGGATGTGGTAGATGCATTGTATAAAAAAGGATATAGAAATTTTGGCTTGGATGAAGTACATAAGTATCCAAACTGGTCGATTGAAATCAAAAATATATACGACAATTACACAGATGTTTATATGATTGTTACGTCTATCATCTGCACTAAATATCATAGCTGGCCAAGGAGACTTAAGCAGGAGGATGGATCAATACGGTGCGAAGGCATGTCATTTAGTGAGTTCATGACATTTGAGTACAAAAGAAAACATTCCTACTTACTCCGTGTCAAGAATTGCTCGAAAGCTATGACCGAGCACGATACATACTGAGCAAATGGATATTGAAAAGAGATTTAACACATACTTAAAGAAAGGCTACTACCCTTTTTATAAAGAATCTGGAGGCAAATATTATGACCGACTCCAATCAGTTATATTGCAAGTCATCGATTCAGACATGGCCGCTATATTTAGGATAGATTATGAATCATCCCGACAAATCAAAAAATTGTTGGCCTTGATCTCCAAGATAGTACCTTTCAGTCCGAATGTATCAAAACTATCAAGAGATCTTGTACTCTCTCGCAATAGCGTGTTGTCATACTTAGATTATTTGTCAGAAGCAGATATCATTTATGGATTGAAATCAAAAAACAAATCTGATAGCTCGCTGACCAAACCGGGATAAAATATATCTTGAAAACACAAACTTATTGTATGCGTTTGGCACCAACATCGTCAATAGTGGCACTATAAGAGAGACATTTGCCATGAATACTTTGAGCAGGGCAGGAGATGTAGCTACACCCATAAAAGGGGACTTCATGATTGACGAAAAATACGTGATTGAAGTAAGTGGAGCCAATAAATCATTTCATCAACTCAGTGGAATGCCCAATGCCATCTTGGTAAAAGACGGTATCAATAAAGGAAGCAACGGTATCTTACCTATGTGGATGCTGGCATTATTAAAATCCAAATGATAACCACAAACAAAAGATACGCAAGTGTTTAATTATATCAATAATTTATATTTTTGTTGTCTATATTTAACATTTTTATATGTTGTTCACTTTAGTTTACATTTTGTTCATTTTGTGTCATTGTCTTTGGTTGGAATAAATACTTGAGTATTTTTGCCAAATTAAATTTGAAGTGTGAGCCAATTCAATCTCAAAGCCATTTTACAAAAACCTTATCCCAGTTTTGGTACTTTAAAAGTCAGGGCGACTTTTGTCTTTGTAAGCGGTATCATTGTCTTGCCATCTTATTTGTATTTAGACCCTTTCCGTCTAGCTGGGCTAGAAAATACACAAATTACACTCTATTCTTTGGGTTATGGATTAGTTACATCTATTGTGACCACAATATTCTTCATCTTTATTCCTTTGTTATGTCCAAGTTGTTTTGATGATAGTCGATGGAATATTGGCAAAGAATTGGTTTATAACGTATTGCTCATAGTCTCTGTCAGTATTGGAAATGTGATATTTCTGCACTTCATTCAGGGCAATGATTTGTCAATGGATAATCTACTCCTTATGTGTTTATACACTATTGCAATAGGTATATTCCCAATCGGCGTTGGGCTTTTTGTCAAGCAAACCATTCTTACTAATAGATGCAGAAAGCTTTTTTCAACGAAATCAAATCAAAAGCTATTCAACCTGCACTTATCGAATCCAATCCAATCTCTGAGACTTGTATGGAAATAAGACAAACTTCAACCGACATGGTGACTTTGACAGGTGACAATCAAACTGATGTTTTGTCTTCAAGCTGAATCCATCATTTACTTACATGCTGCCGACAATTATGGCAAAAATTTGGTATTTGATTGATAACAATCAAAAAAAGTGCCCTATTTAGATCTACACTGAGTAGATGAAGATGTCCAACTGGATCGCAAATGCGCTGTACGGTATACGCCGACTATTTGATAAATACAAAATTTATTGAAGACATCATTGGCGATGCTCAAGGTTTAAAACTGATCATTCGCCATGCAGATGAGGTGATTGCAGTAGGTAGGTCTTTTACTGCTGACTTTAAATTATACATGAATAGATTATAAGTTTTCTAAAAATATTTCACTTAAACCAACCCATTTATTCTTCAAAAGGCATCGTTTGCCCCAAATCCGACCCAAAATGACACCAAAATGGGCATTAGGGTAGATTCTAACATACTTTTGAGCATTCAAAATCAATTAGTCATGCGAATCATTTTTGTACTTTTTATTTTTCTTTGTCAGTTAACTTACGCCAATGGCCAAGATGTGTTGTATAAAAACCAATTGGTAGAAGACATGCAATATGCAAAAAAATACATGAAAAAATACCACCCATCTTTCAATAGGTACTCCAATGATACCGAAAAAGATAGTGTGCTATCTCAACTTGTGACGGCATTGCCTGATACCATTTCGTTTCAAAAGGCACGCATTGCCATCATGACTTATATTGCTCAAATTGGTTGCGGCCACACATCAGTATTGAATAAAACAAATTCAAAAAAAATCGTCCAACCATTAATCCTTCCTTTTGAAGTATATCACATAGATCAGCGCATTTATGTGAGAAAATACTATCACACAGATAACGCCTTGAATATTGGAGATGAGATATTAAGCATTAATGGTAAAGAGATGGTTCAAATCTTGAATGAAATGTCAGAGATCATTATGCATGATGGATTTAATAAAACGCATATTTCGTATAAAATTGAAAAATATTTCAATTATTACTTTGCTATGCTGAATAGTCAATCAAAATCATTCACTATAATGATTCAACGAAATGGTCAAACTCCTACCCCAAGAAGCATACTTGCTATGTCCGACTCCTTGACGACAAAAAGCTCGCAAAGATATAATGCAGGTACTACCTCTGTCATCTTTGACGCTGGTGGAATGAGTTTACATCATGTGCATGATTTGTCATCGACAGCATTATTGACTATCAAAAGCTTTAGTGCTGGCAGCCAACGAAAAATTAGAAAACAAGTCTTCAAATATTTAAAAGATCAAAAAATCCAAAACCTAATTGTCGATTTAAGAGGGAATGGTGGTGGAAATATGTTCAAAGGCTATAAATTAATTTCATACTTCACGGACAACCTGATAACAGGGCTAAATTTTGGTAGAAAACCTGGATTCATCTTATTTGATCCTGCGATCGATTTTAAGGGTGGGACAAGGCTCACAATGTTGAGTTTTATGTTAAATCCATTGCAATATCCTTCAAAACATGGATGGATGCATTTGTTTCCATTTATAAAGAAGAGAAATAAGTTTGATGGTAAAGTTTATGTCTTAACTGATGGTGGTACTTTCTCAATGGCATCTGTAGTAGCTGCAAAACTTAAGGAAAGATGCCATGCAACCATTGTGGGAGAAGAAACTGGTGGCGGAGCTGCGGGCAGCGCTGGTATGGCTAATGCTATGATTACCTTGCCCAATACAAAGATACCAATCTCATTTAACGTTTATTGGACACCAAGTTTTATTGGTAAATCTGATGAAGGCAGAGGAGTCATGCCACAAATTGAAATACAAGCCACTATAGATGATATTTTGTACAAAAAAGATGTGGTCTTAGAAAAAGTTAAATTCATTATTCAATCAAATTAATCTTAAGTTATGTCATTATTTACAATATTACTTTGGGCTCATATCATAGGTGGCAGCATCAGCTTGATCACTGGATCAATAGTGATGATACAAAAAAAGGGTGATAAAAACCATAAAACAATTGGCAATATATATTATTGCAGTATGATGGTGGCAGTAGCAGCAGCTATACCTATGTGTTATATCCATCCGAATATATTTTTATTTATCATTTCTATTTTTTCAGGATACATGACCATCTCTGGACGCAGGTACTTACTGATCAAAAGTAATGAAGATGTTAAAATTCAAGATTGGGTATTAACTGAATTGATGGCAATTTTTGGATTATTGTTTATCGGGATAGGTGTCAATAACTTAAGGTTGGGCAATTCATTTGGAGTAGTACTTATAGTTTTGGGGATTATTTCAGCGAGCTTTGTATTAAGAGATTATAAAAACTATACAGGAAAAAACAATCATTACAATTTCAACATCATTTCACACATTCAGCGAATGATAGGTAGCTATATTGCATCAATGAGTGCATTCATTGTGGTCAATAATACCATCTTACCAAGTGTATTAGCATGGTTAACACCAACTATAATTTTTGTACCAATGATTATAAGGTATTCAAAAAAATGGAAAAAATTTAAAATTCACCAGAATCAATGAAAAGACTTTTGCAAAATGAAAACTAAAATTATTGAATAAGCAGATCTAAAAAATTTTGGATTACGTTCATTTACTTGATATATCTGCGAGTGGCACACTAACATTATTATTATCATTTTTAACAAAAGTGTAAATTGTTAATCATATTTAACAATATGCACTTTTGTTTATTTTATACTACAATTAATGCTTTTGCAATGCCTCAATGGCTGGCAAATCTTTCTTGTATTGGATCGGATCCCACACTATATTCCATCTACTTACATAGTCTGCAAGTGGTGGCAATCCTACCTCAGCCATCCTTTGATCCACATTGTCAGGATCTTCTAATGGCAATACATAATTTTTATTGGTCGTTTCATCCATGCCTATCTGACTACCATATATTTGCTTTTTGCCTTGTCTTAATGCTACTCGATCTTCCAGCAATGCTAGTTGACTACCACTTGCTTTTTTACTTTTTACTGCCTCTCTCATCATGGGCAAATATTTCTCTTGTACAGCGAGATCTGAATGTTGGATCACCAAGAAAATGGTAGTATTTCCTTGCCTACCAACAATATCTGAACCCAACCAACCTTGGGTGTCGAGTATTTGGGTTATCTTGATAAGATTGATCGAATCATAATAATTGATGAGCTTCCATTGTTCCATTAATTCTTTGGACTTGAACCCATATTTTGATTCAATAGCATCGAGCTCTTGTCTATATTTTTGGTCAGTAATATAAATAGAATCTAAGACTGCAACCAATTTTTTATCTAAATTAGCTTCTTCTTTTTCTTTGTTTTGCTTGATGATGTCGATCAAAGGTATCCATCTTTTATCTTGATGCAAGCTGTTGAGATCGCTATCATTGGTGATGTGATTCAGATTGGTATAGTTTGATTTAGTAGCTATCCTTTCGAGCTGAAAAAATGCGCTGTCTGGTACGCCAGCCAATGCCCATGAACAAGCTGCGTTGTACCTATCATTGGACATGGCTTTCCAATTGTTGGCCTTGAATGCCTCCGAGTACTTTAAGGCTGAATTTAGAAAATCTTTAGCATTATAAAGTCCATTTGCTTCATTTACAAGTGCAGAATATTGCATGTTTTGGCTAAAACCTTTAGACATACAAAAATGGATCAACAAAAATAAAATTAAAAACATCTTCATAATATACTGTTTTATTGAGTAATAAAAATAAAATATAATTCTAAGAATATATAATTTTAAAATATTTTAACTTAATTTTAATAGATTTTGGTGTAATCAATTTCCAACTCAATTTCTGCACATTTTTCTGGAAAATTACTAAATGACAATGAATATTTGTCTGGATACATGACTTTCAATTTTTGAGTAATGGATTTCAAACCATAACCCATTTGCATTTCTGTTTGAAATGGCGGACCACTATCATAGACCTTAATTGTTAAATTGTGCTGATTTTTCTTTACTGTTATCCGAATATCAATCTCGTCCCTTTCGGCATCATAACCATATTTAATGGCATTTTCTACCAATGGTTGAATAATAAATGTCGGTATCTCGAGATCAAATACATCTTTGTTTTCTGGCAATACAAGTTTCAGGCGATCTCCAAATCTAATTTGCTCAATTTTTAGATATGATTGCAACATACTCAGTTCAACACCTATTGTACTTACCAAAGTGCGATGCTCATTGTTGCATTCGTCATAAAACTTTGCCAATTCAAGCGCCATTTGTGCTGACTTTTTTAGTTCTGACCTAGTGAGCGTAGCAATGCTATTAAGCGAATTGTATAAAAAGTGTGGGTTAATACGAGACTGAATAGTTGCCAATGCTGCTGTTTTCAAGGACTGGACATTCTTTTGATTATGGTACAGCTTTTCATTTTTGCGCAAAGCGATGACATAAAGGGTAAGATTGCTCAAAAAATTGGCCAAAGAAAAATACACCCAGCCAGCAAACCAACCCATGACAAAGCTATTACCATCAAATCTGTATATAGGAGGATCTTCAACTTTCAGCAAGTCATAATATAAGTAATTGCAAGTATGGCCTCCTACATACTCCATGACCAAGCCAAAGACAATGATAACGACCATTTTTATCCACTCCTTTTTGCTGAATGACATCCCTTGCAATTTGGAATTGAGAAAATTGAGCAAATAATACAAACAGAAAAAAGACAAAATATTTTTAATGAATAAGATAAAAAAAGTTTATCAAGCCAATGAAACATATAAAAATGCCATAAAAGTTGATAAAGCCGTTATAGATATTTTGGCGATATAATTTCTTTTGGGAGTATAGCGTTGATTAGCAATATTTACCAAATATATCAATAAATATGAGACAATTAAAATGATAATATTCAATGGAATGATAATAGACTTGCCAGGTATTTCACCAACAATCAATGGTGGTCTATAATAATATATCTTGTTTGTTGCCTTCAAAGTTTCAATCTCTGTTTGTGTCAAAACCGTCAAAGCTTTGTCCCAGCCAGAAGAATTTTCATACATATCACTCACCCATTTTTCAGAAAAATTAAGCTGTCTTCCATCAGATGAAATTATGTTTTTGTCTAATTCTACTACTTTAATGGACTTTGTTTCATGTCCATATCGCACACATAGTCTATGATCTGTAGTCCTACCGACCACCATGAAATATTGAAATCGATTGGAACTATCCTTCAGGATGCAAATGTCATATTTCTTTGCGTTGTAATATTCAAAATGATCCTTGAAGTAATGATGATCAGATCCTTGTTGAATAGAAGAATAAATAATGCGACCAAAAATAAGGCAACAAGCTGAGATTATTAAAATAGTATAAACCGTAATATTCCTCATGAATTTTTTCTTTCGTTTTTCAATGTTAACAGAATACCATTTTTTGGATGATCTGTGATCTGAAAAATGTACCTTGCTGGGTAGTAGCTTTGGAGCAATTGGTAAATATCTTTATAATCATGATTTTCAATATTTATATTGAATTTTGCATCACACAACAAGCTCAATTGGATTTCGTTTTCCTTGCTTGTCAATTTCAGGAAGAACTTTCTTGTCGTATGGATTTCATTTTCTGAAATTTCGACGGCAGTTTTAACCAGTGTTAATAATAAAAATTTTGGAATCTTAAACTCAAAAACATCTTTACTGACATCAATGTCAAATTGTAGTTTTCCATCCATTTTTATTTTTTCAATATTCAAATATTCTTTTACAGCTTCCAATTCGGTATGTATGTTTATCCAGATATCGTTAAATCTATTGGTAGTATATCTATAATAATGCGAAAGTGAAAGTGCCAATGCTTCAGTCATTTCTGGGTTTTGGCTAGAAAGTTGAGCAATCTTATGAAGCAAATCGTGCAAAAACTGATGATTGGCTTGAGTTTTTGGATTTTGAAGGCGAGTTTCGGGCTCAATCATTGCCATATTTTGCAACTGATTGGATTTACGCCTCAGAGATGAGATATGTACGATGAGATTATTTAAAAAATTTGCTATGGCAAAATTGAACCAGTTATTGAACGAAAGTGCCAATATCCAAAAAATGGACGTTTGAAAATCTTCATAAAATTCATTATCTGGATAGCTTTGGTAATATATATTTTTTAAAAGTAATCGAGTTATTAATGTAACAATTAAGCCTAAAATGATCATCATAATAAAATCCCAAAGTTGTCTCTTCGGAAAATTTTCAATTACAAATTTCTTCTTCCAATATTGAAACCCTAAAAATGAGATTGAAAAGCTTAAGAAAGCATACACAAAAGAATAAACTTGGTAATTTTTATTAAAAGATGGGCCAGTCGTCGAAGGCAAGATCCATGCTAAGATACAAATCACAAAGAAAACCAAAAAATAATATAAGTTACTCTTATTGAGCATAAATAATGCCTGTTTTACCCACATATTGGTCATCAGAAATAGGAGTAATAAAATTATAACAAGCAGATTAGCAAAAGTATCTCCCATTTGATACTTCTCCAAAAAATATAACATACCATCTTCTTCTTCATTTAAATATGTATCAACCAGCAAGTTAGAAAAAGTAAATCCATATACAGATTTTTGACAAATTAATGAATTCAATTCGAATGAAGTATAAATATAAATTTCTTTTTCAAAATTTTTATCATCTTTTGCAAAGTCAGGTACCCAATTCTTAACTTTATCAAAAGTAATAAACCATAAATGGTAAGTATGTTTATCGATAAAAGTATTTTCATTCATCCCTTTTGGAAAAAGACCTTTTTCCTTACCTTTGTTGACTAATAGTTGACTATCATTTGTTATCCCAATCACCCTAAAATAATCAACTATCTTAGAGCTATCCTTGACTATAAAAAAATCAAAAGAGTAAGCATCATGAATATTAAAATCAGTAATTTGTTTGCCAAAATGACCCTTTTCAATTTGTTGAAATAAGACAATGCCATCCTCAAAAATATTACTACGCCAAAAATTAAATAAAAAATATCCACCTAGTACAAATACAACCGGAAAATAGAATAAATTTGATGCTTTCACTTTGTCTTTTGCTTATTTATGTCAGCAAAGTAAAGGGATTTACCATTTGCCTAAAAGGTTTTTCTGATGAATGCGGATATTCAGGTGTGAAACGGTAAGGTAATCCAATGAATTTTACATAGCTCAATTGATTACTAACTTTTTACATTATTGTTAAAATATTGATTAACCTATCCGCCAGTCATCACTCTCTCTTGTTGTTCAATGCTTTCGTCGTGGATAGATTTGATCAATCGAGTGATAAACTCCTCACTCAGGCCATATTGTGCACCTCTATCCACATACTTTTGTAAGACTTCTTTCCACCTTTCAGTTTGCAAGATGATCATGTTATTATCCATCTTGTATTTACCTATTTCGCGAGCAATTTTCATTCGCGAAGCTAAGATATTCATTATTTCATCATCTATCATATCTATTTCTTTGCGCAAACGATCGAGCTGTGTCCTACCTTTATTGCACATTGTATCTTCACTTCTGATGATGAGTTGCTGAATGAGCTTGGCATAGTCTTCTGGTGTCAATTGCTGAGCGGCATCACTCCAAGCCTGATCTGGTGAGATATGCGATTCTATCATGAGACCATCAAAATTCAGATCCATTGCTTTTTGAGCAACCTGCAGTAAGATATCTCTCCTACCGCAGATATGACTCGGATCGTTGATGATTGGTATCTCTGGCATCGAAGTCTTAAAATCAATAGCAATCTGCCATTGTGGTCGATTGCGGTATATTTTCTCTCCCGAAAATGAAAAACCTCTATGTATTGCCGCCAATTTGGTCAATCCTGCATTCTGTAGTCGCTCCATGCCACCTAACCAAAGTGCTAAATCTGGGTTAATAGGATTTTTTAGCATGACTGGCATGTCAGTACCTTTGAGGGCATCGGCTACTTCTTGCACTGCAAAGGGATTGACTGTAGTCCGTGCGCCAATCCACAATACATCGATTCCAAACTCAAGGCAAAGCTCCACATGTGAAGCTTTGGCAACCTCTACCGCTACTGGCAAGCCTGTGAGTTCTTTGACTTTTTGCAACCACGGCAAGCCTTTGGCGCCAATACCTTCAAATGCGCCTGGTCGGGTGCGAGGCTTCCATATACCAGCCCTGATAATATCGACTTTACCAGTTTGATGGAGTCTGATGACTGTCTCGGTCACTTGCTCTTCTGTCTCCACACTACATGGGCCAGCAATGAGCAATGGTTTGGGCGATTTCTTAAACAAATTCATGTTGTCTTTTGATTTGTGAATAACAATAAAATCTACTCTAAAATTCTTTTTATATCATTACTTTTTGTCATCAGTTGCTTTAGACAGTCAATATCTTTGGCTTCAATCATGCTCCTAAATTGTTGAAGATGTGCAATATAGCTATCCAAAGCTTCCAAGACAAATTTACTATTTTTATCGAAAATGGCCGCCCATGTACTAGGATGGCTCTTTGCCAATCTCACAGTGCTTGCAAAACCCGTACCTGCGAGGTCAAAGATTTGTTTTTCATCTTTCTCAATATCCAAAACCGTCAATCCCAGCATAAACGAACTGACATGAGATAAATGTGATACATAAGCCAAATGTTTGTCATGGTCTTGAGCAGACATAAAGCTAGTCTTCATGCCAAGACTATCGAACAATCGCAATGCCAATGCTAATGCATCAGGATCAGATTTTTCGCTTTCGCAAATGATGTTTTTTTTATTTTGAAAAAGACCACGCAGGGCTGCCTTTGGTCCTGAAAATTCTGTTCCTGCCAGTGGATGAGCAGCTACAAATCTGCCTCTATTTTTATGATGCCATATCATTTTGCAAATGGCATCTTTAGTGGACCCGAGATCTATGAGGACACTTTTCTTTGAAATGTTATCCAATAAATTGGGCAAGATCAACTCAATGATATCAACTGGCACTGCCAAGATGATAATATCCGATTTCAATACAGCTGCGTCCAAATCCATCACTTCATGCACCAATCCCAAGTCCATTGCTGCCTCTTGATGGCTGAGATTGGTATCAACACCGATGACATGTACATTCATCTGTGACTTCAGATCAAGTGCTACGGAGCCACCGATGAGTCCGAGACCAACGATAGTTATATTCATAAGAGATGATTTTTAAAATTAACACCTGTCCGGATGCGATACCTTGCTGCTTCTATATCTTCTACTGGACTGCAAAGTGAAATTCTCAAATAATGTTGGCCTTGACTGCCAAATACATGACCTGGAGTAATAAATACCCTTGATTGATGCAGGAGTAATTCAGATAATTGCTCACTCGTAATAGAATGATTTTTTATCTTTCCCCATACAAATAGACCAGCACTGTTCGGACCACACTCTACACCAATATCATCCATCAATGCCAGGGCTGATTTTTTTCTCGAAAGGTACTCATTATTAAGGTCATTGATCCATTGGTCAGAAGTACCCAAGGCAGTTGTTGCCGCTTCTTGAATGGGCTTAAACATACCTGAATCCATATTACTTTTGAATGTAAGAATAGTATCAATGTATGGTTTTGCACCAGCTACTGCACCCACTCTCCATCCTGCCATGTTGTAGCATTTGCTTAAAGATGTCAACTCAATAGCGCAATCTTTGCTGCCTTCTGCATTAAAAATAGAAAGCGGCTGATCGTTCAAAATTAGAGCATAAGGATTATCATGACAAATCATAATACGATGCTTGATAGCAAAAGCTACTAGCTCTTTGAAAAAATGCACATCTGCTGTTGCACCTGTCGGCATATTGGGATAATTGACCCATAAGATTTTGACTTTAGTCAAGTCCATTTTATCTAACTTTTCTAAATCTGGTTTCCAACCCAATTTCTCCACCAAAGGCATCATGATTGGTTCAGCTCCAGCCAATTTTGCGCACATACTATATGATGGATAACTAGGATCAGGCACTAAAACTTGATCACCTACATTGAGAAATGCCATGCTAATGTGCATAATGCCTTCTTTCGACCCAATGAGTGGCAAGATTTCATTTTCAGGATCAAGACGCACTTCAAAAAATCTTTCATACCATCTTGATAAAGCTTGCCGAAAAGTCGGAATGCCTTTGTAAGATTGATATTTATGTGCATCTACATTAAGCAAACTACTATTTAAAGATTCGATGACGCTTGCAGGTGGCAGGAAATCAGGACTACCTATACCAAGATTGATCACCATAGCATTTCCATCTTCATTTAAAGAAGCTATTTCAGCCATTTTTTTGGCAAAATAGTAAGTGGCTACGCCATCCAATCGATTTGAAGGTGAAATGATCATAATTAAGTATCTATTGAAGTATGTTGATGAATGATAGATGATAAATCAGCTCTTTTATAAATACCCAATTCGGTATATTCAAAAGTAAGGTCTAAGAGATTCTCCTTGAGCCCAAAGTATTGTGAGATATGATCAAATTCGATATCCAAATGAAAAAAGTACTCACGCAAAGAGCCTAAAACTGGGTATGATTGCAACTTGCTCATGTTGAGATTGTGATCATTTATCACTTGCAGGACCTTTAGCAATTGGCCTTTTTTATCAGGAATCCTAATAGAAACTGAAGCTTTGTTGGCATCAGTAGCAACTTGAGTTCGATGCTTATGTACAATAAAAAACCGAGTGTAATTTGTGTTGTGAGTTTCGATATTTGGGTGCAAGATTTGCAAATTATAAAGCTGCGCAGCTCTTTCGCTGGCAATACAAGCCGTTGATTTTTTGTTTAGTTTCGATACCTTTTGAGCGCTCAAGGCGGTATCTTCAGATTCAACCAATTTCCAATGTGGAAAGTCGCCCAAAAATTTCCTACATTGGTTGATCGCCATTGGATGAGATACTACCTGTCTGACATCTCCAATTTTACCGCCGTTGACACCTAAGAGTTGATGCCTTACTCTCAGATAAAGTTCACCACTTACCCAAAAACCATTCTCCCTCAGTACTCTATAATTTTGTAAAATGGTACCAGCGATGGAGTTTTCTATAGCCATCACAGCGACTTCAGCTTCACCCATTGAAAGCATAGCACCCAATAGATCAAAAGAATCTCAGACAATTAGTTCTATGTGTTCACTCGACCAATAAATATTGGCGGCAGCATCGTGAAATGATCCTCGATATCCTTGAATGACTACTTTCATTATGATTAAAAATTCAAATTGCTTAAAGCTTCGTAATACCACAAAAAAAAAGGAGCCTGCTTTGTGACAGAACTCCTTGATATATAATAAACACATTCGCAAAAAAGCCCTGTTACCTCATTTCTTTGAAATAAAAGTAACAATAATTGTAGGCGACAAATGTGGAATGAAAACATTTCATACAGCAAACATAAGAAAGTAATGGCAAACCACCAAACCGTGACACCAAATTTTAGGAATTAAAAAACACTAAACTTACTAATTTTGAATTTTGAATACAGCAGATAATGTGCAGATTCAAATCAAAAAAGGACAAACTCCTATATTTCTCAAAAAACAAACCGAACATAATCCATTGATTATCAAATTATAAAATAATATTATTAAAATATTTAATATCAAAAAAACAAGCAAATATTTGTATAACAATAAGCTATTGCATTAATTTGTGGCTTAAATTAGAAAACATTATTTTAAGATGTCACAAATCGCAGAAAAAGTAAGGAAAATTATCATTGACAAATTAGGTGTTGATGAATCAGAAGTCACTAACGAAGCTAGCTTCACAAATGATCTTGGAGCAGATTCATTAGATACTGTTGAGTTGATCATGGAGTTTGAAAAAGAGTTTGATGTGTCTATTCCAGACGATCAAGCTGAAAAAATCCAAACTGTAGGAGATGCAATTGCATTTTTAGAAGCAAGCAAGGCATAATATTTTTTCCTAAAAAGATAAGAGTCCACAAAAGCAATCGTTTTTGTGGATTTTTTTTTCCATATTCTTTCGAGCATGGTATGTCAAGAAAGAAAATGATGTAAAATGCTGATTTTAATCAAAAAATTAAGAATTTTGCACTAATCTATCTAACCCAAGTATGAGACGAGTTGTTATAACAGGTATTGGAGCGTTGACACCTATAGGTAATACGTATCACCAATACGTCCAAGGCCTCCGAAATGGAGTCAGCGGCGCAGGGCCCATCACAAGATTTGATGCATCACAATTTAAAGTGAGATTTGCTTGTGAACTCAAAAATTTTGACATTGAGCAGTTCATCCCAAGAAAAGATGCCCGGAGGCTAGATCCATTTGCTCAGTATGCGCTTGTTGTAGCAGACGAAGCCATACAAATGTCTGGTCTAGACTTGTCGCAAATAGACTTGGATAGAGCTGGAGTAGTTTGGGGTACAGGTATCGGTGGATTCGAAACCATTGAGCATGACCTTACTGAAGCAGCTTTATGGACAGGTGAGCCACGGTACAGTCCATTTTTAATACCAAAACTCATTGGAGACATTGCTCCAGGCCATATTTCTATCAAATATGGTTTCAGAGGGATCAATTATGGTACCGTTTCGGCATGTGCATCATCTACACATTCTATCATATCATCATTTGATTATATCAGAATGGGTAGGGCCGATATCATGATCACAGGAGGATCTGAAGCTGCCATCACAAGAGCCAGTGTCGGCGGATTTTCTGCTATGAAGGCGATGTCAGAGCGCAATGACGATCCAGTCACTGCCAGCAGACCATTTGACAAAGATAGAGATGGCTTTGTCTTGGGCGAAGGAGGCGGCGCATTGATACTCGAAGAGCTTGAACACGCAAAAAGACGTGGTGCAGTCATCTATGGTGAAGTCATGGGTGGCGGTATGACAGCAGACGCATATCACATGACAGCTCCTCATCCTGATGGTTTGGGTGCGAAGAATGTGATGAATCTTGCTATCAAAGATGCTGGATTAAACACCACCGATATTGATTATGTCAATGTGCATGGTACTTCAACACCATTGGGTGATATTGCGGAGACCAAAGCCATTCAAGCAGTATTTGGAGATGCAGCTTATGATCTCAATATCAGTAGCACAAAATCTATGACTGGCCACCTACTGGGTGGCGCTGGAGCCATTGAGGCCATAGCATGTGTTGCGGCCATCAATGACAACTTCATCCCACCGACGATCAATCATTTTACTGATGATCCGGAGTTTGATCCAAGACTCAATTTTACATTCAATAAGGCTCAAGAAAGGAAAATAAATATTGCGTTGAGCAATACATTTGGTTTTGGAGGACATAATGCTTCGGTCATTATCAAAAGATATGAATAAAAAGTGGATATAGTACGTCGCATCTATAATTTGTATCTATCTGATGACAAGGATTTGACCATGAGGTTGAGACCGATCCTTGGTTTTACACCTGCGCGACTTAGTCTATTTAAGACGGCTTTTTATCATAAGTCAATGACCAATGAAACTCCAGGTAAAGCCACCAATGAAAGATTGGAATACCTCGGTGATGCCATACTATCTACCATTGTTGCCGAATATCTTTTCAAAAAATATCCCAACAAAGATGAAGGTTTTCTCACAAAAATGCGGTCAAAAATCGTAAAACGTCAGACACTCAATGAGATTGCTGACAATATGGGTCTTGATGTCATCCTATCGGAATACAGCATGGGCAAAATGAGCAATTCGATGTTGGGAAATGCTTTAGAGGCTCTTGTTGGAGCCATTTATATCGAATTTGGGTATGAAAAAACAAAAAACTATGTCATCAAAAATATATTGATGAAGTATCTCGATATCAATGATTTAGAGACCAAAGACGACAATCACAAATCGCAACTTTTAGAATGGTGCCAGAAGCATGGTAAAGACATCAATTTTGCCACGCTCTCCAAGTTCAAATTGGATAAGCGAGACTGCTTCAAAGTGGCGATAGTGATAGATGGAGTCGAAATATCAACCGCTGAAGACTTTAATAAAAAAGCCGCAGAACAAACCGCTGCCAATCGAGCTATAGAGAAGCTGATGATACAAAACACCTTGGTTTAATCAAAGATGCACCATGGATTCATTGACACAAATAGTCTTGGGAGCAGCAGTGGCAGAAGCCGCCATAGGCAAAAGAATAGGCAATCGAGCCATAGTTTGGGGAGCTATTGCTGGAACCATTCCTGATCTTGATGTCATATCCAACGCTTTTATGTCGCCCATTGATGCTTTGGCTTTTCATCGAGGGCCTACACATTCGGCCTTGTATCTCACCATTTTAGCTTTACTTTTAGGTTGGCTTGTTCCTTGGTTTTATAGGCAAAATTGGTCAAAAACATTCGCCATTGTAGCTTGGTGTATGCTAATTTTATCTATTGCTGGCGGTATTTCATTGCTTGGAGACTGGAATATAATCAAGGGCATCGTCAGTTTGATAATTCTATTAGGTGGAGGATTTTTGTTAAAGAGACAATACCAAAGGCCAACTTATGAAAAACCTACGGCGACAATTGGTCAGTGGCAATGGATGTTTTTTCTGGCATTGGTGACTCACCCTATCTTGGATTGTTTTACTACTTACGGCACCCAAATTTTATTGCCATTTTCAAGTCAGCGAGTAGCTTTCAACAATATAGCAGTAGCTGATCCACTTTATACATTACCTTTTATCACTTGTCTCATCATAGCTATGTGCTATAGCAGACATAACCCAAGGAGAGCCAAATGGAATTATATAGGATTGACTATCAGCAGTGTGTACATGATATTTACTATCTTAAACAAGACAAGAATCAACACAATTTTTGAAAACTCATTGTCGCGAGATAAGATTACCTACTTACGATACATGACGACTCCAACTATACTCAATAACGTGCTTTGGAGTGGTATAGCAGAGACTGATACTGCCTACTATTATGGAACATATTCATTTTTTGATAAAGAAAAAAAATTTGAGCTTAACAGCATTTCAAAAAATAGGGCAACATTTGGCGAAGCATTAGAGACGGATCAGACCTTGAAAACACTACGCTGGTTTAGCGATGATTACTTCCAGTTGAAGCGAATAAATGAAGATTCATTAGAGTATTACGACTTGAGATTCGGCACGTTTCGCATGAAATCGAGTGACCCAGATCAGTTTGTTTTTAAGTTCAATTTGATAGAAGATAAAGAAAGTAATTACATTCTTAAAGATCAGGGAGCACGACCAAGAGATGCAAATTTCGGTGAGGCTTTTGCAGCTTTGTGGCGACGAATGATGGGCATAAAGTAACCGATGTATGCATAAGTCTAGCCTAAAATTATTGATCTATATTTTTCTTATTTTCTTGTATTACAGTAACTTATATTGTCAAAACAATGAATCAAATCACACAATTTATCATTTGGATGAGCTCTTTGGTGACAGTACTGCGATTTCACACCATGTCAATATTTTATATACTAATCCATTAGAAAACCAAGTGGTTTATCACAAAAACATACAACTCAACTGGCAAAAATCTGGCTCATCTTTGAGCAAACTACAAGTATCCACTGATGAAAATTTTACTAATATCATTGTAGATACCACCATAATAGATCAACAATTTAACATTCAATCATTAGAAAAACATAAAGATTATTTTTGGCGAGTCTATGACCCAACATCTGAAATACTAGATATCAAAAATGGCTCATTTTTCAAAACCAGTGCCATCCAACTTGACGATGCTACCAACACAACTATTGATGTCATTCCTACTTGGCTCGATGGCCAAGACGTTTTATTTCTGGACAATCCGTCAAAATTAAAGTATGTGATCACTGTCGTAGATGAAAAGGATAACATCATCACAAAAAAGTATCTTGCATTAGAAAAATATATCATCTCCACCTCTAATTGGAAAAATGGAATGTACAAAATCCTATTGGAATACAATGGGCTTAGTCTTCAGACCAAATACTTTATGTTAAGATGAAAGATGATTATATACTTATTTTGCGCTCAGCAAGAAAACAAACGAAGCAATGAAGCTTGGTTGAAACAAATAAGAAAGGTCAATAATGAAGAATTTTATAACAAATTGAGCTTGACGCATCAAAAGTATTTGAAAAAACCGATTGTCTAAGCTGTGCCAATTGTTGTAAATCATCTCCACCATTATTAAGCAATAACGACATCAACAGAATATCTAAACATCTGAATATCAGCACAAAGCAATTCAATAAATTATATGTTTTGACAGATGTAAATGGCGAAAAATCTTTTAATCTAGTACCATGTAGATTTTTAAATGCCGATAATACATGTGGTATTTAGAAATCAGGCCAGAAGCTTGTCGTAGATTTCCACATACTGACGAAAAGGAATATCAGCAGCGTGTCAGTATCAATTTAGCCAATACCTTGATATGTCCAGCCGCATCGCAAATCTTATTAAAATTAAAATCAATCTGGCCTTATGATATATGAGTTCAATGGTTATCGACCAGTAGTGGATCCATCTGCTTTTGTGCATCCACAGGCCACAGTGACTGGCAATGTGGTCATCGGAAAAGACGTATATATTGGCCCTGGAGCAGCTTTGCGTGGAGATTGGGGCGAGATCATCGTACATGATGGGTGCAATGTACAAGAAAACTGCACGCTCCACATGTTTCCAGGCAAGTCAGTTATACTACACAAAGGAGCTCACATAGGTCATGGCGCTATCATACATGGAGCTACCATAGGCAACAACTCAATGATAGGTATGAATGCAGTGATCATGGACGACGTCATCATTGGCGATGAATGCATAGTCGGAGCGCTTTCGTTTGTAAAGGCAGGCACACATTTTGAGACCAGAAAGCTTATAGTAGGCAATCCAGCACAAGCTATAAAAGATATTTCAGATGAAATGATGGAGTGGAAGACAGAAGGCACAAAACTTTATCAACAATTGCCAGCAGAATGTCACGCTACGTTGAGACCTTGTGAGCCTTTGACCGAAATTCCGAAAGTCAGGCCAAGGCAACAAGAAGTGTATAGACGATTTGGAGAAAAAAAATAAAATAAAGTCTAAACACTCTTTTTATACATATATTTGCAGTATGGGAAAGAAAATTTATATCGATTTTTGGCTTCGAACTGCTCGTGATAGGTGGGAAGCTGCCATCATTCTAATGCAAAATAATAAAAATGTAGAAGCGCTTTTTATGTTTTGTTTATCTATCGAAAAATTATTGAAAGCAAATTGGGTAAATGACAATATTGATGACATACCACCAAGAATCATGATCTTCAGTTCATTTACTCACAAACAGATTTGGATATTGATTCAGAATTAATAGATTTTTTAGATACTATCAATAGATGGAATATAGAGGGCCGCTACCCAGATTTTAAATTCAGCCTTCATAAGTTAGCTACAAAAAAATATGTAGAAACCCAGTTTGAGAAATTAAACAGACTAAAATCATGCTTACTCGAAGGGCTTTAGATAGATTACTCCTTGATGTCGTTGACCAATTAATAGCATTGGACTTAAAACCTGAAAAAGTGATTTTATTTGGTTCTTATGCCAATGGTGGTGTACATCAATACAGCGATGTTGATATTGCTGTCTGGAGCCCTAAATTTATTGGAGAGGGCATGATAGATTTTGAATTGGTGCGACCTATCATTAGAAAATTTAGACACCTCGATATTAAAATGTTTCCTTCTGATGCCGATGCAGAGTCATTTCCATTTATATCAGTCATAGAAAAAACTGGCGTCAAATTGGATCTGGCTAAGGAAGTTTAGTTATTCTCTCAACCAAAGCAACCTATTGTTTTTCAACATATTGTGAAACATATCACCAGCTACAAACTCACCACCGAGGCTCTCAAGATGAGGATTGGGTTGCTGACAATCAATAACAAGAAAACCTTCTGTTGCCAATTTTCGTGCTAAGGATATGAAACCAAACTTGGATGCATTGCTTTTGTGGCTGAACATGGATTCGCCAAAAAATATTTTGCCAATGTTGACACCATACAAGCCACCGACTAACTGGTCACCTTCCCATACTTCAACAGATGTAGCATATCCTGCTTGATGCAATTTGATATATGCCTTGACCATATTTGTATTGAGCCACGTGCCGTCTTGACCATGTCTTGGAATATTTTGACATTGCATGATCACTTTATCAAAACATTGATTATATGTGACAGTAAATTTTTTTTGATTAAAATAGCTATTCATGCTTTTGGCAACTTTTACCTTTTCGGGAAAAATGACATATCTCGGATGCGGACACCACCAGATGATAGGCTCGCTGTTGTTATACCATGGAAAAATGCCATATTGATAAGCAAGTAGCAATCTTCTGAATGAGAGATCTCCACCAATAGCTAAAATGCCAGAATCTTTGACTGTGTCAGGATGCGGAAAAAACAAACTTTCATCCAAATAATAGTACATACCTTCGAATACCAATAAAAAAGGTGGCAACTACTAAAAATCACCACCTTACATATTACATTAATTTAACCTATACACTATTCTTTTACCAAGGTCTCTATCACGGCTGACAGACCACGCTCTATGAGAGCATCCTTCATAGGCTTCAATATAGACATAGAGCCAGTTTTGACAGTAGCTTTGCCTTTGAAGTGCACTAAAATAGACAGCTGCTCTGACTGCTCTTGGGTATGCTCGCAGACTTCCATAAAACACTGTATCACCCAATCAAATGTATTGAAATCATCATTATATACTATCAACTGTGATACCTGACCAGTAGAAATTTCCTCTTCTACGAGGACATCTTCCAATTCGTCAAATTTTATGTTTGTGTTCATTTTTGCAAGTAAATGTTTAATGCAAATCTTATAACTACTTAAGCTCGCTTAAAGTTTCGTTTATCGCAGCAAAATTAGGAAGTTCTCCAGCATTTTCCAAAATTTCTGCATACCTAATTTTCCCTTCTTTATCCACCACAAAGGCAGACCTCTTAGCAACACCTTTCATACCTAAGACAAATTCGTCATACAAGGCTCCATAAGCTTGCGCTGTCCCTTTATTCCAGTCAGACAAAAGTGGGAAATTATACCCTTGCTCTTCCTTAAATTTTGCCAAAGTAAAGGGTGAATCAACAGAAATGGCGACTACCTCGGCATTCAAATGGTCATAATCAGCTTTATTGTCTCTGATCGTACATAATTCTGTCGTGCATACTCCAGTAAAGGCTAAAGGGAAAAATAAAACGACTACATTTTTGCCTGCATAATCGCTTAATGAAACATCAGTTTTGTCACTTGCCTTGAGTGTGAAAGCTGGCGCTATATCTCCTATTTTTAAACTCATATAGATTATATTTTTTTTTGAACAATTACAGTAACAAAAAGTATCAAGATATGTTTAGTGGTGGAATAATTCACATACAAAATGAATTTATTCCCATTCTTTAAACCTACATACATTCCTAAAGCCAACCCAAACTTTAGGGTCTCTTACACCAAAAAACCTTGTAGCCTTGATATGATCTAAACTTTGTAAAAATGATCCTCCTCCACACATCTTACCATCTTTTATCCATTCGCACACATTACCCTTAACATGAAACATTTCATTATACTTTACGTTGACACATCCTTCAATATCGTTATTTACTTTTACGGCATTAAGAAATTGGCCTTGTGATACTATCAAGCTGTCTATGCATTTTGGTATGCTATAAAGACTTTCTTGGTATTTTACAATAATGTCCCATTCCTCCTTGGATGGAAGGTCAAAATGATAATAGCTCCTAACTTGGATGTTCTTAGAAAGTTTATTAATATCCTTTTCAAAATATTTTGCAATTGTAAAGACTTCTTCATCTCTTGCATCATTGTTCATCTTTCTAATGCCTTGGGTTATTAATATCATTTCCATGACTCTATCAGTTCTCCACTTCGTATATTCTACAGCTTGTTCATAACTTACGCCAACTACTGGCCAATCTTCATAATCTGGATTTCTTAAATAATCAGTGACAAATCTTGACATGTTTTCTCCCAATTCTTTCCAAACTGTCGTATCGGGCAACATTTTTAAATATCGAGTAGAGTCTGAATAATGATGTTTGATAAAATGCAGAAATTCACGATAATTAATATTGGACACTTCAGAGCGATCGGCATACCATCCATTTGTAATTTCTATTCCATTTGGTGGAGGTGTTTTATGAAATTGGGTAATTACAACTTTTTGAGATTTGCAATTAATCAGGGAAAATGACATGAATACAAAACACATAAAAATACTATAGCCTGATTTCAGATTATGATTTATAATTTGATCTTTCATAAGATATATTTTAAAATTTGGCAATATTCGACCGCAGCAATAACTGGTACAAATTTAGGAAACAATTCCATACAGTAGCAAAAGTTCAATCAAATAAAATTATTGAGTTGTTTTATTTTTATTTCTTTTTATCTCATTTTGAAGAATTTACACCTTTACAAATATATAACATCGAAACAAACTTTTGTTAGCATTATATTTGCAAAATAGTAAAATTTGCCATTTATTTTTTTCATACTTCATTTTTAATACTTTGTCAAATATTTCTAAGCACATGACAAAAATTTAAAAATAAGGTTAAATCTTTTGATTAATCCATTCAGCAAGACGTTTAGCATTTCATCTAATCCAGCTTTAAAATACTTCACTTTGCCAGAATTAAGGTCTATTTTTTCAAATAAGAATCCTTCTACCTCGCCATAGAAGATAAATACTGGATAGACCATGTACAAAAACCCTCCATGTTAAATTTGGTGTTGATTTAATTGATAAAAATGCGTTGAACCTGTGGACCAAGTGCAAATATCGTCAGTAACACTAGTATCTTTCGGGATATGATATCAATCATATTTGAAATTTTCGAATTCTACTGGTGGGCATTCTAAAATTTGACCATAATGACAATGGTAAAAAATAATCTACAGAAGTAACGTAAAGAAATATTTCTTCATGATAAAATAAATGAATAAATAATAATATAATAATTCCAATTAAATCTTCTTCATAGTCAGCAAATTGCAACAGGCAAGCAAGCTACCTACTCTAAATTCTGTGATACAAATATATAACTTAGAATCGAAATAAACAAATTTACTTTCACTATTAACATTTAATGAATGTCAAATGTCAGCAACCATCTACAACTTGATCCATTGCCCATCAAAAGGCTGAAATCCAAAAAATATTTCAACACAGCATAGTAAAATATTATATATTTGCACTTGGCTATCAAATATGCTTTGAACAAACTGCTTTGTAACAAAAATAAGAACAAAAATTCTATCGAAAATTCAATTTTCAATCCTTGTTATCCCAATGTTGACCCGACCTTGACCCGAGGTTGTCCCGAAGTTGTCCCGACCATCCTCCTTTCTTCATCTTATCTTCATAGCATTTGCATAGCACCTGAGTAGCACCTGAGTAGCACCTTCATTGCACCTATACCCGAATTGATGCTTAGTTATAAGTTAACACCCTATACTCCTCTTCATAAAAATTCTTTTGAGTTTCGAGCAGACCTTATGAGTTTTCCACCAACATTGTAGAAAAATTGAGTTTGGAGTTTAACTACTTTTATAGGATATAAACAAGTTTATTACTTAGCATCAATTGATCATACTAAATCAAATTGCCATTCCACTTCTCAAAATAATACAATTTCCTTTAAGGGTAATACAACAAAAAAGGCCTGAAATCTGATGATAACAAGCCTTCTATTATAATTTAATAAAATATTTCTATTCTATTCTTTCACTCCTTGTACTAAGAGAGACACTTCGTTTTTCAATACCTCGATGAATCCCTTTTTGATGGTAAAAACCACTTTTTCGTTTTTGTCATCAATGATACGCACATCACCGCTTCCTAATGCTGCCACGATGGGTGCGTGATTTTTTAATATCTCAAACGAACCGTTGATACCAGGTACCTTTACCGAGGCCACTTTACCTTGGTAAATTTCTTTTTCTGGTGTTAAGACTATTAGATTCATACTAAAATGATTTTATATCATTATGCATTGGCCAATGCATCGGCCAACATTTTTTCACCAGCTACTACAACGTCTTCGATTTTTCCTTTGAGGTTGAAAGCAGCTTCAGGATATTTGTCCAACTCACCGTCCATGATCATATTGAATCCTTTGATGGTGTCTTCTATCGGAACCAAAACACCTGGGATACCTGTAAACTGCTCCGCAACGTGGAATGGTTGTGACAAGAATCTCTGCACTTTTCTCGCCCTGAATACGACCAATTTATCTTCTTCAGAAAGCTCTTCCATACCCAAAATGGCGATGATATCTTGAAGCTCGTTGTATCTCTGAAGTATCATCTTCACTCTCTGTGCACAATTGTAATGCTCATCGCCGATGATACCTGGATCCAAGATTCTAGATGTAGAGTCCAATGGGTCAACAGCTGGATAGATACCTAAAGATGCGATCTTTCTACTCAATACTGTGGTAGCATCTAAGTGTGCAAAGGTAGTAGCTGGTGCTGGATCTGTCAAGTCATCTGCAGGCACATATACCGCTTGTACTGATGTGATAGATCCGCGCTTGGTAGATGTAATCCTTTCTTGCATCAAACCCATCTCTGTGGCCAAAGTAGGTTGATATCCTACTGCTGAAGGCATACGACCCAACAAGGCTGATACTTCCGAACCTGCTTGTGTGAATCTGAAGATATTGTCAATGAAGAATAAGATATCTTTACCACCATTTGGGTCATTCATATCTCCATCTCTATAGTATTCTGCCAAAGTCAATCCAGACAAAGCAACCCTTGCTCTCGCTCCTGGTGGCTCGTTCATCTGGCCGAAAACGAAAGTGGCTTTTGAATCTTTGAGTTTTTCTCTGCTTACTTTTGTGAGGTCCCAGCCGCCTTCTTCCATTGAATGCAAAAAGTCACTACCATAATTGATGATATTTGACTCCAACATCTCACGCATCAAGTCATTTCCCTCTCTGGTACGCTCTCCTACTCCAGCAAACACAGAGATACCATCATATCCTTTGGCAATGTTATTGATCAACTCTTGGATCAATACTGTTTTACCAACACCTGCACCACCAAAGAGACCGATTTTTCCACCTTTTGAATATGGTTCGATCAAGTCTATCACCTTGATACCTGTGTACAAGACTTCCGTCTCAGTAGAGAGATCTTCAAATTTTGGTGGCTTACTATGAATGCTTCTGGTCACTGTTCTGTCCAAAGCTCCCAAACCATCTATTGGCTCACCTACTACATTGAATACACGACCTTTGATCTGGTCTCCGATAGGCATTGCGATGGCAGTACCCATATCTACTACTTCCATGCCTCTAGTGAGACCATCTGTAGAGTCCATTGATACGGCTCTGACACTGTCTTCTCCAAGGTGTTGTTGTACCTCCAAGATGAGCGTTTCGCCATTTTGTCTTTTTACTGACAATGCGTTGAGGATTTCAGGCAGTTTGCTGTTTTCGCCAGCAAAACTTACGTCCACTACCGGTCCGATGATTTGTTTTATATGCCCTGTATTAGCCATAATAGGTTGTGTATTTTTGAAAAATATTAGCTGTTTTTGAAAATCGCCACAAAGATAATTTTAATTATTTTAAAGTGAAGAATTTACACATATTTTTAGTGAGTTTTCTTTAAAATATTTTAATTTTGCTGCCATACGATATGTTGAATTTCAGATTTTTGACAAATAATATTTCTCACATAGCTAAATGAAGCGTTGTCGCCCATCAAAAATTTCTTACTTTCTATGCATTAAGGAAAGATCAAATACTTGCTGCGAGATGACAGGCTTGGTGAATAGCCCTTTTTGCATCCAGTTCGACGGCGTCATCTGCTCCACCTATTAACTTGGAATTAATACCCAATGCCAACAAGGCATCATACAAAACTCTAGATGGATTTTGACCTGCACAAACTATCACTTGATCTACTGGAAGCACGATATTTTCACCCTTGATAGAAATGTGAAGACCCTGATCATCTACTTTTTCATAATTGACATCAGACATCATCTTGACCCCATGATGTGACAATATCGCCTTATGTATCCATCCTGTGGTCTTGCCAAGCGTACTACCATGCTTACCTCCAGACCGCTTGAGCAAATATACTTCTCGATCTTCTCTCATTCTATTAGGATGTTGTATGCCTCCACGGTGTTGATAACTAGCATCAATACCCCAAGTAGCATCAAAATCTTCAACATTTTCAGATAGTCCCTTACTCTCTGTCAAAAAAGTAGCCACATCAAAGCCTATACCTCAGCGCCAATCACTGCCACTTTTTGACTGAGGCACACTTTGCGATCCAAAACATCTGCATAATTCACGACCATAGCATGATCGCAGTAAGTATATCTAGCTTCCTAGGTATGATGCCATTTGCCAAAATGATCTCATCATATCCAACGTTTGCAAGCATTTCGGCAGTAGCCAATTCATTTTTATGAACATTCACACCATATTTAATCATCATTTGCTCATAATACCTGATGGTCTCAGCATAGTCTTCTTTGCCTGGTACTTGTTTGGCCAAATTGAATTGCCCTCCCAACCTATCAGAAGCTTCATACAGCGTGACTTGGTGGCCTCTCATCGCAGCAATATGCGAAAAAGCAAGACCAGCTGGGCCAGCGCCAACTACTGCGATCTTCTTGATATTTTGAGCAGGTAGATATACCAATTCATCTTCATGACAAGCTTGTGGATTGACTAAACATGATGATATTTTAAGCTGAAAAGTGTGATCTAAACATGCTTGGTTGCACGCGATACAAACATTGATTTCGTTGGTGCGACCTTCAATTGTTTTCTTGACTAAATGTGGGTCTGCCAAAAACGGGCGTGCCATTGATACCATATCTGCACATCCGTCCGCTAAGACCGACTCAGCCACCTCAGGTGTATTGATCCGATTGACAGCTATCAGTGGTAAGTCAACTTCATCCTTCAGCTTTTTGGTCACCCAAGCAAAGGCTTTTCGTGGTACCATACTGGCTATGGTCGGAATCCGCGCTTCGTGCCAGCCAATACCAGAATTGATCATAGATGCACCTGCTTTTTGCACTTCTTTGGCCAATTGGACAACTTCCTCCCAAGTAGAGCCATCTTCTACCAAATCTAACATTGACAACCTATAAATAATTAAAAAATCTTCTCCAGTTTTTTCTCTTGTTTTCCTAATGATTTCTAAAGGAAACTTGATCCTATTGATATATTCGCCGCCCCATTCATCAGTACGATGGTTGGTACGAGTGACGATGAATTGATTGATCAAATACCCTTCAGAGCCCATGATTTCTACACCATCATAACCAGCCTTTTGTGCTAAATGAGCACATTGGACATAGTCATCTATGGTTTGTAAAATTTCATCGGATGTCAACTCTTTCGGCTTGAAAAAATTGATCGGCGCTTGGATGGCAGTAGGTGCTACGATATTTGGATGATAGCCATATCTGCCAGTATGAAGGATTTGCATACAAATCTTGCCACCAGCATCATGGACAGCTTGAGTGATTTTTTGGTGGTGGGCTACCTCATCTTCAGTGGACAATTTGGCAGCTTTGGCAGAGGTGCATCCTGCTTCATTGGGTGCAATGCCTCCAGTGATGATCAGCCCTACTTGTCCCAAAGCTCTCTCCCTATAAAATACAGCCAACCTATCAAATCCTCCTTCTATTTCCTCCAAATTGGTATGCATAGAGCCCATGAGTACCCTATTTTTGATGATGGTATTCCCAACTTGAAGTGGAGACAAAAGATGGTCAAACATAATGGTGAAGATTACTTGTGTTTATTGGTGGCAAACATATCAAAAATCTTGATAAAAATGAAGAATTGGAGCAATGAATGATTCGAGCAATGAATGATTCGAGCGATTCGAGCGATGAACGATCTGAACGATGAATGATCTGAACGACGAATGATTCGAGCGATCTGAACGATGAATGATTCGAGCAATGAATGATTCGAGCGATTCGAGCGATGAACGATTCTAACGATGAATGATTCGAGCGATTCGAGCGATGAACGATTCTAACGATGAATGATCTGAACGATGAATGTTTCGAGCGATTCGAACGATGAATGATTCGAACGATGAACGATTCGAACGATGAATGATCTGAACGACGAATGATTCGAGCGATTCGAACGATGAATGCGAAAAACGATCTGAACGATGAATGATTCGAGCGATGAATGATTTCAACGATGAATGAAAGAGCAAAATATGATATAAATCATCTTATGAAAAAAAATATCAAAATTGTTTGACGTATCAGCATTATTGTTTATTATTGTAACAAAATTAGTCAATATGAATAAACGGGTAACACGAGAAAAAGAAAAAAAATCAGGAGATTAGTTTGTTATTCTATGACTTCGAAATGCAATCAATATGCGACTAAAAATAACATTCCAACACGATCAAGGTATCTTAGTGCCGTGGGACTATCAGTATGCAATACAACGTAACCATCCGACCAACTGCATATTGTAAAACAGGCCAGTATCAAGCTACCTTTGCCGAAAATATTTAGGTATGCCATACAGCAAAGAACAAAAAGAGCAATGGATAATAGAATGGGAACAAAGCCGGCAAAGAGTCGAACGATTCTGTCAAGGAAAGCCCTTCCATAAAAGCACATTTTATAATTGGCGCAAAAAAGTAATTGACGCTAAGGGAGAAATTAAAAAGAGACGTCAGTTTATCCCATTAGAAGTATTGGCTACTCATATACCGCAAGTGAGCATTCATTACCCAAATGGAATCAGAGTAGATATGCACATGGAGATGAGCGTTGACCAGATTAGAGCATTGATAGGATGTTAGGCTTTGGAGTACATCAGCGGTATTACATATACAAGGGAGCAGTAGATATGCGCAAAGGCTATGACGGACTAAGTGGCCTTGTACGCAATGATCTCGGAGCCGATCCGATGAGTGGCGATGTGTATATATTTTTCAACACAAGTCGTCGGACAGTCAAAATGCTGGTATGGGATCGAGACGGCTTTGTGTTGTACAGTAAACGATTAGAGCGGGGCTGCTACGAACAGCTCAGTGGAGTCATAGAAGGCAAAAGCTATTGTATCCACTATCAACATCTCATCATGTTACTAAGCGGAATATCACTGGTAGGACTACACCAACGACCACGATATGAGATGCAGAAAACGGGTTAATTTTTTTTAAAAAAAGTGAGTAAAATATTGTGATATAATCGTATAAATATATTACTTTTATGCTATGGATTACGAGGCCATTATAGCACAAAAAGATACTCAAATCAATCAGCAGGCAGCCAGAATTGAGGAGTTGATTCATCAAATTAGCCAACTACAAAAACTCATTTATGGGCGCAAATCAGAACGATTTATACCCCAAGGGGATGGTGGACAACTAAGTATCTTTGGCGATCAACAAAGTGAGCCATCTGATGTAGAAGAGCAAAAAGAAACCATCACCTATGACCGATCAAAGAAGAAAAGTGACCACAAAGGTCGACAACTCTTGAGTGGGTGTGAACATCTAAGTGTAGAAGAGAAAATTATTGATACAGACCACGATGAGTCAGACATACACATAGGAGATGAAGTATCCGAAAAGCTAGCCTATAAACCAGGTAAACTATATCGCATCAGATATATACGCCGCAAGTATAAAAAAGCAAACCAAGATACCATTATCACCGCTCCGCCAGTAGAAGAACCCATTGCTAGATGTGAAGCAGATGTAAGCCTTCTAGCCAATGTTGTAGTATCCAAGTATGTAGATCATATACCTGAATATCGACAACAACAAATATACAAACGAGAAGGCGTTGTCATAGCACCATCCACAATGAACGGTTGGGTACACCAACTTAGCCCTTATATGAAGCTAATGAGTGAGTATATCAAACAGAAAATCCTCCAATCAGGCTATATCCAACAAGATGAGAGTACGATCAAAGTGATGGATGGCAAAAAACAAGGCACACACACAGGATACATGTGGGTCATGGGCGCACCAGGACTCCAATACGTATGTTTTGAATACCACAAAGGCAGAGGAAGAGAAGGCCCCATAGACAACTTAAAAGATTATAAAGGCCATTTGCAGACAGACGCATACCAAGTGTATGAAATGATAGATAAACTCTATGGTGATGTGGAGCATTTCAATTGCTGGGCACATGGACGCCGTAAGTTTGTAGAAGCTATGGCCAATGATAAGCCAAGAAGCGAGTACGCCTTAGGCCAGATACAGAAACTCTACGCCATCGAGCAAAAATGTAGAGACAATGGATGTACATATGATGAGCGCAAGGAAGAAAGGCAAGCAGCCAACCCCATATTAGAACAACTCAAAGATTGGTTAGATGCAGAAGCCATCAAAGTGACTCCAAGGTCTCCCATAGGTAAAGCCATCAGCTACCTGACCACCCGATGGCAAAAGTTTACCAAATATACAGGTCATGGTATAGTAGAAATAGATAACAACATCATCGAAAACGCCATAAGGCCTTTAGCCTTAGGAAGAAAAAATTACCTGTTTGCAGGGAATCATGATGCAGCAACTACCATTGCATACTATTATACTATCTTTGGAACGTGTAAGGCACTTGGCGTCAATCCATATGACTATATGGTCTGGTTTCTCAATAAAGTACCTACCATAAGCACATCTGAAATACACCATCTCTTAGACCAATTTAAAAAATCAATCCTATCTTTGACGTAGTTCATCGAATGCTTACAATGATTCTAACGATGAATGATCTGAACGACGAATGATTCGAGCGATTCGAGCAATGAATGATTCGAGCAATGAACGATTCGAGCGATTCGAACGATGAACGATTCGAACGATGAATGATTCGAGCGATTCGAACGATGAATGCGAAAAACGATCTGAACGATGAATGATTCGAGCGATGAATGATTTCAACGATGAATGAAAGAGCAAAATATGATATAAATCATCTTATGAAAAAAAATATCAAAATTGTTTGACGTATCAGCATTATTGTTTATTATTGTAACAAAATTAGTCAATATGAATAAACGGGTAACACGAGAAAAAGAAAAAAAATCAGGAGATTAGTTTGTTATTCTATGACTTCGAAATGCAATCAATATGCGACTAAAAATAACATTCCAACACGATCAAGGTATCTTAGTGCCGTGGGACTATCAGTATGCAATACAACGTAACCATCCGACCAACTGCATATTGTAAAACAGGCCAGTATCAAGCTATCTTTGCCGAAAATATTTAGTTATGCCATACAGCAAAGAACAAAAAGAGCAATGGATAATAGAATGGGAACAAAGCCGCCAAAGTCCAGAACGATTCTGTCAAGGAAAGCCCTTCCATAAAAGCACATTTTATAATTGGCGCAAAAAAGTAATTGACGCTAAGGGAGAAATTAAAAAGAGACCTCAGTTTATCCCATTAGAAGTATTGGCTACTCATATACCGCAAGTGAGCATTCATTACCCAAATGGAATCAGAGTAGATATGCACATGGAGATGAGCGTTGACCAGATTAGAGCATTGGTAGGATGTTAGGCTTTGGAGTACATCAGCGGTATTACATATACAAGGGAGCAGTAGATATGCGCAAAGGCTATGACGGACTAAGTGGCCTTGTACGCAATGATCTCGGAGCCGACCCGATGAGTGGCGATGTGTATATATTTTTCAACACAAGTCGTCGGACAGTCAAAATGCTGGTATGGGATCGAGATGGCTTTGTGTTGTACAGTAAACGATTAGAGCGGGGCTGCTACGAACAGCTCAGTGGAGTCATAGAAGGCAAAAGCTATTGTATCCACTATCAACATCTCATCATGTTACTAAGCGGAATATCACTGATAGGACTACACCAACGACCACGATATGAGATGCAGAAAACGGGTTAATTTTTTTTAAAAAAAGTGAGTAAAATATTGTGATATAATCGTATAAATATATTACTTTTATGCTATGGATTACGAGGCCATTATAGCACAAAAAGATACTCAAATCAATCAGCAGGCAGCCAGAATTGATGAGTTGATTCATCAAATTAGCCAACTACAAAAACTCATTTATGGGCGCAAATCAGAACGATTTATACCCCAAGGGGATGGTGGACAACCAAACTGTCTTTGGCGATCAACAAAGTGAGCCATCTGATGTAGAAGAGCAAAAAGAAACCATCACCTATGACCGATCAAAGAAGAAAAGTGACCACAAAGGTCGACAACTCTTGAGTGGGTGTGAACATCTAAGTGTAGAAGAGAAAATTATTGATACAGACCACGATGAGTCAGACATACACATAGGAGATGAAGTATCCGAAAAGTTAGCCTATAAACCAGGTAAACTATATCGCATCAGATATATACGCCGCAAGTATAAAAAAGCAAACCAAGATACCATTATCACCGCTCCGCCAGTAGAAGAACCCATTGCTAGATGTGAAGCAGATGTAAGCCTTCTAGCCAATGTTGTAGTATCCAAGTATGTAGATCATATACCTGAATATCGACAACAACAAATATACAAACGAGAAGGCGTTGTCATAGCACCATCCACAATGAACGGTTGGGTACACCAACTTAGCCCTTATATGAAGCTAATGAGTGAGTATATCAAACAGAAAATCCTCCAATCAGGCTATATCCAACAAGATGAGAGTACGATCAAAGTGATGGATGGCAAAAAACAAAGCACACAGATTTCTGTAGGTGCACGAACACCTGAACTCTCCGTATATTTTAAATACAAAACGGCAGCCCTGCTCTTTCCATTTATAAAGGCCATTTGCAGACAGACGCATACCAAGTGTGAAATGATAGATAAACTCTATGGTGATGTGGAGCATTTCAATTGCTGGGCACATGGACGCCGTAAGTTTGTAGAAGCTATGGCCAATGATAAACAGAAACAGTACGCCTTAGGTCAGATACAGAAACTCTACGCCATCGAGCAAAAATGTAGAGACAATGGATGTACATATGATGACGCAAGGAAGAAAGGCAAAGCAGCCAACCCCATATTAGAACAACTCAAAGATTGGTTAGATGCAGAAGCCATCAAAGTGACTCCGAGGTCTCCCATAGGTAAAGCCATCAGCTACCTGACCACCCGATGGCAAAAGTTTACCAAATATACAGGTCATGGTATAGTAGAAATAGATAACAACATCATCGAAAACGCCATAAGGCCTTTAGCCTTAGGAAGAAAAAATTACCTGTTTGCAGGGAATCATGATGCAGCAACTACCATTGCATACTATTATACTATCTTTGGAACGTGTAAGGCACTTGGCGTCAATCCATATGACTATATGGTCTGGTTTCTCAATAAAGTACCTACCATAAGCACATCTGAAATACACCATCTCGCCCCAGACCAATTTAAAAAATCAATCCTATCTTTGACGTAGTTCATCGAATGCTTACAATACAACAATGGGTGTATAAGATACTGGAGGCTGCTGATAAAACGAATAAAAAAACAGATAAATAAAAGCATAAAAGTATGAGAATACATTTGAAGTTATCAAAAAACATGGAACCTGTTGATTTTAGCTATCAACAAAAACAAGTAGGAACAATTCACAAATGGCTAGGGATAAATGACATTCACGATCAAATGTCGCTCTATTCTTTTTCTTGGCTGAAAGGTGGAAAAAAAGTAAATGAACATTTAGATTTTAGTCATGGAGCCAGTTTTTTCATAAGCTTTTATGACACAAGTAAGCTCAAGAACATTATAAAAGGGATACAGTCCGAGCCTGATGTATTCTATGGAATGTCTGTTACTGACATCACCATTCAAGAGGTACCAATGTTTGATACTAAACAGAGATTTATGGCAGAAAGTCCTATTTTTCTGAAATATTCTAAGGATAAAAAGTCAACGTATTATTACTTTAATGATGCTGAAAGTAATAACATCCTAACAAATAATGCAAAACACAAATTGCGAAAGGCAGGATTATCAGATCTTGGATTGAATGTTTATTTTGATATAGATTATACTTCAGCATATACTAAAGGGACAATGTTTAAAGGAATATTTACAAAAGGCTCAGTTTGCCCCATAATCGTAGAAGGCTCTTCAGAACAAATTGCATTCTTATGGGATGTAGGAATTGGCAATAGTACTGGAATTGGATTTGGATCACTTTCAAAAATTGATTGATTATGGAAAAATATTTTGTTGTTAGATATGAAGGACCATTTGGTTTTATAAAACCGTGGACAGCTGTTAGAGATAGTGAGACTTATAGTCAACAATTCTTAACGCCATCAATTATTGAAGGAATGGAGAAGAAATTATTCCCTGAACTTTTAATTGATGAAACAACATATGGTAGGGTTAGTAAAATTAAAAGATATCGTTTGAATTATCAGGGATTAGATATGCAACAAGAAAGAACGTGGTCAAAAGGGGGCATAGATATTTACAAGGATAAAGGAATATATAAAACTAATTTGGGAATTATATTACGAGGTGTGATGCTTAATCCTCATTTATATCTTGCATTTGAAAATGAACTTGATGCAAATCTTGCAATGACTCAAACATTGTGTTTATGTAGAAACGAAGATTTAATTTTTCCAATGGAGAAAATGGAAGTACCAATTAATGACTTTGATACAATTGATGGATTTGAACTTGTTTTTACTGATGCCCAAAATGGTTTCAAAGTTGGACATAATCGTTTTGATGATGCATCAGAAATGTATGGTAAATTAAAAGTGTTCGGCAACCCTATCCGTAGTTAATTATGAAAGAACTGAATAAAATACTTGCTAAGAGCGTCAATTACGGTGGTTTGACATTACTGGATCATACTATCCAAGTTACTGATGCTATTACATTGTTTGCTTCAAAATATAAATTTGACTTTAATGTTGAAATATGTCGAAAAGGCGCTATTTTACATGATTTAGGTAAAGCCCATCCACATTTTCAACATAAAATAAATCAAATAAACGGTTCAAGTTTAAATGAAAATAGGAAATGGGATTATACACATCGCCATGAAATTTCTTCGTTAGGCTTTTTACCTTGTTTTGAAAAATCCGAATGGAATATGCTTATTGATTTGGTGATTGGGCATCACAAATCTATAGAAAATGACCCAAGTGGTAGAGGTCTTTTAGATTTAATTAACGAAGAAAGAGATACAATTTCAAACCATTTGATCGATTGGGAAGAGTGGCATTGTTATGGTCTAGAGATTTTAAGTTTTTTTGGTATTCCTAGCTGCTCAATTACAAAAGAACAGGCACAAAATGCTTTAGAATACGTTGTATCTTACTGCGAAAATAAAAAATACGGAATGTCTCCATTGAGAGGA
The DNA here is from genome assembly GCA_046329385.1 of Saprospiraceae bacterium. GTDB lineage: Bacteria > Bacteroidota > Bacteroidia > Chitinophagales > Saprospiraceae > OLB9. Next base: position 53,001 of record JAXLUT010000014.1, read on the forward strand.
TTATTAAAGTCAGCTGATCACTTTGCTTCTGCTTTTACCCATGAAACTAATGAAAAACTTAAGTATCTTTTTGAGACACCCAATTTAGACTTTTATCGTGATAAAAATAGAAACTCTTGGCTTTATCCTTTGTCCCAAGTATCAACAGATGATAGTCGTAAGCATACATTGGTGGTAGCGTCCACAGGTGCAGGTAAAACTGATTTCCTGTTACGAAGGACTAAAGGTCGTGTATTTTACACATTGCCATTTCAAGCGTCAATCAATGCAATGTATGAACGCATTAAAAATACAGTTCCTAATAAAGATATTCGTTTGCTTCACGCTACATCCAAAATAGTTGCAAAGAATAAAATTGACGAACAAATTCTTCAACCCCTAGCTGGGTCTTCTGTAAAAATATTAACACCACATCAATTAGCGGCTATAGTTTTTGGTACATCTGGATTTGAAACAGTGATGCTTGATGTTCAAGGTACAGACATTATTTTGGATGAAATACATACTTATTCAGATGTTTCTCAAGCCATGGTTTTAGAAATTGTTAAAGCATTATTGAGATTAGATTGCAGGTTGCATATTGGTACTGCGACTATGCCTATTGTATTATATAATCATTTGTTACAAATATTGGGCGGACAAACTGAAGTATATGAAGTCAAACTGTCTGATGAAATACTAAATAGCTTTGATAGACATCTTATTTCAAAATTGGAAAATGAAGAAGATATTAATCATATTTTGGATGTTGCATTTAGAAATAAGGAAAAAGTATTAATTATTTATAATACAGTCAAAAATGCTCAAAATGCTTATCAAAAATTAAAAAACTCATACCCTGAAATAAAATCTATGTTAATTCATAGTAGATTTAAACGAGGTGACAGAGTTGCATTAGAAGCAAAGCTGACAAAAGAGTTTGATGCTCTTTATGGTCAAGGTAAAGAAGCCTGTTTTGTCGTTTCTACACAAGTTGTGGAAGTTAGTCTAGATATTTCTTTTGATAGAATGATAACTCAGTGTGCTCCATTAGACGGTATGATACAGCGCTTTGGTCGAGTAAATAGAAAAAGAAATGAGACTACAATCGGGAAATTCAAGCCTATCCATGTAATAAAACCCAGTGGTCTAGGACTCCCATATAATAAATCCGTTTTGGAAAAAAGTTTTGATCAGCTACCAGATAATTTTGACTTATTAAAGGAAAAAGACTTACAGTACAAAATTGATAGTGTTTATCCGACCTTAAACACAAATGAAATTGATGTACATTTGATTTATAAAAATGGCAAATATGGTATCCGAGAACTCTGTAACTATAAAAAAGCAGTATTGGTAGATGCTTTAGAAATTGAAAGTGCTTCATGCATTCTGGAATGTGATCGGGGTAAGTATTTGACAGCAAATTGGGAAGAAAGGTTATACTTAGAAATTCCAATCAATTACAAAACCATTTCCAGACACAAATCGAAATTTGAACAGCTAGAAGTTGGTGCATACCCTTTTGTAATACCTCAGTCAGAGGATATTTATCAAAAATATGGGTTGCAAATTGTTGAACATGATAATTTTTTTTAAATATGTACACAAGTTATATTGGTAAGAAATTTTTAAGTCTGTATAAAGAAAAAGAAAATAAGCCTGATGATTATTCAGCACGTCAATTTTTTGACGATGTGCTGTTTCCTATGTTTTTTGATGACCCAATAACTTTATTATGGGTA